>NZ_CAXAPG010000017.1:0-110123 GCF_963970585.1 Pseudomonas sp. RL_105y_Pfl2_101
AGGATTGAGCCGCGCGCGATAAAACGAAGACCCAAGCCTTATCCCATGCTGATGAAAACACGTCGATCAGCCAGGGCCGAGGTCAGGAAGAATGGTCACCCGAAGAAGGTTAAGTAAGTGCCATTCAAATCTGTCCCCTTTTCCCGAAGTCGCCGTCTTTATTCGCCACAACGAGAAAGCCCCGATCAAAATCGGGGCTTTCTCGTTTCCGCTAGACGCAAAACCCGCTCGACGGCGGGCTGTGCTTATTAGTTTTTGCAGACCACCTGCGGAGCCGCGGCATGCGTCAGCTTTTGGGGAATCACAATCGAAGTGCCAGGCAAAGTGGTAAGTTCGAGAACCGCCAACATGCAAATTAGCGCTGGCTCGCCATCTTTGCTTGGTCTGCCATCCACCCCTACCACCGCTTCGTAGTCTTTCCCAGGTTCCAGCTTGTAAACGAGCGCCTGGCCACCACAGGTCCGGTAAGAGTTGCCGTTGCCCGCAATGGTCGCGCCACGGGTTGCAATTTGGAATGGCAGATCCGCCCTAACGCGATACTCGGTTACGACCTCTTTGTAAGCCCCTTCCCCCCTCCGAATTGCAGGGATGTACTGGATAAGACTGGGCCAAACTCTTTTCGGTACGCCAACGCTCGCCGACTTCAGGGGATACTGCGGATAGTTGATGCTCGCTGTACCGTCCTGCCCGAAACGTCCGGCTTCAGCCATTTTATGCCGGGTAGCAGGAGCACAACTGCCAACGACGCTATCTCCGTACACGTCAGCGTTCGTGATAACGCGAACACGCGCCACTCCCTCTGATTGAGCAGGCTCTTCGTATGGAACTGAAGGTATTCCAGAGCAACCAGCAAGTGCTATAGAAAGAAAAGTTACGGAAGTGACAACCCGCATGACCATGTCCTTATGTACGACAACAAAAAAGGGCCCACCTTTCGGTGAGCCCTTCTAGACCGCCCAGCAGAGCGGATTTTGTTTGGTAGGCGCGATTGGACTCGAACCAACGACCCCCACCATGTCAAGGTGGTGCTCTAACCAACTGAGCTACGTGCCTGCTGTGAGGCGGCATTCTACGGAATTCCGGAGGGGTGTCAACACCTTTTTTTCACCTAACCCTATGAATATGCAAAATATTTAATTTCGCCACTGCGACAAAGATTTGGGGGTGGCTGGCGGCCGATTTTTATCTCGGGTAGGATCGCTGTATTCGTAAAAAATATAAAACAGAGGTTGCAGAATGGCGAACACATCCTATCCAGCGTCCTATTACGCCGCGTCGGCCAACCCGGCTCCTCCACGCCCCGCCCTACAGGATGACGTCGAGACGGATGTGTGCGTGATCGGTGCTGGCTACACCGGCCTGTCCTCTGCGCTGTTTTTGCTGGAGAACGGTTTCAAGGTCACCGTGCTTGAGGCGGCGAAGGTGGGTTTTGGAGCTTCGGGTCGCAACGGCGGGCAGATCGTTAACAGCTACAGCCGCGATATTGATGTGATCGAACGCAGCGTCGGCCCTCAGCAGTCGCAGTTGCTGGGCAACATGGCGTTTGAAGGCGGGCGGATCATTCGTGAGCGGGTGGCGAAGTATCAGATTCAGTGCGATTTGAAGGACGGCGGCGTATTCGCCGCCCTCACCGCTAAACAGATGGGCCACCTGGAGTCGCAGAAGCGTTTATGGGAGCGCTTCGGGCATACCCAGCTGGAACTGCTGGATCAGCGGCGTATTCGCGAGGTGGTGGCTTGCGATGAGTATATGGGTGGCATGCTGGACATGAGCGGCGGGCATATTCATCCGCTCAACCTGGCGCTGGGCGAAGCGGCGGCTGTGGAGTCGCTGGGCGGGGTGATTTATGAGCAATCGCCAGCGGTGCGCATCGAGCGCGGCGCCAGCCCGGTCGTGCATACGTCACAGGGCAAGGTCAGGGCCAAGTTCATTATCGTGGCGGGCAATGCTTACCTGGGCAATCTGGTACCGGAGTTGGCGGCCAAGTCCATGCCTTGTGGCACACAGGTAATTGCTACCGAACCGCTGAGGGACGAGTTGGCTCACCGCCTGCTACCTCAGGATTATTGCGTAGAAGACTGCAACTACCTGCTCGATTACTACCGACTGACGGGCGACAAGCGCCTGATCTTCGGCGGCGGCGTGGTGTATGGCGCGAGGGATCCGGCGAACATTGAAGCGATCATTCGCCCGAAGATGCTCAAGGCCTTCCCTCAGCTCAAGGATGTGAAGATTGATTACGCCTGGACCGGAAATTTCCTGCTGACGCTGTCGCGTCTTCCGCAGGTCGGGCGACTAGGGGATAACATTTATTATTCCCAGGGCTGCAGCGGTCATGGCGTGACGTATACGCACCTGGCGGGCAAGGTCCTAGCCGAGGCGCTGCGAGGTCAGGCTGAGCGTTTTGATGCGTTTGCCGACCTGCCCCACTACCCTTTCCCCGGCGGGCAGTTGCTGCGTACGCCGTTCGCGGCGATGGGGGCTTGGTACTACGGGTTGCGGGATAAGTTGGGGTTCTGAGGACCATCACCAAAGGGCTGCTCGCAGCCCTGCGGGGCGGTGCGACGCTTCGCTAAATCCCCTCGCCACAGCAAGCTCCCCCGCCACGGGCTTGTTCCAACCTTTCAAGGTGAGCACGCCAAAAACAAAAAACCCCGGTCTTTCGACCAGGGCTTTTGCTATCGACTAGAAGTAGCTTTTCAGCTTTCTTCTTAGCTTCAAGGCGTTCAGTGGGCCTCGAAGCAGATATGGCGCAGCGGACGGGACTCGAACCCGCGACCCCCGGCGTGACAGGCCGGTATTCTAACCGACTGAACTACCGCTGCGTATCGCTATGGACTTGCGTCCAGTTAACTCGTCTGATCAAAACCCTTGGATCTTGATCTCGAACCAGGCGAACCTGCTTCGGAAAATATGGCGCAGCGGACGGGACTCGAACCCGCGACCCCCGGCGTGACAGGCCGGTATTCTAACCGACTGAACTACCGCTGCGCGTCGGTGGAGGCTTTTGACAGCTTCCGTCTTGCTTTCGCAAAACTCTCGTAAAACATGGTGGGTGATGACGGGATCGAACCGCCGACATTCTGCTTGTAAGGCAGACGCTCTCCCAGCTGAGCTAATCACCCTTTGCTTCGTTGAGGCCGCGAAATTTACGCAGGTACCGAAGCTAAGTCAATAGCAGGGTTGAAGTTTTTTCAAAACAGTTTCAAACAGCACCCGCCACCGCACTCACTTATAAATCATTTTCTTGGTCATGCCGCCGTCCACGACGAACTCCTGCCCCGTGACAAAACCGGCATTGCGCGACAACAGCCAGGCGACCATGGCCGCCACGTCCTCTACCGTGCCGACCCTGCCCGCTGGATGCTGGGCGTGATCGGCGTCGGTCAGCGGCTGCGCACGACGCTGGGCGGGATCGCGCGCGTCGATCCAGCCAGGGCTGACGGCGTTGACCCGGATCTCCGGCCCAAGGCTGATTGCCAGGGCATGAGTCAGGGCCAGCAAGCCGCCCTTGCTCGCTGCATAGGCTTCGGTGTCAGGCTCCGATTGCGCGGCGCGGGTGGAGGCCAGGTTGACGATGGCGCCGTTGTGAGCGCGCAGATACGGCGCACAGTGCTTGGCCAGCAGCATCGGCCCACCCAAGTTCACCGCCAGGACCCGATTCCAATAAGCCAGGTCCAGGCTTTCCAGGGTGATGTTGTGCGGGTCGGCAATGGCCGCGTTACACACCAGCGCGTCGAGCCGCCCAAACTGCCCGAGCACCTCGGCGATGCCGGTGGCGACCTGTGCTTCGTCCGCTACATCCATGGCGATGAACCAGGCATTGTCGCCCAGGGTCTTCGCCACCTTGGAGCCGCGCTCGCGGTCCAGGTCGGTCAGCACCACCTGCCAGCCTTCACAGATCAACCAGGCGGCAATGCCCAGACCGATGCCCCGTGCGGCGCCCGTCACCAAGGCAACCCGGCCATGAGTGCCGCTCGTCGGCGTAGCCAGCTCGATCACAAGGCCGCCAACCCGCGGGCCAGGTCGGCCTGCAGATCGGCGACGTCTTCCAGGCCGACCGCAACGCGGATCAGGCTGTCACCAATACCCGCCGATTCACGCTCCTGGGGCGACAGGCGGCCGTGGGACGTGGTGCTCGGGTGGGTGATGGTGGTCTTGCTGTCACCCAGGTTGGCGGTGATGGAAATCAACCGGGTCGCATCAATGAAGCGCCAGGCGCCCTCCTTGCCCCCCTTGACCTCAAAGCTCACCACCGCGCCGAACCCACGCTGCTGACGCAAGGCCAGGTCATGTTGCGGATGGCTCTTTAGGCCGGCGTAATGCACTTTTTCGATGCCGCCCTGCTGCTCCAGCCACTCGGCCAAGGCCTGGGCATTGGCACAATGGGCTTTCATGCGCAGGCCGAGGGTTTCCAGGCCCTTGAGAAAGACCCAGGCGTTGAACGGGCTGAGGGTGGGACCTGCGGTGCGCAAAAAGCCCACCACCTCCTTCATCTGCTCGCTACGACCGGCCACCACGCCACCCATGCAACGGCCCTGGCCGTCGATGAACTTGGTCGCCGAATGCACCACGATG
This sequence comes from Pseudomonas sp. RL_105y_Pfl2_101, assembly GCF_963970585.1. Taxonomy (NCBI): domain Bacteria; kingdom Pseudomonadati; phylum Pseudomonadota; class Gammaproteobacteria; order Pseudomonadales; family Pseudomonadaceae; genus Pseudomonas; species Pseudomonas sp. RL_105y_Pfl2_101. The sequence goes on from NZ_CAXAPG010000017.1 coordinate 4,579, forward strand.
TCCGCACCCAACTTCAGCGGTTGTTGCAGCGCCGGGGTGCAGAAGCAGTTATCGACCACCAGCATGGCGCCCTTGGCGTGGGCGATTTCCGCCAGCGCGGCGATATCCACCAGCTCGGCCAGAGGGTTGGAAGGTGATTCGACGAACAGCAGCCTGGTATTGGCCTTGATCGCCGCATCCCAAGCGGACAGGTCCGCCAGGGGCACGTAATCGACCTCCACGCCAAAGCGCTTGAAGTACTTCTCGAACAGGCTGATGGTCGAGCCGAAGACGCTGCGCGACACCAGCACGTGGTCGCCAGCGCTGCACAGACTCATCACCACGGCCATGATCGCGGCCATCCCGGTGGCAGTCGCCACGGCTTGCTCGGCGCCTTCCAGGGCAGCGATGCGCTCCTCGAAAGCCCGCACGGTCGGGTTGGTGTAGCGCGAGTAAACGTTGCCCGGCACTTCGCCGGCAAACCGTGCGGCTGCATCGGCAGCGGTACGGAACACGTAGCTGGAGGTGAAAAACAGCGGATCACCGTGTTCGGCTTCCGGTGTACGGTGCTGACCCGCGCGAACCGCCAGGGTATCGAACGCTACGCCGTCAAGGTCGCTGTCCAGCCGACCGGCATCCCAATCCTGACTCATGCTGTCACTCCTGAAATCGGGTTAAACGCAAACCGGCCCCTCAGGGCCGGTTGGTTAATCAATTGTTGTACAGATCGATGATCGCACTGACCGCCTGAGTCTTGGCCTTGGACGCATCGTTACGTGCGTTCTCGATCCTGTTCAGGTAGGCCTCGTCGATGTCGCCGGTGACGTACTTGCCGTCGAATACCGCGCAATCGAAGTGTTCAATCTTGATCTTGCCGCCACCAACCGCCTCGATCAAGTCCGACAGGTCCTGGTAGATCAACCAGTCGGCGCCGATCAGGTCGGCCACGTCCTGGGTGGTGCGGTTATGAGCGATCAGCTCATGGGCACTCGGCATGTCGATGCCGTAGACGTTGGGGTAGCGCACGGCCGGGGCCGCGGAGCAGAAATACACGTTCTTGGCGCCGGCTTCACGGGCCATCTGGATGATCTGTTTGCACGTGGTGCCACGCACGATGGAGTCATCCACCAGCATCACGTTCTTGCCGCGGAACTCCAGTTCGATGGCGTTGAGCTTCTGGCGTACGGATTTTTTCCGTGCAGCCTGGCCCGGCATGATGAAGGTCCGGCCAATGTAGCGGTTCTTCACGAAACCTTCGCGGAACTTGACACCCAGGTGGTTCGCCAGCTCCAGGGCTGAGGTACGACTGGTGTCCGGGATCGGGATGACCACGTCGATATCGTGCTCCGGACGCTCGCGCAGGATCTTGTCGGCCAGTTTCTCGCCCATGCGCAGGCGTGCCTTGTAGACCGAAACACCGTCGATGATCGAGTCCGGACGCGCCAGGTAGACGTGTTCGAAGATGCACGGGGTCAAGGACGGGTTGGTCGCGCACTGACGGGTGTGCAGCTTGCCGTCTTCAGTGATGTAGACCGCTTCGCCCGGGGCCAGGTCGCGAATCAGGGTGAAGCCCAGCACGTCCAGGGACACGCTTTCAGAGGCGATCATGTATTCGACGCCTTCGTCGGTGTGGCGCTGGCCGAACACGATCGGGCGGATACCGTGGGGATCGCGGAAGCCGACGATGCCGTAGCCGGTGATCATCGCTACTACCGCATAGCCGCCCACGCAACGGTTGTGCACGTCGGTCACGGCGGCAAACACGTCTTCTTCCGTAGGCTGCAGCTTGCCGCGCTGGGCCAGCTCATGGGCGAACACGTTGAGCATCACTTCCGAGTCGGAATTGGTGTTGACGTGGCGCAAGTCAGATTCATAGATCTCCTTGGCCAGTTGCTCGACGTTGGTCAGGTTGCCGTTGTGCGCCAAGGTGATGCCGTACGGCGAGTTGACGTAGAACGGCTGGGCTTCAGCCGACGTCGAGCTACCCGCGGTCGGGTAGCGCACGTGGCCGATACCCATGTGACCGACCAAGCGCTGCATGTGGCGCTGATGGAACACATCACGCACCAGGCCGTTGTCCTTGCGCAGGAATAACCGGCCGTCATGACTGGTCACGATACCGGCAGCGTCCTGGCCGCGGTGCTGGAGCACGGTTAGCGCGTCATACAGCGCCTGATTGACGTTCGACTTACCGACGATACCGACGATGCCACACATGCGACACAACCCCTACTTAATGGATCTGAACTGAACAACACTTACTGCGGCGTTTTGGCCATCGGCAAGAGGTGTTCCTTGAACGGTATTTCAGCGGGTACGCTGATACCGCTGGCAAGCCACTGACTGCTCCAACCCAGGATCAGGTTTTTGGACCAGTCTGCGACCAATAGAAATTGTGGCACGAGTCGGGACTCCTGCCACCACGTATCCTGCTGTACCGGCCCCAGGCTCAAGAGCCCGACGGCCACGACCACCAGCAACGCGCCACGCGCCGCGCCAAAGGCCATGCCCAGGAACCGGTCCGTCCCGGAAAGCCCGGTGACGCGAATCAGTTCGCCGATCAGATAATTGATCATTGCGCCAACCAGCAAGGTGGCGATAAACAAGATGGCACAGCCCGCGATCACGCGAGCCGACGGAGTTTCGATGTATCCGGCGAGGTACTGGGACAGCGAACCACCAAACATCCAGGCTACGACCCCCGCGATGATCCAGGTCAGCAGCGAGAGGGCTTCCTTGACGAAGCCGCGGCTCAGACTGATCAATGCGGAGATGGCGACGATCGCAACGATCGCCCAGTCAACCCAGGTAAATGGCACGGTGCAGCCTACAGACGGATAAGGCGGCGCATTTTAGCAGAGCGCAGGGCTGTCGGTAAGCTGCACGATTCAAATCAGCTAAATCGCTGTCAGCCGCGCTCTGGCTGGAAGCGCACCACAAAACCCTTGAGGTTCTGCTGACGACTGAGCAGATCACGCAGGCGGTCGGCTTCGGCACGCTCGATCAACGGGCCGACAAACACCCGATTCTTGCCATCGACGGAGCGAATGTAGGCATTGTAGCCCTGGCTACGCAGGGTTTTCTGCAAATTCTCGGCACTCTCGCGACTGGTCAGGCTGGCCAGTTGCACCGACCAACTGATCGACAGGCCATTGGCATCCACGCGCCTTTGCGTGGTGTCCGGCTTGGTCGTGGCGGCGGTAATCGGCTGGCTTGGGGCCGGTTTGACCGCTGGAGCGGCCGGAACCGGAACTGGAGCCGGAGCGACAGATGGCTTGCTCGGTGCAGCGGGCGCTGCGGGAGCAGGCGCAATCGGCATCGACGACGCCGATAGCTCGGCCAACTCCTCGTCGCTTGGAACAGGCTCCTGAGGCAACGCCTGGGGCTCGGGCACAACCACCGGCTCAACCTGCACAGGCGGCACCGAAGGCGTCTGGGGCGCGGCTGGCGCGTCGACCGTGACTTGGCGTTGCTCGTCCTGACGGGAAAACAGCATCGGCAGGAAAATCACCGCCAGGGCCACCAACACCAGGGCCCCAACCATGCGCTGCTTATACGCCTTATCCAGCAATGCCATCTGCAGCCTCCTCCGTGGAGCGCCGGGCCAACCATTGAAGGGCCTCGGCAACACAAAAAAATGATCCGAACAGCAGGATTTCATCATCGGCCGTCGCCAGGGCGCACTGCCCTTCCAACCCGGCGGCCACGCTAGCGTAGGTTTGCACTGAAGCGCCGTGGCGCTGCAAGGCTTCCTGCAACTGCGCCGCTGTACGCGAGCGCGGCGAATCCAGTGGCGTCACCGCCCAGTGCTGGACACTAGCACCCAACGCCTCCACCACGCCATCCAGATCCTTGTCGGACAGCAGCCCGAACACCGCCAGACGCCGCCCCACCACAGGCCGCCGCGCCAGGCGCTCGGCCAGGTACTGTGCCGCGTGAGGGTTATGGCCGACATCCAGCAACAGGTTCAAACGCTTGCCTTGCCAATCGAACTGACGACGATCGAGGCGCCCGACCACACGGGTCGCCTGCAACGCCTGGACGATTTGCCCGGCATCCCACGGCAAGCCCAGCAACAGATAGGCCTGGAGCGCCAGCGCGGCGTTTTCCATCGGCAGGTCCAGCAAGGGCAGGTCGTGCAACTCCACCGGGTTGCCCCGCAGGTCGCTGCCGCGCCATTGCCAATGCTGCTCGGTCATCGCCAGATCGAAATCCCGCCCACGTAGAAAGAACGGGCAGTTCAATTCACGAACCTTGTCCAACAACGGCTGGGGGGGATTGAGATCGCCGCAAAGCGCAGGCGCGCCCTGGCGAAAGATGCCGGCCTTCTCGAAGGCCACTGATTCGCGGGTATCACCCAGATAATCGGCATGGTCCACGCCAATGCTGGTGACCAGCGCAATGTCTGCGTCCACCAGATTGACCGTATCCAGCCGCCCGCCCAGGCCGACTTCCAGCACGACCGCATCGAGACCGGCACGGGCGAACAACCAGAATGCCGCCAGGGTGCCCATCTCGAAATAAGTGAGGGTTGTATCGCCTCGCCCGGTTTCCACGGCAGCAAAGGCTTCGCACAGCTGGGCGTCAGAGGCTTCGACGCCATTCACCTGCACCCGCTCGTTGTAGCGCAGCAGGTGCGGCGAGCTGTAGACACCGACGCTCAGCCCCTGGGCCCGCAGCAGCGAAGCCACGAAGGCGCAGGTAGAGCCCTTGCCGTTGGTGCCGGTGACGGTAATGACCCGGGGCGCCGGCTTGGCGAGTCCCATGCGGGACGCTACCGTTTGCGAGCGCTCCAACCCCATGTCGATGGCCGATGGATGCAACTGCTCGAGGTAGGCAAGCCAATCGCCCAGGGTGCGTTGAATCATAGCCCGGCAGGCACCGGCGGAACCACGATCGGCTCGATCGGCGCGGCGACGAAAGTCGGCGTCGGCAGCCCCGTCAGTTGAGCCAGCAGATTGCCCAGGCGCGGACGCAGCTCCTGGCGATGGATGATCATGTCGATGGCGCCGTGCTCCAGCAGGAACTCACTGCGCTGGAAGCCTTCCGGCAACTTTTCACGCACGGTCTGCTCAATCACGCGCGGGCCGGCAAAGCCAATCAGGGCTTTCGGCTCGCCGACGATCACGTCGCCGAGCATCGCCAGGCTGGCGGAAACACCACCATAGACCGGATCGGTCAGCACCGAGATGAACGGAATGCCCTCTTCACGAAGACGCGCCAACACCGCGGAGGTCTTGGCCATTTGCATCAGGGAGATCAGCGCTTCCTGCATCCGCGCACCGCCGGAAGCGGCGAAGCAGATCATCGGGCAACGCTTTTCCAAAGCGTAGTTGGCGGCACGAACGAAGCGCTCACCGACGATGGCGCCCATGGAACCGCCCATGAAGGAGAACTCGAAAGCCGAAACCACCACTGGCATACCCAGCAGGGTGCCACTCATGGACACCAACGCATCTTTTTCGCCGGTCTGCTTCTGGGCTGCGGTCAGGCGATCCTTGTATTTCTTGCCATCGCGGAATTTCAGGCGATCCACTGGCTCCAGGTCGGCACCCAGCTCAACACGACCTTCGGCATCGAGGAAAATGTCGATACGGGCACGCGCACCGATGCGCATGTGGTGATTGCACTTGGGGCAAACGTCCAGGGTCTTTTCCAGCTCGGGGCGGTACAGCACCGCTTCGCAGGATGGACACTTGTGCCACAGACCTTCAGGCACCGAGCTTTTTTTCACCTCGGAACGCATGATCGAAGGGATCAGTTTGTCTACCAACCAGTTGCTCATGCTTTCTTTCTCCAGTACCGGCGACCCGAACGCTTTGGTTCGCGGCCCCGCGTATGCCCTTGAGCTAAATTCATTGTGCGCCGAGTCGAGGGGCCGCCACGGTCAGTGCAAAACATGACCTGCGTGCAACCCAACCTTCCTCAGCCATCCCGGCAACCGCACGGCGGCTACCACTTCGCTATCGGCCCACCCGGAGGCGGCACCTGCCTGCTTTGTACAGTGCTGGTATGGACGGCGGCAGTCTGCCAGCCGTCACATTGACGACTGGCTACTGCGCACAGCGGCCATGAATGCACGAATCTTTACAGGGTCCTTGATGCCCTTGCTCTGCTCCACGCCCCCGCTCACGTCCACCGCGTAAGGGCGAACCTGGCGAATGGCCTGAGCCACGTTCTCCACCGTCAGGCCACCGGCCAGGATAATCGGTTTCTCCAAGCCCTGGGGCACCAGTGACCAATCGAACGCTTCGCCGGTCCCTCCGGGAACGCCTTCCACATAGGTGTCCAGCAAAATGCCGCTGGCACTGGCGAAAGCTGCGCAACTGGTGGCGATGTCATCCCCGGCCTTGACCCGCAACGCCTTGATGTAAGGACGATGCCAACCTTCGCAATCGGCTGGGGTCTCATCGCCATGGAACTGCAACAAGCCCAGCGGCACCGCATCGAGTATTTCGCCCAACTCGCAACGACTGGCATTGACGAACAGGCCCACCGGGGTCACGAACGGCGGCAAGGCCTGGAGGATCGCCCTCGCCTGCTGCACCGTCACCGCGCGCGGGCTCTTGGCGTAGAACACCAGCCCGATGGCGTCGGCCCCGGCCTCGACCGCTGCCAACGCGTCCTCGACGCGGGTGATCCCGCAAATCTTGCTGCGAACGACCGGCATGGTGGGTAAAACCTCAGGCAAATCCGTGAAAGTCCCGGATGGTAGCAAATGCTGCGCAGAGCGTCAGCCGTCGAGTTCCGAGAAGCCTGTGAGGAAATGTGGCCCCACGTAACGCTCCGGCAGTTCGAATTCATCGCGATATTCGACCTGTACCAGGTACAAGCCAAACGGGTGCGCCGTGACGCCACCGGAGCGACGGACACGACTGTCGAGCACTTCCTTGATCCACTCCACCGGCCGTTCGCCAGCACCAATGGTCATCAGCACGCCGGCAATGTTGCGCACCATGTGATGCAGGAACGCGCTGGCGCGGATATCGAGCACGATCATCTTGCCATGACGGGTCACGCGCAGGTGATGCAACTCCTTGATCGGCGACTTGGCCTGGCACTGGCCGGCACGGAAGGCGCTGAAGTCATGGACGCCGACCAGATATTGCGCGGCCTCGGCCATGCGTTCGACGTCCAGCGGGCGGTGATTCCAGGTGATTTCTTCGTTCAGGTGCGCCGGGCGGATCTGATCGTTGTAGATCACGTAGCGATAACGCCGGGCGATGGCCTTGAAGCGTGCATGGAAATGCGCCGGCATCACCTTGGCCCAACTGACGCTGACGTCGTGGGGTAAGTTGATGTTGGCACCCATCACCCAGGCCTTCATCGAACGCTCGACCCGAGTGTCGAAATGCACCACCTGGCCACAGGCATGCACGCCAGCATCGGTACGGCCGGCGCAATGCAGCGACACGGGCGAGTCGGCGACTTTGGACAGGGCTTTTTCAAGGGTTTCCTGCACCGTCAATACACCGGAAGCCTGGCGCTGCCAGCCACGATAGCGCGAGCCTTTGTATTCAACGCCCAAGGCGATCCGGAAAAAGCCATCAGCCGCCATTTCGGCGGCCGGGTTGTCTATGTTTGCCAAGGAATTACAGCCTGCTGAGGTACGCAAAGGCGGGCATTATAAGGCCGATGGCTTGGGATGCCAGTCCGACGGGTGATCCTGTGTTGAATGGACTGGCGCTATCGCGAGCAAGCTTTGCTTCCACAGGGGATTTGCGGTGGGAGCAAGCTTGCTCGCGATGAGGCCAGCCCAAACACCCGCAAATCCCGCCACAAACAAAAACGGCAGCCTCACCGGCTGCCGCTTTTGTATAACCACTGACTCAAGCCAGGCGCGACAACATTTCCTGCGCTTCGCTCTTCTGAGTGGCGTCGCCTTCGCTGAGGACTTCGCCGAGGATGTCGCGGGCGCCGTCGTTGTCGCCCATGTCGATGTAGGCCTGGGCCAGATCGAGCTTGGTCGCCACTTCGTCGGTACCGCTAAGGAAGTCGAAGTCCGGCTCTTCTTCAGCACCGACCAAGGCATCTTCGGCGGTAAACGTCGGCTGCCCCAAGTTGTCGGACAGGCGATCCAGTTCGGCGTTTACATCGTCCAACTCTGACTCGAAGGCATCCTTGGGCGCATCGTGCGCGTCCATTTCGTCAGACAGGGACAGATCGAAGTCCGCCGGTAGCTCAAGATCATCGGCCAGCGTGTCGGCCACGGCTGGTGTTTCAGTCGCAGGCAACTCCAGGCCCTTGAGGTCGTCGTCCAGGTCGAGCAGGAAGTCTTCATCGTCGAGCGCCGGGATCGGAGTCGGGGCATCGGCGCCCAGGTCCAGGTCGAACTCCGACAGGTCGTCCAAGCTTTCGTTGGCTTCAGCCTGCTGCTTGAGCACCGACTCGAAACTCAGATCGTCGTCTTCCGGGAACGCGTCCAGCTCAGCGACAGGCTCTGGCGGCGGCGCAACCGGGGTCGTTTCCAGGTCATCCAGGCTCAAGTCGAAGGCGTTGTCCAGTTCTTCGTCAGTCGGCGTCTTGTCTTCCAGCAGGTCCTTGACGTACTGCGCGTCCAGCTCGGCTGCCACTGTCGCGGCGGCCAAGCCTGCGGTGGTGGCGACCACCATGGCCGGGAAACGGCTTTTCAGCTGTTCGACCTGAGCGAAGTTTTCGCCATTGGCCACCAATTGGCGTTCCTGGGCGACGAAGGCGTCGCGGTCGCCCTGCTGACCGTAGACTTCCATCAGCTTCAAGCGCAGATCACTGCGCTGAGGCTCAGCCTTGATGCCCTGCTCAAGCAGATCGGCAGCCTGGTTCAAGCGACCGCGGTCGATATGGGACTGGGCCTGAGGCAGCACGTCGTCGGAACGATCGGCAGCCGGAGCCACCAATGGCGCCGCGATAGGCGGTGTGACCACTACGGGCGCGACCACCGGAGCCGGCTTGGGTACTGGCGCAGGAGCGGGTGCAGGTTTTGGCTCGAGCGTTACGCTAGGCGATGGAACCTCAATGCCCTCAAAGCTGCTCGGGGGCAGATCGAGCTCCGGGGAGAAGTCAGCCTCCTCCTCGAGGGCACGGGCCATGCGCAAATGTTTTTCCGCTTCCTGCTGGGCCTTGCGGCGACGGGCGAGCAACACCAGCAGCAATACCAGGAGCAGCGCACCGCCGCCAATCAATCCCAGCAGGATCGGATTGGTCAGCAGGTCGTTGTATTTTTGCTCGTTGGAGGCGCCAGGCGGCGTCGCTTCCGGGGCCGCCTCTGGCGCAGGCGCAGTCGTCGGGGCCTGCGCCGCTGGCGCAGGGGTCAACTCTGCGGACATTGCAGGAGGCACCTCACCAGCAGGTGTCTCGCCAGCAGGAGGAATGGCGACACCTTCAGCCTGCATTTTGGCCAGTTGATTGTTCTTCAGCTCGATCAGGCGCTGCAGTTTGTCCAGTTGGCTCTGCAGATCCGCCATGCGGCTTTTCAGCTCCTCGTTATCCCGGCGAGCCGAGTCGAGGCTTTCCTGGGTGACGGCAAGCTTGTTGGTGAGCGCCTGGGCATCGCCAGCAGCGCCCTTGCCGCCCGCCTTCGCTGCGTCAGCCGACACCAGGCTCAAGTTATCGCGACCGGCAGCCTGTGCCGGCGCGCCTTCACCACGGCCACGCTTGGTGCCATCCAACTGTTGCTTGCCAGCACCCGCCACGCCACGACGACCCGAGCGCCAGGCGGCGTTCTGCGCAGCCACTTCAGCGATGGCCTGGGGTTGCGGCAATGCAGTGCTTTGCACCGGGTCCGGCAGGCGCAGCACCTGACCGGTCTTGAGCAGGTTGATGTTGCCGTTGATGAACGCGTTCGGGTTCAACGCCTGGATCGCCAACATGGTTTGCTGGACCGACCCACCGTTTCGCGCCTTGGCGGCGATTTCCCACAGGGTATCGCGCGGCGTAGTGGTGTATTGCGAAGGCTTGGTCGCCCCGGTGACCGGCGTGGACACGACCTGGGGTGGTTTCGCCCGGGCGGCGTCGGCGGCCTCTGGCGAGAACTTGGAGGGATCGAGCAATACGCTGTAGTCACGCAGCAGACGGCCGTTGGGCCACATCACCTGCACCAGGAATTTGACCATCGGTTCAGACAGCGGCCGGCTGGACGTTACCCGCAGGACACTCTTGCCATTGGCGTTGATCACCGGGGTGAAGCTCAGATCGCTGAGAAAGGTCGGGCGGACAACTCCGGCCTTGGCGAAGTCTTCGGGCGAGGCCAGGCTCGGCACGACTTCGGCAGCGGTCAACTGCTGGACGTCGAGCAGCTGGATCTCGGCGACCAGAGGCTGGTTCGGCGTCGACTTCAGGGTCAATTCCCCGAGCCCGAGCGCTTGCGCCATACCGGAGGACAGCGCCGAGGCGGCCGCTATTGCTAACACCAGTTTGCGAACTTGAACCATAGCCTCTTCCTTTGTTTGAACATTCCTCGGCCAGCGAGAAGGTATTGATGCCGCTGCCGTAAGGCATTGCGCGCAGCCCCGAAGCGACGGTGCGCGCGATCATTTCATTCATGCCCCGGGAAAGTCCCAGAGGGATGTTCGCCTTCAGCACTCCGACCAAGCATAGCGCCCAGCTAGAATCATTCGACAAATTGATGCCAAGTATCTTTTACAGCAAGTCTTTTATCAACAACTCAGCCACCTGCACGGCATTGAGCGCCGCGCCCTTGCGCACGTTATCTGACGTCAGCCACATATTTAGTTCCGCCGGATCGTCGATGCCGCCGCGCACACGACCAACGTAGACCACATCCTGCCCCACCGCATCGCCCACCGCCGTCGGGTAATCGCCCGCATCCACCAGCTCGATACCCGGCGCTGTTTCCAACGCCGCATTGACCTTGGCCAGGTCGATGGGACTCGCAGACTGCACAGTCACGCTAAAGCTATCGCCAAAAAACACCGGGGCTTGAATGCAAGTGACGGAAATCTTTAACAAAGGTTGATTCAGCACCTGGCGCAACTCGCGGACCAGGCGCTTTTCCAGCTGCGTATGGCCCTGCTCGTCCGGGGTGCCGACCTGGGCCAGCAGGTTGAACGCCATCTGCCGATCAAAGAATTTTGGCTCCAGCGGACGGGCGTTGAGCAGTTCGGCGGTCTGGCGCGCCAACTCGCTCACGGCCACACGCCCCTGGGCCGAAACGGCGAGGCTGGCGGTCAGGCTGATACGCTGCAAATCCAGGCATTCGCGCAGCGGCGCCAGCACGACCGCCAAGGCCGTGGCCGAAGCACTGGGGCTGCTGACCTGCAACGGCTTGCTCAAACCAGCGAGCACCTGGGCATTGGCTTCTGGCACGACCTGCGGCGCCTGTTCGGGTGGCAAGGCGCCAGACAGGTCGATCAACGCACAGCCAGCCGCCGTGGCCCGTGGAGCGAAACTCAGGGTCACCGCCGGACCGGCAGCGAAAAACACCAGCTGGACTTTGCTGAAATCGAACTCGTCGACTTCGCGCACCCGCACGTTTTTGCCGCGGAACATCACCGAGCTGCCTGCCGATTCGCTGCTGGCCAGCAGGTGCAGGTTACCGACCGGGAAGTCTCGCTCTTCGAGAATCTGGACGAGGGTTTCGCCGACAGTACCGGTGGCGCCGATCACGGCAATATCAAAGGACTGGCTCATGGATCTACCTCAGGTAAAACGTGGGGAGCGGCACTTTACCGGGTGGTGGGTATGCAGGCAATTGGCCGGAGGGTTTGCAGCGCCTGGCTGGCCTGCTCGCGAAGACGCCAGTTCAGCCCTCCCCCTAAAACTGCCTCCCAATAAAAAACCCGCACCTCTCACAAGGCACGGGTTCTTTCACAGCAACATCCAATCAACGCTCGAGCAGGATCCGCAGCATGCGACGCAGCGGTTCGGCCGCGCCCCACAGCAGTTGGTCGCCGACGGTGAAGGCACCGACGAATTGCGAACCCATGTTCAGTTTGCGCAGACGGCCTACCGGTACATTCAGGGTGCCTGTGACCTTGGTCGGGCTCAGCTCCTGCATGCTGATTTCGCGATTGTTCGGCACCAGCTTGACCCAAGGGTTGTGCTGGCTGATCAGCCCTTCGATGTCGGCGATCGGCACGTCTTTGTTCAGCTTGATGGTCAGCGCCTGGCTGTGGCAGCGCATGGCGCCGATGCGCACGCAGATGCCATCCACCGGGATCGGGCTCTTGAAGCGACCCAGGATCTTGTTGGTTTCGGCCTGGGCCTTCCACTCTTCGCGGCTCTGGCCGTTGGGCAGTTCCTTGTCGATCCAGGGGATCAGGCTGCCGGCCAGCGGTACGCCGAAGTTCTCGGTTGGGTAGGCATCGCTGCGCATCGCCTCGGCGACCTTGCGATCAATGTCGAGGATGGCGCTGGCCGGGTTGGCCAGGTCATCGGCGACGGCGGCGTGGGTGGCGCCCATCTGCTTGATCAGCTCACGCATGTTCTGCGCGCCGGCACCGGACGCCGCCTGGTAGGTCATGGCGCTCATCCACTCCACCAGGCCGGCTTCGAACAAGCCGCCCAGGCCCATCAGCATCAGGCTGACGGTGCAGTTGCCGCCGATGTAGTTCTTGGTGCCCGCGTCCAGCTGCTGGTCGATGACCTTGCGGTTCACCGGGTCGAGGACGATCACCGCGTCGTCCTGCATGCGCAGGCTGGAAGCGGCGTCGATCCAGTAACCCTGCCAGCCGGCTTCACGCAGCTTGGGGAAGACTTCGCTGGTGTAGTCGCCACCCTGACAGGTCAGGATCACGTCGAGAGTCTTGAGCTCTTCGATGCTGTAGGCATCCTTGAGTACGCCAGTGTCCTTGCCCACGGAAGGGCCCTGGCCACCGACATTGGAAGTGGTGAAGAACACCGGCTCAATGAGATCGAAATCCTGCTCTTCCAGCATTCGCTGCATGAGCACGGAACCGACCATGCCGCGCCAACCGATCAGACCTACACGTTTCATCGCAACTACACCTATACAAAAGTGGGCCACCGTCGAAGCGGTGGGCCCGAAAGATTACAGATTCCGCAGCGCGGCGACTACTGCATCGCCCATTTGCTGCGTACCCACTTTGGTACAACCTTGCGACCAGATATCGCCGGTGCGCAAGCCTTGGTCCAAGACCATGCTGACGGCTTTTTCGATCGCGTCGGCGGCATCGTTCAAGTTGAAGCTGTAGCGCAGCATCATCGACACCGACAGAATGGTCGCCAACGGGTTGGCAATGCCCTGCCCAGCGATGTCCGGCGCCGAACCGTGGCACGGCTCGTACATGCCCTTGTTGTTGGCATCCAGGGAGGCCGACGGCAGCATGCCGATGGAACCGGTGAGCATCGACGCCTCGTCGGACAGGATGTCGCCGAACAGGTTGTCGGTAACGATCACGTCAAACTGCTTCGGCGCACGCACCAGTTGCATGGCGGCGTTGTCGACGTACATGTGGCTCAGCTCGACGTCCGGGTAATCCTTGGCCACCTGCTCGACCACTTCACGCCACAATTGGCTGGATGCCAGCACGTTGGCCTTGTCCACCGAGCACAGCTTCTTGCCACGCACGCGGGCCATGTCGAAGCCGACCCGGGCGATACGGCGGATTTCGCTTTCGCTGTACGGCAGGGTGTCGTAGGCCTGGCGCTCGCCATTTTCCAGTTCACGGGTACCGCGCGGGGCGCCGAAGTAGATACCGCCGGTCAACTCGCGGACGATGAGAATGTCCAGCCCCGAGACGATTTCCGGCTTCAGGCTCGACGCATCGGCCAGTTGCGGGTAAAGAATCGCCGGACGCAGGTTGCCGAACAGGCCCAGTTGCGCGCGAATCTTCAGCAGGCCGCGCTCGGGGCGGATGTCGCGTTCAATCTTGTCCCATTTCGGGCCGCCCACGGCGCCCAGCAGCACGGCATCGGCTGCACGGGCACGGTCCAGGGTTTCATCCGCCAGGGGCACGCCGTGCTTGTCGATGGCTGCGCCGCCGATCACGTCGTGGCTAAGCTCGAAGCCCAGGCCGTACTTGTCGTTCGCCAACGCCAGGACCTTGACCGCTTCGGCCATGATTTCCGGGCCAATGCCATCACCTGGGAGAATCAGAATCTGCTTGCTCATGCTTTCCTCGTTTGCTCTGTCGGCACACGCCTGGGCTTTGTACCCAACGCCTGGCCGGGAAAAATGCTATCGCTCGGCCCACAGCACCAGTACATCTGTACTGAACGAACCATCGGCTTCAATCTGAAAATATTCACGCACTTCGTCACCCATCGAACGCTGCAGCTGGAGAATCGCCGCACGCATCACCTCGGGGGTACGCATGCGCTCGACCCAGGAACGGTACTCCAGGCGCAGGCGTTGGCGCGAGGTGCTACGGGTGTGCAACCCCGCTTCGCTGATCTGGCGCAACCACTCGCCGGCAGAATAATCACGCACATGGCTGGTGTCGCGCAGCACTTCGACGCTTTGCAAGTAGGTGTCCAGCAACGGCATGCCAGGCGACAGAACGTCGATGAACGCCACCACGCCGCCCGGCTTGAGCACCCGGCGCACTTCGCGCAACGCCAGGCCCAGATCGCTCCAATGATGCGCGGAATAGCGGCTGAACACGAAGTCGAACTCAGCGTCGGCGAACGGCAGGCGCTCAGCGGCACCGCATACCGTGCTGATATTGCCCAGGCCACGCTCGGCCGCCGCCGTGGCGACCACGTCGAGCATTTGCTGGGACAAATCATAAGCCACCACTTCACCGGCCAGCGGCGCCACGTGGAAACTCACATGGCCGGCACCGCACCCCAGGTCCAGCACCCGGGCATCGCCACGACCAGTCAACGCAGCTTGTAGCTGCGCGAATTCAGCGCCCTGGGCGTGCACGGCACTGCTCAGATAGGCCGAGGCCTGTTCACCGAATTGCTTTTGTACAACCTGACTGTGGGCGGTGCTGGTCATGGGGACTTCCTTTTGGGGTGTAGCCTTGTGGTGTCAGTACTGCTCGCGAGAGGTCAGCACTGACTACATCAATTTCAGATCAATCAAACATCGCGGAACAACCAAGGCTGGCTCGCCCGGTGCTTGGCCTCGAACGCGGCAATTGCCTCGCCGTCCTGCAAAGTGAGGCCGATATCGTCCAGGCCATTGAGCAGGCAATGCTTGCGGAACGCGTCGATCTCGAAACCCAGCACCTTGCCGTCGGGACGGGTCACGGTCTGGGCGGCCAGGTCGATCTGCAATTGGTAGCCGGGGTTGGCCTCGACCTGCTGAAACAGCTCATCCACGTCAGCATCGCTGAGGATGATCGGCAGCAAGCCGTTCTTGAAGCTGTTGTTGAAGAAGATGTCGGCATAGCTCGGCGCGATGATGCTGCGCAAACCGTACTCTTCCAGGGCCCACGGCGCGTGCTCGCGGCTCGAGCCGCAGCCGAAGTTCTCGCGGGCCAGCAACACGCTGGCGCCTTGGTAACGCTCGGCGTTGAGCACGAAATCCTTGTTCAACGGCCGCTTGGAGTTGTCCTGGTACGGCTGGCCGACATCCAGGTAGCGCCACTCGTCGAACAGGTTCGGGCCGAAGCCAGTGCGCTTGATGGACTTCAAGAACTGCTTGGGGATGATCTGGTCGGTGTCGACGTTGGCACGATCCAAAGGCGCGACAAGACCAGTGTGCTGGGTAAAAGCTTTCATGCTGCGCTCCTTCAGATCAATTCGCGGACGTCGACGAAACGGCCGTTGACAGCGGCCGCCGCCGCCATGGCCGGGCTCACCAGGTGCGTACGGCCACCGGCGCCCTGACGGCCTTCGAAGTTACGGTTGGAGGTGGAGGCGCAATGCTCGCCCGACTCCAAACGGTCCGGGTTCATCGCCAGGCACATCGAGCACCCCGGCTCACGCCATTCGAAACCGGCTTCGAGGAAAATCTTGTCCAGCCCTTCCGCTTCAGCCTGGGCCTTCACCAGGCCCGAGCCCGGCACCACGATGGCCTGCTTGATGGTCGAAGCCACCTTGCGCCCCTTGGCGATCACCGCCGCGGCGCGCAGGTCTTCGATCCGCGAGTTGGTGCAAGAGCCGATGAACACACGGTCGAGCTGAATGTCGGTGATCGCCTGGTTGGCGCTCAAGCCCATGTATTTCAAGGCACGGACGATGGAGTCCCGCTTGACCAGGTCCATTTCCTTGGCCGGATCCGGTACGTTCTGGTCCACCGCCAACACCATCTCAGGCGAAGTGCCCCAGCTGACCTGTGGCTTTATCTGCGCTGCATCGAGCTCGACCACGGTATCGAACTTGGCATCGGCATCGGAGACCAGGTCTTTCCAGGCCTCGACCGCCATGTCCCATTCAGCACCCTTTGGCGAGAACGGACGGCCCTTGACGTATTCCACGGTTTTTTCATCGGCAGCCACCAGGCCAACGCGGGCACCGGCCTCGATGGACATGTTGCAGATGGTCATGCGGCCTTCGACGGACAAGTCGCGGATCGCGCTGCCGGCGAACTCGATGGCATGGCCGTTACCGCCAGCGGTGCCGATCTTGCCGATTACCGCCAGGACGATGTCCTTGGCGGTCACGCCGAACGGCAACTCGCCCTCGACGCGCACCAGCATGTTTTTCATTTTCTTGGCGACCAGGCACTGCGTGGCGAGCACATGCTCCACCTCGGAGGTGCCGATGCCATGGGCCAGGGCGCCGAAAGCACCGTGGGTCGAGGTGTGCGAATCGCCGCAGACCACGGTCATGCCAGGCAAGGTCGCACCCTGCTCCGGGCCGATGACGTGGACGATGCCTTGGCGCACGTCATTCATCTTGAATTCGACGATGCCGTATTCGTCACAGTTATCATCGAGGGTCTGGACCTGCAAGCGCGAGACCTGGTCGGCAATGGCTTCGATGCCGCCCTTGCGCTCCGGGGTGGTCGGTACGTTGTGGTCCGGGGTCGCGATGTTGGCATCGATGCGCCAAGGCTTGCGCCCGGACAGGCGCAGGCCTTCGAAGGCTTGCGGCGAAGTCACCTCGTGGATGATGTGGCGATCGATGTAGATCAGCGCCGAGCCATCGTCGCGCTGCTTGACCAAATGCGAATCCCAGAGCTTGTCGTAGAGCGTTTTGCCGGCCATCGGACGGTTCCTCATCAGCTTGTTTCTATGCCCCGGGCCTTGAACGAATCAATAACCCCTTGGCTTGTGAGGCTGATCCTATGGGGTTACATTAAATAACTCAAATTCATATTTTTCATACTTTGCATAACCAACTGGAATTCGACCGGAACCGCCATGGACCTCGCCAACCTCAATGCCTTTATAGCCATCGCCGAGACGGGCAGTTTCTCCGGCGCCGGCGAACACCTGCACCTGACCCAGCCGGCCATCAGCAAGCGCATTGCCGGCCTCGAACAACAGCTCAAGGTGCGCCTGTTCGACCGCCTCGGCCGAGAAGTAGGCCTGACCGAGGCCGGCCGGGCCCTGTTGCCACGGGCCTATCAGATCCTCAACGTGCTGGACGACACCCGTCGGGCCCTGACCAATCTGACCGGCGAAGTGACTGGGCGCCTGACGCTCGCCACCAGCCACCACATAGGCCTGCACCGCCTGCCACCGCTATTGCGCGAATTCACCCGGCGCTACCCCCAGGTGGCGCTGGATATCCAGTTCCTGGATTCGGAAGTGGCCTACGAAGAAATTCTTCATGGCCGAGCGGAACTGGCCGTCATCACCCTCGCCCCCGAACCCCACACGCTGGTACGGGCCACACCGGTGTGGGACGACCCCTTGGATTTCGTGGTCGCCCCGGAACACGCATTGCTGGAAAACGGCGCGGTCAGCCTGGCAGACATTGCCTTGCATCCGGCGGTTTTCCCGGGGGGCAACACGTTTACCCATCACATCGTGCAACGACTGTTCGAAGCCCAGGGTCTGACGCCGAACATCGCCATGAGCACCAACTACCTGGAAACCATAAAAATGATGGTCTCCATCGGCCTGGCCTGGAGCGTCTTGCCGCGCACCATGCTCGACGAACAGGTGGCACGTATTCCTTTGCCGGGCATACAACTCAGTCGCCAACTAGGCTATATCTTGCACACCGAACGGACGCTGTCGAACGCCGCACGGGCTTTCATGGCCTTACTGGACGCACAAATCGATTTGCCAGGGACAAAGGCATAGGTTGTGCCCCACCTGTAGGGCCCGAATGCTTGTGCTTTATGCCAAAACCCGCTCAAGGCTCGCTAGATAATGCCCAAACCCGCTGACCACCTTCCGCCCTTGCCGCGCATTCAGGCGCTCGACCCGAAACGGTCCGAGCAGAGCTGGGACAGCGCGCCGCAGTTGCTGGCCGCCCTGAACGGTGCGCGACTGGGGGCCTGGTCGTGGGACATCGACAGCGGACAGATCAGTTGGTCCCGCGGCACCCAGGCCCTGTTCGGCTTCGATCCGCGCCAGCCATTGCCCGCGGATGTGGACTATCTGGACCTGCTACTGCCCGAAGACCGGGCCCGGGCCGTGCGCGCCTTTCACGCCGCAGTGGCCGGGGCGCCTCTGGAACAGGCGATGCACCACCGCATCGTCTGGCCCGACGGCAGCCTGCACTGGCTGGAGATCAGCGGCAGCGTGCTACCCGACAAGCACGGTCGTCCGCGCATGATCGGGGTGATCCGTGAAATCACCCATCAGCGCGAGCGGGAACAGGCGCTGAGCAGCTCGGAAAAACGTTTTGCCACGCTGTTCCACCTGAGCCCGAACATGGTACTGCTGACCCGCCAGGAAGACGGGATGATCAGCGAGGCCAACCAGTATTTCGAAAGCCTGTTCGGCTGGCCACGGCACGATGTGATCGGCCGGACCACCCAGGAACTGGGCTTGTGGGTCGATCCCGGGCAACGGACAAAACTGCTGGAAGTCCTCAAGGCCAGCGGCGAACTGGCGAGCATGGAGGTGGAACTGCGGACCAGCAACGGCCAGATCCACAGCGGCCTGCTCAGCGCGCAGAAAGTCGAGCTGGAGGGCCAACCCTACCTGTTGAGCACCTTCCTCGACACCACAGAGCGCAAACTCTCCGAACAGGCCCTCAAGGACAGCCAGGAGCGCCTGGACCTGGCCCTCGACTCAGCGCAACTGGGCACCTGGGACTGGCACATTCCCAGCGGCATGCTCTACGGCTCTGCCCGGGCCGCGCAGCTCCATGGCCTGGAACCCAAGCCGTTCCACGAATCGTTCGATGCGTTTTTCGAAGGCGTCCCCACTGAAGAACGCAACAACATGCGCAACGCCTATCGCAGCCTGCGCGAGGGCCCGGCGGGCAACTATCAGTTGACCTACCGCGTGCAACTGCCGGACGGCAGCTCGCGCTACCTGGAAAGCCGCGCCCGCCTCTACCGCAACGACGACGGCAGCCCATTGCGCATGGCTGGCACCTTGCTCGACATCACCGACCAGGTGGAGCGTGAGCAGAGCCTGGCCGCCTCGGAAGAAAAATTCGCCACGCTGTTCCAGGTCAGCCCCGACCCCATCTGCGTCACTCACCAGGACAGCGGACGGTTCCTTGAGATCAATTCCAGCTTCACCCAGACCTTCGGTTGGACCGCCAGCGACGTGATCGGCCTCGACGCCGACGAAATCGGCCTCTGGGACGCCTCCGGCAGCAGCCTGCAACGCATCGAACGAGTGATCCGCGAACAATCGCTGAACAATGTCGCCATCGTCGCCCACCATAAGAACGGCCAGTCAATGACCTGTGTGATTTCCAGCCGGCAAATCAACGTCGGCAACCAGCCCTGCATCGTCACGACCTTGCGGGACATCACACAACAACAACGCTCAGAAGCCGCCCTCAAAGCCAGCGAAGAGAAATTCGCCAAGGCGTTTCATTCCAGCCCCGACGCCATCACCATCACCGAGTTCGAAAGCGGTCGCTACCTGGAAGTCAACGACGGTTTCTGCCGGTTGACCGGCTACCGCGCCGACGAAGTGATTGGGCGTACGGTCTACGAAGTGGGGATCTGGGCCGAAGAAAAACAGCGCGCCGCGCTGCTGGCCGAACTGCAACTCAAGGGCCGCGTAGTCCACCAGGAAATGCTTGGGCGCAATAAACTCGGGGATATCCTCACCGTGGAAGTGTCGGTCGAGCCCATCACCCTCAATGAAACCGCGTGCCTTCTGCTGACCGCCCGGGACGTGAGCCTGCTGCGCAATGCCGAAGCTCAGATTCGCCACCTGGCCTACCACGACCCATTGACCAACCTGCCCAACCGGGCCTTGCTGATGGACCGGCTGAGCCAGCAGATCGCCCTGCTCAAACGCCACAACCTGCGCGGCGCCCTGCTGTTTCTCGACCTGGACCACTTCAAGCACATCAACGACTCCCTCGGTCACCCGGTGGGCGACACCGTACTGAAGATCATCACCGCGCGCCTGGAAGCCAGCGTGCGCCTGGAAGACACCGTCGCACGACTGGGCGGCGATGAGTTCGTGGTGCTGCTCAGCGGCCTGGAAGGCTCGCGTAGCGATGTCAGCAAGCAAGTGCAGACCCTGGCCAACACCCTGCGCGAACTGCTCTCGGAACCGATGTTTCTCGATGGCCAGCGCCTGCAGGTCACGCCGAGCATCGGTATGGCGCTGATTCCCGACCACGGTTCCACGCCCACCGATTTGCTCAAGCGCGCCGACATTGCGCTGTACCGCGCCAAGGACTCAGGGCGCAACACCTCGCAGATGTTCCACACCATCATGCAAAAAGCCGCCAGCGAACGGCTGCGCATGGAGACCGACCTGCGCCTTGCCCTGGCCCGTGGCGAGTTCAGCGTGCATTTCCAGCCTCAGGTCGATGCCCGGGACAACCGCATCATCGGCGCCGAAGCCCTGGTGCGCTGGCATCATCCGGACCTGGGCGCCCAATCGCCCAATGAATTCATCAAAGTGCTGGAAGACAGTGGCCTGATCCTGGAAGTCGGGACCTGGATCCTCGATGAAGCCTGCGCCGGCTTCAAGCAACTGATCGCCAAGGGCAAGATCGATCCCCAGCAATTCAGCCTCTGCGTGAACATCAGCCCACGGCAATTCCGCCAGAGCGACTTTGTCGAACGCATCGAAAATAGCCTCGTCACTCACGACCTGCCCTTCGCCCTGCTGAAACTGGAAATCACCGAAGGTATCGTGATCCAGAACCTGGACGACACCATCGCCAAGATGCGCCGGCTCAAGAAGCTGGGGGTGAGCTTTGCCATGGATGATTTCGGCACCGGTTATTCGTCGCTGACCTACCTCAAGCGCCTGCCGGTGGACACACTGAAAATCGACCAGTCATTCGTGCACGACGCCACCACCGACCCCAACGACGCCGAAATCATCCGCGCCATCATCGCCATGGCCCGCAGCCTCAACCTGATCACGATTGCCGAAGGGGTGGAGACCCCAGAGCAATTGCAATTCCTGCAAGGGCTCGATTGCCATCTGTACCAGGGTTATTTGCATAGCCGACCACTGCCGCTGGAGGCGTTTGAGCGGTTGTTGCGCTGATGGATTAAAGCAACTGTTCACGCGTGGTGATGCCCCAGCCGCCTTCGACATCGACATGCTTGAGGTCGAAACAATAGGTAGGCGCGGTGTAATCAGCATTGGGATTAAGGGCGACCAATGGCGCAGAACGCGCATATAGCCAGCGCTGTTCCATCTCATCCATGAAGAAAGCTCCAGGACCGGTGAGAGTATGGAGAGGTGCCAGTTTTTTCTCGGCGGGGATTGTAAAAAGCCGAGTAAGTAACGGCAAACACGGTAGCAGTGCCCCAAGCCTCAAAGAAAAGGCCCCGACATGTCGGGGCCTTCATTCACCGGCCTATCGTCCATTCAGACAATAGTGTTTCTGCACGTAAATCAATTCTGCAGCGCCGGCTGCTGCGCACCGTTGATCGGGATGCGCTTGGCTTTCGCCTCTTCCGGGATCACCCGCAGCAGGTCGATGCTCAACAGACCGTTGCTCAGGCCGGCGGACTTGATCTCGATATGATCCGCCAACCGAAAAGACAGCTTGAACGCACGCTGGGCGATGCCCTGGTGCAGGTAGGTGACGCTGTCGTTGTGGGCTTCACGTTTGCCGCCACTGATGGTCAGCACACCTTTTTCCACTTGCAGGTCCAGGTCTTCTTCCTGGAACCCGGCGGCGGCGACCACGATGCGGTACTCGTCATCACCCTGTTTTTCCACGTTGTAGGGTGGATAGCTGCTGCCCGGCTCGTTGCGCAGGGCGGTTTCGAACAAGTCGTTGAAGCGATCGAAACCTACCGAAGAACGGAACAGGGGGGCCAACGAAAATGCAGTACTCATGATTCAAATCTCCTGAAAAAGTCAGCAAGCTTTTTTGTCTCCGCGACCCGAATTCGGCATCGCGTAACCCCTATCTAGGGGCCGCCAAAAACTTTTCAAGCGTTTTTTTGATTTTTTTCAGGCCGCTTCGGTGCGCTGCACACCCAGCAAATGGCCCACCGCGTCCAGGTCGGTTTCCCGGCGCAAGGCGGTAAACAGCGCCACCGCTTCGGGGTAATTGCGAGTCAGCATCGCCAGCCACTGCTTCAAACGGCCTGGGGCCTGGCGCGGTGTCAGTTGCTCAACCACTTGCACCCAAAAGTCGTGGAGCATCGGCTGCAGCTCGGCCCAGGACAGCTCGACCACGTCCTCACCGGACCGGGCCGCGGCGATCTGTCGGGCCAAATCAGGGCGGGAAACAAGACCGCGACCGAGCATGATGTCTTCGACACCGCTAATTTCGCGGCAACGGCGCCAATCTTCCACGCTCCAGATATCGCCATTGGCGAACACCGGCACCTTGACCACTTCCTGCACCCGGGGGATCCACTCCCAGTGGGCCGGAGGCTTGTAGCCATCGACCTTGGTCCGCGCGTGCACCACGATGTGCGCTGCCCCGCCTTCGGCCAGCGCAGTGGCACACACCAGCGCGCCGTCCGGGCTGTCGAAACCCAGGCGCATCTTGGCGGTGACCGGGATGTGTTTTGGCACCGCACGACGCACGTGCTCAACGATTTCATTGAGCAGTTCCGGCTCCTTGAGCAACACCGCCCCGCCCCGGGATTTATTCACGGTCTTGGCCGGGCAACCGAAGTTCAAGTCGATAACCTCCGAGCCCAACTCGCACGCCAACGCCGCGTTTTCCGCCAGGCACACCGGATCGGAACCGAGCAACTGCACCCGCAACGGCACGCCGGCAGCCGTCTGGGCACCGGTCAGCAGCTCAGGGGCGAGCTTGTGGAAATAGGCCGGCGTGAGCAGACGGTCGTTGACACGGATGAACTCGGTGACACACCAGTCGATACCGCCAACACGGGTCAGGACATCCCGTAGGATGTTGTCGACCAACCCCTCCATGGGCGCCAGGGCAATTTGCATGGAAACACGCACTCAAACGAAAAAACGTGCGGCAGTTTACCGGATTTTGCCCACCTATCCGGCATTCACCACAAATCCCTTGTGGGAGGGTTAGCTCGCGAATGCGGTGGGTCCGCTTGCCGAGAGGTTGAATGTACCGCCGCCTTCGCGAGCAAGCCCGCTCCCACAGGGGTTATCGATCGTTCGAAAATCCTGTGCTCGCCACAAATTCCTTGGGGGAACCTGCTCGCGATAACGGAGGGTCAGTCGATGAGGACGCCGGATGGCTTCAACGCAGGACCATAACCCTCAATGAATTCCGCCGGCATGCGCTTGGGCCTGCCAGTGGACAATTCGATGCAGACGAAGGTGGTCTGGGCTCGCAGCAGCGTGATGCTGTCGCTGGGACGAATCAGCTGGAAATGCCGAGTCATCTTCAACCGCTGGTCCCAGTCGACAATCCAGGTCGCCAATTGCAGCTCATCGCCTTCATAGGCGGCTGCCAGGTAATCGATTTCATGCCGCACCACTGCCATGGCCCGGTCCAGGCGCCGATACTCCACCAGATCCAGGCCCAAGCGCTGGGAATGGCGCCACGCGCAGCGCTCGAGCCAGTTGACGTACACCGCGTTATTGGCGTGGCCCAGCCCGTCGATGTCCTCGGCATTTACCTGAAGATCAATAATGAACGGTGTTGCGCGATCCCAGCCCATGCCCCTCTCCTGGTTGAATTTGGATCGGGGCAGTGTAACGGATCCGAGCTCGACCGCCATCGCGGCCCCTCCCCCCACAGCTCAAGCCGATTGCCGCGCTTGCAGGCTTCTTCCGGCCAGCAGTGATAACACCCCATCAATGACCCGTGGATCGGCCAGCACCCGCTGATGCCCACCCTGTGGCAGTCGCAGCAAACGACTGTCGAACCAGGCTTCATGGATCAACTGCGACTCCCTGACTGAAACCGACGTGTCGTCCTCGGCATGGACGATCAACCCCGGCACGTCCAGTTGGTAATGCGCGACGTCCATCTTCGAGGCGGGCATGCCCACATCGCTTTCCACCTGGCGAATGAACGCCGAACGCGCCCTGGGTGGCAGCCCCATCATCCGGGCGAAACCACGCAGCACCCCAAGAATGCGGGCGGGCGCGGCGATGCTGACCAGCGTTTCGGTCCGCAATCCCAACTGGACAGCCAACAGGGCACTGGCGCCGCCCATGGAATGCCCGATCACAGCCTGCAACGGCGGCAGCTCCGCCGCGGCTTCGAGCATGGCCCTGGCAAACAACAGGACATTGGCCTCGCGACCCGGTGAACGACCATGGGCCGGACCGTCCAGCGCCACCACCGTGTAACCGGCGTCCACCAGGGCCGTGATCAGCGCCGCGAACTGAGTCGACCGCCCTTCCCAGCCATGCATCAGCAAGACTGCCGGACCTTTGCCCCAGCGCAAAGCCGAGAGACCGAAGCGCAAGGTGATACGCTCGGACGAGGCCAGCAACGGCAACTCCCAATCCCGCGGCGGCAAGTTCCGCGGGCGCATGAACATCGAACGCATCTGTTTGGCCACCAGGCGCGGAGCCACCCAACCCAGCGTGCCATTGACGCTACGAATCCAGCTCAACCTGTTCATCGCTCATCTCCAGGGCTTGCGCCTTAGCTCATCGCACCGCCGACTTGGCGGCGCGCAGCAAACGATCCGATAACTCTCCAGGACCCAGCGCCCGTGCCAGGGCCAAGCCGCCTACCATTAAGGCGATATCGGCCAGGGCCTTGTCGGCGTCCTCCGGGCTGGCCGCCAATTGCGCGGCCATCAACTCGACATGCTCATTGAGCACCTCACGAAATGCATCCGGCAGCCGGCCGAGCTCGCCGACCGACGCCGGGATCGGGCAGGCGTGCTCGGTGGAATCACGGTGCTTGCGTGACAGATAGAACGCCGCCACCAGAGCGCGCCGCTCTTCGCCTGTCAGCTCGCCGTCCATGTCAGCGATCAGGCCGCGGCGCCGATTGAGCAATTGCTTGAATGCCTCCAGCATCAAGGCATCCTTGCTTTCGAAATGAGCATAAAAACCACCCACCGTCAGCCCGGCCGCGCCCATCATCTCGCCCACGCTCGGCTCAGCCGGCCCACGCTGGATCAGCGCGTCGCTGGCGGCCTTGAGAATGCGTTCACGGGTTTGTGCCTTTTTATCGCTCATCGTCGCCTCAGAATATTACGATTGAAATATTATCCATGTAATAATTTTCCGCAAGCGGAAATTTTGACCGCTGGTCAGAAGTCTTTTTCAAGGATAAGGGAATTGGCCGAACGCCAGACAAACAAAAGGGCCATTCAAGAATTGAATGACCCTTATAAAATCCCGCAGAGCGGGTAATCGTGGCGTCCCCTAGGGGACTCGAACCCCTGTTACCGCCGTGAAAGGGCGGTGTCCTAGGCCACTAGACGAAGGGGACACAAACCTTCTAACTTGATCAGCGCTGAGAACTGATCGATTCAAAGCCGGTGTGGCCAGACCTTGAACCTGTAATTGGTGGAGCTAGACGGGATCGAACCGTCGACCTCTTGCATGCCATGCAAGCGCTCTCCCAGCTGAGCTATAGCCCCAGATTTTTCGCCTCGCGGCGGAGCGATATCGTGCAACATCGCTTCTGTAAAACTGGCGTCCCCTAGGGGACTCGAACCCCTGTTACCGCCGTGAAAGGGCGGTGTCCTAGGCCACTAGACGAAGGGGACGCAAACCCTTCTATACAACCGATCAACGCTGAGTGTTGATCGCTTCAAGACCGGTGTGGCCAGGCCTTGAAGTGTAAATTGGTGGAGCTAGACGGGATCGAACCGTCGACCTCTTGCATGCCATGCAAGCGCTCTCCCAGCTGAGCTATAGCCCCTCATCGCTGAGGACGGGGCGAATCTTAAGGGCGTATCGGAGGGCTGTCAAATTTATTTTCAACAAATTTGAAAATTTTTTGCCGGGATAACAATCACTTACCACCTTCCCCAATAAAAACTGGGGCCTCGCCTGTTTCGTAGGAGCTGTCGAGCGAAGCGAGGCTGCGATCTTTTGATCTTTCGCTTGAGATTCAATTAGCTAGGAAAAGATCACAACCTCGTTGCACTCCACAGCTCCTACAGGCCATCAAGCGATCGCGTCCAGCAGCTTTTCCCACTCCTTGTGTTCCTTCTTCGACACACCACCGAGCAGATCGATGGCCTGGCGCAGGCGGAAACGGGTCAGGTCCGGTCCGAGGATTTCCATCGCATCGAGCACCGACACCGAGCTGGTCTGGCCGGTAATGGCGGCAAACATCAGCGGCATGGCATCGCGCAGTTTCAACGCCTGCGACTCGACCACGCCCTGGATGGTCGCGGTGATGCTGTCCTTCTCCCACTGACGCAGGCTTTCGAGCTTCCACAGGATCAGTTGCATCAACTGGCGCACCTGGTCGCCGGAGAGCTTCTTGGATTCAAACAGCTTCGCATCCGGCGTCACGCCACCGGCGAAGAAGAAGCCGGCCAGCGGGGCGATCTGGCTGAAGGTCTCTACCCTGCCCTGCACATGGGGAGCGATCTTCATCATGTACTCAGGGTTCAATGCCCACTTCTGCACACGAGCGGCGAACTCTTCCACCGGCAGGTCCCGTAGCCACTGCCCGTTGAGCCACGACAGCTTCTCAACGTCGAAGATCGGCCCGCCCAAGGACACGCGCGACAAATCGAAATGCTCGACCATTTCCTGTAGCGAGAACTTCTCGCGCTCGTCCGGCATAGACCAGCCCATGCGCCCCAGGTAGTTGAGCATTGCCTCGGGCATGAAGCCCATGCGCTCGTAGAACGTCACCGAGGTCGGGTTCTTGCGCTTGGACAGCTTGCTCTTGTCCGGGTTACGCAGCAGCGGCATGTAGCACAGCTGTGGTTGCTCCCAGCCGAAGTATTCGTAGAGCAGGATCAGTTTCGGCGCCGACGGCAGCCATTCTTCACCGCGCAGGACATGGGTGATGCCCATCAGGTGATCGTCGACCACGTTCGCCAGGAAGTACGTCGGCAGGCCGTCGGTCTTCATCAGCACTTGCATGTCCATGCGATCCCACGGGATCTCGACATCGCCACGCAGCATGTCCGGCACCACGCAGACGCCTTCGGTTGGGACCTTCATGCGGATCACATGGGGCTCACCGGCCGCCAGGCGACGGGCGACTTCGTCCTTGGACAGCAGCAGCGCACGGCCGTCGTAGCGCGGGGTTTCGCCACGGGCCATTTGCTCGGCGCGCATCTGGTCCAGCTCTTCGGCGGTGCAGAAACACGGGAACGCATACCCCATGTCCACCAATTGCTGGCAATACTGCTTGTAGATGTCGCCACGCTCGCTCTGGCGGTACGGACCGTGGGGGCCGCCGACGTCCGGACCTTCGCTCCAGTCGATCCCCAGCCAGCGCAGGGCGTCGAAGATCTGCTGTTCGGACTCGCGGGTCGAACGCAACTGGTCGGTATCCTCGATCCGCAGGATGAACTCGCCGCCATGCTGCTTGGCAAAGCAATAGTTGAACAAAGCGATGTAGGCGGTGCCGACATGGGGATCGCCAGTGGGCGAAGGCGCGATGCGGGTGCGGACGGTGGTCATGGCATGTCTCGGAAAGAATATAAAAGCGAAGATCGAACAGGGGGCGAATGGTAACAGGCGATGGCGGGCGGGCTCCAGTGAGAGCGGGATTTGTGTAGCCGGTCGTCAGACCGAGTCGCCCCCATCGCGAGCCGGCTCGCTCCCACAGGAGACCGCGTGCAGCCAGAACGACGCGGTCAACTGTGGGAGCAGGCTTGCTCGCGAAGAGGCCTTTGAAGCCACTTCAATACTCAAACGGTCAGCAAGCGCTCACGCAACTTGCCAATCTCATCGCGCAATTGCGCCGCTGCCTCGAACTCCAGGTCCCGAGCCAACTGGTACATTTTCTCTTCCAACTGCCGGATGCGCTTGGTGATTTCGCTCGGCGAGCGCAGTTCGGTCTCGTAGCGGGCGCTCTCTTCGGCCGCCTTGGCCATGCCTTTGCGCTTCTTGCTGCGCGAGCCGGGCACAGTGGCGCCTTCCATGATGTCGGCGACGTCCTTGAACACGCCCTTGGGGGTGATGCCGTTGGCTAGATTGAAGGCTATCTGCTTGTCGCGACGGCGTTCAGTCTCGCCGATGGCCCGCTCCATGGAGCCGGTGATGCGGTCGGCATACAGAATCGCCCGACCATTGAGGTTACGTGCCGCGCGACCGATGGTCTGGATCAACGAGCGTTCGGAACGCAGGAAACCTTCCTTGTCGGCGTCGAGAATCGCCACCAACGACACTTCCGGCATGTCCAGGCCTTCGCGCAGCAGGTTGATGCCCACCAGCACATCGAAGGTGCCCAGGCGCAGGTCGCGGATGATCTCGACCCGCTCCACCGTGTCGATGTCCGAGTGCAGGTAGCGCACCCGCACGCCATGGTCGGCCAGGTAGTCGGTGAGGTCCTCGGCCATGCGCTTGGTCAGCGTGGTGACCAGCACCCGCTCCTCCACCGCCACGCGCTTGGAGATTTCCGAGAGCAGGTCATCGACCTGGGTCAACGCCGGCCGCACCTCGACTTGCGGGTCCACCAGCCCGGTCGGCCGCACCACTTGCTCAACCACCCGCCCGGCATGTTCGGCCTCGTAGTTGCCGGGTGTGGCGGAGACAAAAATCGTCTGCGGGCTCACGCTTTCCCATTCGTCGAAGCGCATCGGCCGGTTGTCCAGCGCCGAGGGCAGGCGGAAACCGTATTCCACCAGGGTTTCCTTGCGCGAACGGTCGCCTTTGTACATGGCGCCGACCTGGGGCACGCTGACGTGGGACTCGTCGATGACCAGCAAGGCGTCGGCCGGCAGGTAGTCATACAAGGTGGGCGGCGCCGCGCCCGCTGGACGGCCCGACAGGTAGCGCGAGTAGTTTTCGATGCCGTTGCAGTAGCCCAGCTCCAGGATCATCTCCAGGTCGAACCGGGTCCGTTGTTCCAGACGCTGGGCTTCCACCAGTTTGTTGTTCGAACGCAGGTACTCCAGGCGTTCCTGCAACTCGACCTTGATCCCCTCGATGGCGTCCAGCAGGGTTTCCCGGGGCGTCACGTAGTGGCTCTTGGGGTAGAACGTGAAACGTGGCAACTTGCGGATCACTTCACCGGTCAGCGGGTCGAACGCCGAGAGGCTCTCCACCTCATCGTCGAACAGCTCGATGCGGATCGCTTCCAGGTCCGATTCCGCCGGATAGATGTCGATCACATCGCCACGCACCCGGAACGTCGCCCGGGCGAAATCCATGTCGTTGCGGGTGTATTGCAAGTCCGCCAGGCGCCTGAGCAAGGCACGCTGGTCGAGCTTGTCGCCGCGGTCCACGTGCAGCACCATCTTCAGGTAGGTTTCCGGGCTGCCCAGACCGTAGATGCACGACACAGTGGTGACGATAATCGCGTCCTTGCGCTCGAGTAACGCCTTGGTCGCCGACAGTCGCATCTGTTCGATGTGGTCGTTGATCGAGGCATCCTTCTCGATGAAGGTGTCCGACGATGGCACGTACGCCTCGGGCTGATAGTAGTCGTAGTAGGAAACGAAGTACTCCACGGCGTTATTCGGGAAAAACGCCTTGAACTCACCGTACAACTGGGCCGCCAGGGTCTTGTTCGGCGCCAGTACCAGGGTCGGGCGTTGAATCTGAGCGATCACGTTGGCGATGCTGAAGGTCTTGCCCGAGCCGGTCACACCGAGCAGCGTTTGGTGCGCCAGCCCGGCCTCGATGCCCTCGACCATCAGGCGGATGGCTTCTGGCTGATCGCCGGCGGGCTGGAAGCGGGTGACTAGCTGGAATTCAGACATGACATAACCTCTGGATTCACCCCTGTCGGCCAGCCGACAGGAACGAGAAAGACCGAAACGACTGATGTCGCCCGAGGAAAAAACTGGAATGCACACAATGTGGAGGTGAATGCCTTCGCTTTCAAGACGAACGTCCTACACGCCCTGAAGACTTTGACGCGGCGACAGGACTAACGGTCGAAAAAAATCGTAAAAACTTAGCGTAAAAACCGAATCGCCTGTCGCCGCGCCGGGTGATGGCCTCTATACTAGCTCCCCGTTTGTGCACCGCTCTAGTGCATTCGGCTGGAGCGCCACACCTCCCCTCACTCTCCATTAGAGCCGCGCAATAATGAGCCTGTTTTCCGCTGTCGAATTGGCACCCCGCGACCCCATCCTGGGCCTCAACGAAGCTTTCAACGCCGACACCCGTACCAACAAGGTCAACCTGGGTGTTGGTGTTTACTGCAATGAAGAGGGGCGTATTCCACTCCTGCGCGCGGTTGTCGAGGCCGAGACGGCTCGCGTGGCTCAGCACGTTTCCCGTGGTTACCTGCCGATCGACGGCATTGCCGCCTACGACCAGGCCGTTCAGACCTTGCTGTTCGGCAAGGATTCGCCGCTGATCGCCTCCGGCCGCGTCATCACCACCCAGGCCGTGGGCGGCACCGGTGCGCTGAAGATCGGCGCCGACTTCCTCAAGCAACTGCTGCCTGACGCTGTCGTCGCCATCAGCGACCCAAGCTGGGAAAACCACCGCGCCCTGTTCGAAACCGCTGGCTTCCCGGTGCGGAACTACCGCTACTACGACGCCGCCACCCACGACGTGAATCGCAGCGGCCTGCTGGAAGACCTCAACGCCCTGCCCGACCGCTCGATCGTTGTGCTGCACGCCTGCTGCCACAACCCGACCGGCGTGGACCTGAGCCCGGAAGATTGGAAAAACGTGCTGGCCGTGGTCAAGGCCAAGAACCACGTTCCGTTCCTGGACATGGCCTACCAGGGCTTTGGCGCCGGCATCGACGAAGACGCGGCGGCCGTGCGCCTATTCGCCGAATCGGGGCTGACCTTCTTTGCCTCCAGCTCGTTCTCCAAGTCGTTCTCCCTGTACGGCGAGCGCGTCGGCGCCCTGTCGATCGTCAGCGAATCAAAAGAAGAAAGTGCCCGCGTGCTGTCCCAGGTCAAGCGCGTGATCCGCACCAACTACTCCAACCCGCCGACCCACGGCGCCAGCATCGTCGCCGCCGTGCTCAACAGCCCGGAACTGCGGGCCCAGTGGGAAGCCGAGCTGGCCGAAATGCGCCTGCGCATTCGCGGCATGCGCAACCAGATGGTGGACAGGCTGGCCAAGGCTGCCCCGCACCACGACTTCAGCTTCGTCGCCCGCCAGAGCGGGATGTTCTCCTACTCCGGCCTGAGCGTTGAACAAGTGACGCGCCTGCGCAACGAGTTCGGCATCTATGCCCTGGACACCGGCCGCATCTGCGTGGCCGCGCTGAACCAGAACAACATCGATGCGGTGACCAAGGCCATCGTCCAAGTGATCTGACGCCCTCGGCGCTGGATGAAAAACGGGAAGCTAAGGCTTCCCGTTTTTTTTGAGTATCCCCATCAGGTCAGGTAACCCCCAACCTGTGGCGAGGGAGCTTGCCCCCGCTGGGCTCTGTAGGAGCTGGCGAAGCCTGCGATCTCTTGATCTTTCGCTCTCGACTCAATGGGGGGGGGGGGAAGGATCGCAGCCTCGTTGCACTCGACAGCTCCTACACAGCTCCTGCACAGCTCCTACAGCGCAGCCCAGCGGCGGCCACTCCCTCGCCACAAAAGCACCTGACACAAC
The DNA here is from genome assembly GCF_963970585.1 of Pseudomonas sp. RL_105y_Pfl2_101. Taxonomy (NCBI): domain Bacteria; kingdom Pseudomonadati; phylum Pseudomonadota; class Gammaproteobacteria; order Pseudomonadales; family Pseudomonadaceae; genus Pseudomonas; species Pseudomonas sp. RL_105y_Pfl2_101. The sequence continues at coordinate 36,552 of NZ_CAXAPG010000017.1, forward strand.
ACGCTCGGTGAGGCTACAACTCCGTAGCCCGCTGGCTCGCCGCATCGTCATACACAACATACAACGACTCGGCCACCTGGCTCTTGATCGCCTTGGTGCTTTCCAGCCCCAGGACAAACCCCTCGGCCTTGCCGCCGGCACGGTTCAACGCTTCGGCAGTGCTGGCCTGGGTAATGGCGTCGTACAGTTTCTCAGCGTGAGGCCCCACGCCCTTGGGCAAGCTGATCTGAGCGGTACTCACAAGAGCACCTCGGCGCGGTGGGCTGGGCGAAGAGGTAACAGGTGGTTCATGGCGCGTACCTTAATGTCGGCGAATGGCCGGCAGCGCGTACTGCCACTTCCGGGCGACCATGGTAGTCCTCTCCTGCCCTGGCGGTAACTGCCAATCGTTGATTGACCGTCAAAGGGCACCGGGGATCTACCGCTCGGCAATAGAAGCTTGACTTCTCTTTTCCAATCAGTAACATACGCGCCATTCCGCGATAGCTCAGTTGGTAGAGCAAGTGACTGTTAATCACTGGGTCCCTGGTTCGAGTCCAGGTCGTGGAGCCAGACAAGGTTCCAGAGAAGGCTTTTAAAATCTCTGAATCCCCCGAAAAACCCGCCTTATGGCGGGTTTTTTCGTTTTAGCGCTGCCGATATACAGGATGACGACGACACAGTGCCACCACCTGTTCGCGCACATGATGCGCTACCTGCTCGCTGCCGCCGGATTCCAGGGCGTCCAGCACGTCACACAGCCAACCTGCCAGTTGCTCGCACTCTGACACTCCAAACCCGCGAGTGGTGACGGCCGGGGTACCGATGCGCAGCCCTGAGGTCACGAACGGCGAACGGGGATCGTTGGGCACCGAGTTTTTGTTGGCCGTGATGTAGGCATTGTTCAGGGCGGCATCGGCGTCCTTGCCGGTGTAAGGCTTGTCGGACAGGTCGATCAACATCATGTGGTTGTCGGTCCCCCCGGAGACAATCCTGTAGCCACGCCGCTGCAGTACGGCAGCCATGGCCCGGGCGTTGATCACGACCTGCTTCTGATAGGTCTTGAACCCGGGCGCCAGCGCTTCCTTGAAGGCAACGGCCTTGGCCGCGATCTGGTGCATCAACGGACCACCCTGGACGCCAGGGAATACCGCCGAATCGAGCTTCTTGTAAAACGTATCGTCCTGCCCCTTGGACAGGATCACCCCGCCCCGTGGGCCACGCAGGGTCTTGTGGGTCGTACTGGTTACCACATGGGCGTGGGCCAACGGGTTCGGATACTCACCCGCGGCCACCAGACCGGCAACGTGGGCCATATCGACCCAGAAAATCGCCCCGACCTTGTCGGCAATGGCCCGCATGCGCGCCCAGTCCTTGTAACGGGAGTAAGCGGAAAAGCCACCAATCAACATCTTCGGCCGGGTTTGAAGGGCGATGCGCTCCATCTCGTCGTAGTTGATCAGCCCCGTCTGCGGGTCGAGACCGTAGGGAACGATCTTGTAATGACGACCGGAGAAATTGGCGGGGTTGCCATGGGTCAGGTGACCACCCTGGGCCAGGTTCATGCCCATCACGGTGTCGCCAGGATCGAGCAGTGCCAGGAACACGGCGGCGTTGGCCTGGGCCCCGGCATGAGGCTGGACGTTGGCGTAATCGCAATCGAACAGCGCCTTGATCCGCTCGATGGCCAGGCGCTCAGCCACATCGACATACTCGCAGCCGCTGTAGTAGCGCTTGCCCGGGTAACCTTCGGCGTATTTGTTGGTGAGCACCGAGTTCTGAATCGCCATCACCAATGGGCTGGCATAGTTCTCGGAGGCGATCAGCTCGACGTGGTCTTCCTGGCGGTGTTCTTCGTTGTGAATCGCCTCACATAGCTCAGCGTCGAACGCTGCAAGGGTCAGGGATGAGTCGTACATGATGATAGGGTCCTGTGGATTGGGAAAATGAGCCGGTTGCAGTGCCTGCTACGACAAAAGCCGAATGACACGCTCTGCGATGTCGTCGATCTGCGCTTCATCGCAGATCAGCGGTGGCAGCAGTCGGATAGTGTTGCCACGGGTAACGGTGATGAGCAGGTGCTGTTCGTCCCGCGCCCGACCAACCAGCTCGGCGCAGTTACGATCCAGCTCGATTCCAATCATCAGCCCCAATCCGCGGATGGAAACGACATTGGGGTGGTTGTTCAGCGCCTCATGCAGGGCTGCCAGCAGCCGATGGCCCGAGGTGGCGGCCCGCTGCGGGATGTGCTCGCGCTCCATGATGTCGAGCACCGTGCAACCCACACGACAGGCCAGTGGGTTACCACCGAAGGTGGAGGCATGATGGCCGGGGGAAAACAGCTCGGCCGCGGCGCCCCGCGCCAGGCAGGCCCCGATCGGAAAGCCGTTGCCTAGCGCCTTGGCCAGCGTGATGACGTCAGGCACTATCCCCGCGTGCTGGAAGCCGAACCAGGTACCGGTGCGGCCCATTCCGGTTTGCACTTCATCGACCATCATCAGCCAGTCGTGTTCGTCGCACAGTTGCCGCAGAGCCTGCAGATAGCTGGCGGATGCCGCATGCACACCACCCTCCCCCTGCACCGGCTCAACCAGCACCGCGACGATGTCGGGTGATTGCGCCGCTGCCTGACGGACCGCCTCGATATTGTCGTAAGGCACCCGCACAAAGCCCGGCATCAATGGCCCGAAGCCGCGCTGCACGGCAGGGTTTCCGGTCGCCGCCAGGGTTGCCAGGGTGCGGCCGTGGAAGCTGTTCTCCATGACCAGCACCTGCGGCTGTGCCACCTGCCTGACGTTGGCGTGTAGCCGGGCCAGCTTGAGCGCCGCTTCGTTGGCTTCGGCCCCCGAGTTGCAAAAGAACGCGCGCTGCATGCCTGACAAGCCACACAAGCGCTCGCCGAGTTGCTCCTGCCATTCGATGCGGAACATGTTGGTGGTGTGCAGCAGTTGGCCGGCCTGCTCGGCGATCGCAGCGGCAATTGCGGGGTTGGCATGACCGAGGCTGGTGACGGCCACACCGGCGATCGCATCCAGGTACTCGATCCCTTGCGTGTCCCACAGGCGCGCACCCTGGCCTCGGCTGAACGAGACAGGCTGGCGTGCGTATGCCTGCATGAGGTACGAGGGTGAAGAGGTCATGGCATTCCTTCCAGTAGGTCATGGATCAAAAGGGGTCGGGGTTTAGGGTTCGCGCGAGTCATTACTGCCGGGGCTAGCATCCGCCGCAGGCCAGTAATAGGCGTCCGGCATGGCGCGTGCACCGAAGATGGCCTGACCGACACGCACCACGGTCGCACCTTCTTCGATCGCGATTTCGAAATCACCGGACATGCCCATGGACAGTTCCTCCAGCCCGACACCGGCCGGTGCGTCTTGGCGCAGACGCTCGCGCAGTTCGCGCAGCAGCACGAAACAAGGGCGGACACGGGCGACGTCGGCAGAGAACAGTGCCAGCGTCATCAGGCCTCGCACGCGTAGCGCAGAGAACGCAGGCAGCGCACGTAAAAAGTCGGCGACCTCTTCGGGCCTCAGGCCGTATTTGCTGACCTCACCGGAGGTATTGACCTGGACGAACACATCCAGCTGCCGACCTTCGATTTGCAGGCGACGGTCCAGTGCCTCGGCCACACGCAGGCTGTCCAGCGCCTGGAACTCGGAGGCAAAACGAGCAACCTGCTTAACCTTATTGGTTTGCAGGTGGCCGATGACCGACCATTGCAGGTCGGTCAGGTCAGCCATGGCTTCCCATTTACGCTGCGCTTCCTGCACCTTGTTCTCGCCCAGTAGCCGGCAGCCTGCGACGTAGGCCAGGCGCAGGTGTGCTTCGTCAAAGGTTTTGCTCACCGGCAGCAGACGTACGCTCGCTGGATCACGACCGACACGCTGGCAGGCGCTGGCGATGCGCCGCTGCACTGCAGCCAGATTGCGCCGAAAGTCCTCAACGCTGTTGGCCTGCGGGTAGCGGCCGTGGCACTCGTGCAGGGTCAGGGTGTCGACTTCGGTGAGCTCTTCAATACGGGCTTGCATCAGTTGGCAGCTCCTTTACGGGTGACAGGCTCGGCGGCAGGATTGAAGACCGGCTCGCGACGCGGCAAACGGCCGTTGAGTACGGCGTACGCCACCAGACCAATCAACAGCCCCCAGAACGCCCCACCGATCCCGAACAAAGTGATGTTGGCGGCAGCAGCCAGGAAGGTAATCAGCGAGGCTTCGCGGGATTTGGCGTCAACCATGGCACTAGCCAGGCTGCCGCCGATGGTGCCCAGCAGGGCGAGCCCGGCCAGAGTAGTGATGAAGGCTGGCGGGAAGGCCATGAACACCGCAGCGAGGGTCACGCCGAAGACCCCTACGAGGATGTAGAAGACGCCCGCAGCAATGCCGGCGATCCAGCGCTTGGAGGGTTCTTCATGGGCCTCCTTGCCGGTGCAGATGGCTGCTGTAATCGCCGCAATGTTGAACGCGTGGGAACCAAAGGGCGCCATGAGCAAGGAACCCAACCCGGTGAGGGTCACGATCGGATTCGCACTGGTGCTGAACCCATCGTTGCGCAGTACCAGCATGCCAGGCATGTACTGACCGGTCAGGGTGATCAGAAACAGCGGCAACGCGACACTGAGCAAAGCATTGAGCGAGAACTCAGGCAGGGTGAACACGGGTGCCGCGAGTTGCAGCCCCAGCCCCGACAAATCTAAACGTCCCTGAATCAGCAGGAAGGCCAGCCCCAATGCCAGAATGCCCACCACCGCGTAGCGTGCGGTAAAACGTTTGAGCAGGATGTAGGCAACAATCAGCAACCCGACCAGCATCGGGTCAATGCTCATGCCGCCAAAAGCACCGATGCCAAACTGCAGCAGGATACCGGCCAGCAGCCCTGCGGCCACACCCGGCGGGATCAGTCGGATGACTTTTTCGAAGTAGCCGGACAAGCCCAGCAGCACGAAGGCAGCGGCCGAGATCATGTACGCGCCCACCGCCTCGGCATAGGGCGTGGTGGCCAGGGCGACGACCAGGAATGCCGCCGCGGGTGTCGACCAGGCGGTTATGATCGGCTCGCGAGAAGCCCAACTGAGGAACAGCCCGGTAACGCCCACGCCAATCGACACGGACCACACCCACGAAGCTGTCAACTCAGGGCTCAGCCCAGCCACCTTGGCTGCCTGGAAGACCAGAATGAAGGTGCCGCCATAGTTGACAATGACCGAGATCAGACCGGCGACAATCGGATGAATGAGATCGCCGAGGCGAATAGATGACTTGGATGTTGAAGAGGACATGGCTTTACTTTGCTCCTTGCAAAGCGAGGTACTTCGCCTCGACTGGAAAGTGATTTATAACGCTGAAATGGCCTGTTTTTCCCATACACTTTTGCGCATGAAACCAGACCACTTATCGAGCCTGCGGCGGTCCATGCCTAGCCATGCACACGGGCGAAGTCCTTCATGAAATCGGTCAATGCCTCGACCGCCGGCAGCGTGACCGCGTTGTAGATGCTGGCCCTGACACCACCAACCGAGGCATGGCCCCTGAGGCCTTTGAATCCGGACTGATCGGCCAGGCACAAGAAGTCCTTTTCAACCGCGGTGTCGGCGAGCACGAACGGCACGTTGTTGATCGAGCGAAACGACGCTTGCACACTGTTGCGATAGAACCCGTCGCTGTCGTCAATCGTGCGATACAGCAGCTCGGCCTTGGCCTGGTTGGTCTGGTGGACCTTCTCGATACCACCGCAGCGTTGAATCCACTTGAGTGTCAAACCGGTGAGGTACCAGGGGAAGGTTGCCGGCGTATTGAGCATCGATTCCGCGTTGGCGATGTGCGCGTAATTGAGAATGTCGGGGGTGACCTCCAGTGCGGCATCGAGTAGCGCGGCGTCAATGATCACGATGGTAAGGCCCGCCGGCCCCATGTTCTTTTGCACGGCGGCATAGATAAGGCCGTGTTTGGCCACATCAATGGGTTTGGAGAGCAGGCTTGAACAGGCGTCGCAGACCAGAGGAACCGACACGCATGGCGCGCCGGCGAATTGCACGCCGTGCACCGTTTCGTTCTCCGTGTAGTGCAGATAGGCGGCGTTCGGGTTGAGGTTCCAGTCCGTCACGGCGGGGATGCGATCAAAGCCAGAAGCCTTGCTGCTGGCAGCGATACGAACGTCACAGTAGCGCTGAGCAGCCTGGATGGCCTTGCCCGACCAGAGCCCGGTATGCAGATAGTCCGAAGTCCCTTTATCGCCCAACAGATTCATCGGCACCTGGGCAAACTGCAGCGAGGCGCCGCCTTGCACGAACAGCACTTTGTACTGGCTGGGCACCTGCAGAATCGCCCGCAGGTCTTGTTCGGTCTGATAGGCAAGTTCCATGAACACTTCTGAGCGATGGCTGATTTCCATCACCGACATGCCGGTACCAGCGAAGTCGAAAAACTCTTCGTGCGCTTGCAGAAGCACTTCAAGCGGCAGCGCGGCTGGCCCTGCGCTGAAGTTGTGTGACCTTGCCATACCTTAATCCAGCCCTTCTCAAAGTGGCCCACCAAGCGATAGATCGCCGAGCACAAACGCAATAGCGATGGACAGAGTCTACGGATAGACTGGCCTGCCTTTGCAGGCCAATTTATTCATACAGAGCAGACCGCATGGCAAAAACCTTCGAACTCGAAACGCTGAAGATGCGACTCAATGACGCCGAGTTTCAGTTGCTGGATCTGCACCAGCGGATTCAGCGTGCCCTGCGCGCACTGATCCTCGACGGTGCCCTTGACTCTGGCCTGAAGCTGCCGGCAACCCGGGTCCTGGCCAAGACGCTGGGCGTTGCCCGTGACACGGTCGAGAACGCCTATGTGCAATTGCACCGCGATGGCTTCATCGTGCGGCGCGAGGGCTCGGGCAGCTATGTATCCGAGACGGTTGGCACCGAGTTGCGCGGGGCTGCGCGCCGACGCCAAAAACTGCAAGACATCCAGCGCAGCGAAGCGATGCCAGGATCGGGATTGAGCCGGCGCGGACAGATGATTTTCGACAGTGGTGGCGTGACTGATCAACAGGTCATCAAGGCCTTCGCCACGGGGCTACCGGAAACCCGCAGCTTCCCCACCGATGTGTGGGAACGCCTGCAACGCCAGGTCATGAAGGACTACCGGGGCAACATCCTGCTGCATGGCGACCCACAAGGCGCCGAGCCTCTGCGCAAGGCGATCGCCACCTACTTGAACCTCGAACGCGGGGCCAAATGCTCCCCCGACCAGATCCTGGTGTTGAGCAGCACTCGCCAATCCCTGTTTCTGTGCGCGCAGTTACTCGTGGATGCCGGCAAACCGATCCTGCTGGAAAACCCGGGCTACTACGGCGCCCGGAAGGCCTTTGAAACGGCAGAGACCAAGGTCGTGCCCATTGACGTCGATGCACTGGGCATACGCACAGACCTGCTGCGGGCGGACCGCAGCGGCGCCAGTTGCGTCTATGTGACGCCTTCGCATCAATACCCCACCGGGGCAACCCTGCCGCTGGAACGCCGACTCGAGCTGATCAACTGGGCGACCGAGCATGGCAAGTGGATCATCGAGGACGACTACGACAGCGAGTTCCACTACGACGGGCTGCCGACGGCGTGCGTGCAAGGCCTGGACAAATACCAGCGTACGATCTACCTCGGCACCTTCAGCAAAACGCTCTATCCGGGGTTGCGGATGGGTTACATGGTGTTGCCTTTGGAGCTGGTCAAAGCCTTCACCTACGCGCGCAGCATCATGGACGGCCACACACCACAGATCCTTCAGTTGACCTTGGCACGCTTCATGGAAGACGGTCACTACAACGCCCATGTCCGGGCCATGCGCAAACTCTACGCCGGACGCCGTACAACCCTGCTCGATGCCATTGGCAGCCACCTGGACGGAATCGTTACCGCCTTGCGCCCCCAAGGCGGGCTGCAGATTCCCTGCCTGCTGGCCGATGGCTGGTCGGAGGAAAAGACTCTCCGCCAAGCGGCCAGTGCGGGCGTGCAACTGCCCGGCCTCAGCCGGCTGTACGCCGGCGAAGAAAAGAAACAAGGTTGGCTATTGGGGTACTCGTCCCTGACCGCCCATGAAATCGAAGCGGCCATGCGGCGGCTGGCCAATGCGCTGAGCACCAAATAGAACAACCTATGAAGTTCGACGTTCAAGCACATCGCTTTTTTGTGGGTAAAAAGCGGTTCGATGGCCATATATGCCTGCCCGAGGTCGCTGCCGGAACAACTATCGGGTACCAAAAAGGCATTATGGTCTGAATCCTGCTTTCTTTTTTCCAACAACCCAAGCTGTCACGTGTGCGTCATGACCGGGCCGCAAACTGGCCCTGTCCGCCAACAACAGCTTCATAAAAACAAGGACGAAGCTATGCCCACACAAAACCCCCACCGCATCGTCGGTCTGTGCACCTCCAGCAAGGTGTACAACGTGCTGACCGAACTCAAGCAACTGGAAGGTCACCGCAGCGCCAAGTTTCTTTCCCTGCTGGCGGAAAGCCTGGTGCGCAAGGGGCTGCTCAATGAACAGGAAGTGGTGCACATGCTCGATCTGGTCGTCGACTGAGCGGTATCGATTCCTACTATTGAGCCGGTTGATTTTTCGTTACACCCACTGAGTCGTAATGTAACCCCATCGATTGATGGAGGTTTCCCATGCCCAAGGTTCAAATCATGTCTGTCGTTGGCAGCGCCGTCCCCGCCCCACTCCGGGAGCTCGGGTTACTGGCCTGCTGGTATCTGGTGCAAGACGGGGTGACCATCAGCGGCCCGCTGACTTCACTGCCCGCCGCCCAGGCCCTGTCGCAACGCATCGGTCCGTACTTGCTGCGCGCCTAAGGCAACTGCACCCGCGGCGTGGTTTCGACGAACAGGGCCCAACTCGATATGAACAGCGCGGCGATCAGCGGCCCGATCACGAAGCCGTTCAGCCCGAACACCGCCAGCCCGCCCAGTGTCGAGACCAGCACCATATAGTCGGGCATCTTGGTGTCCTTGCCCACCAGGATCGGGCGTAGAAAGTTGTCCACCAAACCGATCACGAACACCCCGAACAGCGTCAGCACCACGCCCTGCCAGATCGCCCCCGAGAGCAGGAAATACACCGCCACCGGCCCCCAGACGAGGCCCGCCCCCACCGCAGGCAACAACGACAGGAGCGCCATCAGCACCGCCCAGGGCAACACCGTCGTAATCCCCAGGATCCAGAAGATCAGCCCACCCAGCGCACCTTGGCTGATGGCGACCAGCAGGTTGCCTTTCACCGTGGCGCGCACCACCCGATTGAATTTCAACTGCAGGCGGCGCTTTTGATGTCCCGCCAAGGGAACGGCCGTGCGCACCTTGCGCACCAGCTCCGTGCCGTCGCGCAGAAAGAAGAACAGCAGGTAGATCATCACGAAGAAGCTGACCAGGAACTGAAAGGTCCCCTGCCCGAAACTGAAGGCCTGGGTGGCGAAGAACTCGCTGCCCTGCATCGCGCCCTTGACGATCTGGTCGCGCAAGCCGTTCAGGTCGCCCAGGCCGAAGCGGTCCAGCAGGTGCTGGAAGTAAGGCGGCAAGGCGTCCTTGAAGCGGGCCAGGTAATCGGCAATGTCCAGCTCTCCGCTTTCCAGGCTCTTGTACAACGCCGCGCCTTCCTGGACCAACAACGTACTGATGATGATCACCGGCAAGATCGCGCTGACCACGCAGATGCTCAACGTGAACAGTGAGGTGACATTGCGGTGCCAGCCGAATTTCAACTGCAGGCGGCGCTGCATCGGCGCAAAGACGATGCCCAGGATCACCGCCCAGAACACCGCGCCGTAAAACGGCAACAGAATCCAGATGAACGCAACCGTGACCAGTACCAGGAGCAACATCTGGGCTTTGTTTTGCAGCATCTTCCGATTCATCAGTTTTCCATGTCCAAAGGCGGGATAAACATTAGTCAGCCAGGACTCGTGGGAGTGCCTTCTCGTTTACGCCGCGCATTGATTCAGATCAATCAGGCCTGGCCGACCATGGGTTACCCTCGCCGCCTTTTGCGATCCGACGCCATCATGACCCTCGCCGCCCCCGAACTACTGGCCCCCGCCGGCACCCTGAAAAACATGCGCTATGCCTTCGCCTACGGTGCCGATGCGGTGTATGCCGGCCAGCCGCGCTACAGCCTGCGGGTGCGCAACAACGAATTCGACCACGCGAACCTGGCCTTGGGTATTGCCGAGGCCCAAGCCTTGGGCAAGCGCTTCTACGTGGTGGTGAACATTGCCCCGCACAACGCCAAGCTGCGCACCTTCCTCAAAGACCTCGAACCGGTGATCGCCATGGCGCCGGACGCGCTGATCATGTCCGACCCGGGGTTGATCATGCTGGTGCGCCGGCATTTCCCCCAGATGCCGATTCACCTGTCAGTGCAGGCCAACACGGTGAACTGGGCGAGCGTCGAGTTCTGGCAGCAGCAGGGCTTGAGCCGGATCATCCTGTCCCGGGAACTGTCCCTGGAGGAAATCGCCGAGATCCGTGAACAGGTGCCGGCCATGGAGCTGGAGGTGTTCGTCCATGGAGCGCTGTGCATGGCCTATTCCGGGCGCTGCCTGCTGTCCGGCTATTTGAACAAGCGCGACGCCAACCAGGGTAGTTGCACCAATGCCTGTCGCTGGAAGTATTCGGCACAACCGGCGGTGGAAAACGCCGTGGGTGACATTGTGCAGACCTATCAGCCGGAGCCGACCCTGGGCCTCGGGGCGCCCACCGACCAGGTGTTTTTGCTTCAGGAAGCCAACCGCCCGGAAGAATCCATGCCAGCCTTCGAGGACGAGCACGGCACCTACATCATGAATGCCAAGGACCTGCGGGCCGTGCAGCACGTCGAGCGCCTGGCGCGCATGGGTGTGCATTCGTTGAAGATCGAAGGCCGGACCAAGTCGCACTTCTATTGCGCGCGCACCACCCAAGTGTATCGCCGGGCCATCGATGACGCGGTGGCCGGCCGGGAATTTGATCGTGGCCTGATGACCGACCTCGAGTCCCTGGCCCAACGCGGCTACACCGAAGGTTTTCTAAGGCGCCACGTGCACGACGAATACCAGAACTACCAGAACGGCAGCTCGGTGTCGGAGCGCCAGCAGTTCGTCGGCGAACTGACCGGCGAACGGCGCGAACGCCTGGCCGAAGTGCGGGTAAAGAACCGCTTTAGCCTGGGGGACCATATGGAACTGATGACCCCCAAGGGTAATTTCCACTTCGACCTGCATCAGTTGCAGAACGCCAAAGGCCAGGGCATTGAGGTGGCACCGGGGGATGGGCATGTGGTGTACGTGCCGATCCCGGATGCAGTGGATCTGCAGTTTGGGTTGTTGATGCGCGATGTGCGCGAGCCATAGTCGCCACCGAGCAAGCCCAACAGGGGATTTGTGATGGACACAGGATTCTGCATGCCACAAATCTTTAGCTCCCGGCAGAAACTGCCGAAGGCTGCGATCCTTCTTTCTCGATAAGACCCGGTTGCCCAGGTGAAAACATCTGGATCGAGAGCGAAAGATCGCAGCCTTCGGCAGCTCCTGCTGCGGTGGGATCAGATCCGGAACTGCCCCACCAGCTTGCCCAGGCGCTGGCCCAGGTCGGCCAGGCTGCGGGAAGTCTGGGCGCCAAGTTGGGTTTCGTCGGCGACGCTGTCCACAGCCACGGCGATCTGATGCACGCTGCGGTTGATTTCCTCAGCCACCGCGGTCTGTTCTTCGGCAGCGCTGGCGATCTGGGCGTTCATCGAGTTGATGGTGCCGATCAGTTGCGCCATGGTGTCCAGGGAGGCGCCCGCCTCATTGGCCCGTTCCGAAGTACCGTCGCCGGCCTCACTGGAACGGCGCATCGCTTCCACTGCCGCGTGGGTGCCTGATTGCAAGCGATCGATCATGCCCTGAATTTCCTGGGTGCTCTGCTGGGTCCGGCTGGCCAGGGCCCGCACTTCATCGGCCACCACCGCAAACCCACGCCCCGCTTCACCGGCCCGCGCAGCCTCAATGGCGGCGTTGAGGGCCAGTAGGTTGGTCTGCTCGGCAATCGAACGAATCACCCCGAGCACGCTGACAATCGAGGCCACGTCCTGCTGCAGGCTGTCCAGGGACACGCCGCTGCTGCGGATGTCGCTCACCAACGCATGAATCTGCTGGATGCTGCCGGCCACCACGCGCTTGGCCGATTGCCCTTCCTCGTCGGTCTGCTGGGCCGCGACGGCGGCGCCCTGGGCGCTGCGGGCGACTTCCTGGGCAGCCGAGGACATCTCGTTGATCGCTGTGGCGACCTGATCGGTTTCGTGGCGCTGGCGTTCCATGGCCTGCTCGGAACGCTGGGCCTGCTCGGAGACTTGCGTCACCAGCCCGGTCAGTTGCGAGGTCATGTCGGTGATCTGCCGCACCAGGCCGTGGATCTTGTCGACAAAGCGGTTGAACGAACCGGCCAACTGGCCGAGCTCGTCCTGGCTGGTGATGGTCAGGCGACGCGTCAGGTCACCCTCACCGGCGGCGATGTCGTCGAGGTTGTCTTTCATCAGGTGCAACGGCCGCAGGATGGTGTTGGCCAGCAACAGGCCCACCACCGCGATCACCAGCAACACCACGACGGCAATCCCGACGATGCTCAATATCACGCCTTGCAGACGTTCATGAACCTTGGCTTCCACCAACGCCACCTGGGCTTCAATGCCGTCCAGGTTGACCGAGCTGCCGACCGCCAGGTCCCACTTGGAGAGGTATTCGGTGTAGCCCAGCTTGGGCACCAGGTCTTTGCTGCCGGGCAGCGGCGAGCTGTATTCCAGGTAATGCGTCCCGTCCTTGGCGACTTTCACCAGGTCACGGTTGACATAGACACCGTTCGGGTCGCGGTTGTCCTTGAAACTCTTGCCCACGCCCTCAGGGCTGTTGGCCTTGAACAGACGAATGGTCTCGGAGTCGTAGCCGAAGAAATAGCCGTCCTTGCCGTAGCTGATATTCGACAGCAGCTTGATCGCCTGGGCGCGCGCCTCATTATCGCCAGGCGCGGCAGCATCGTAGAGCGGCTTGATGGCGGTCAGGCCCACCGCCACATAATTCTGCAGTGTGGCCTTGGCATCGCTGAGCAAGCGTTCGCGGGTCTGCAGGACCTCTTTGCTAGCTTGCTCTTTCAAGATGAAAGCCGTGGTCAGGCTGATGATCACGGCGGACAGCAATACCGGCAGTATCGCAAGGGACAGGACTTTAGCCTTCAAGCTCAGGCGCATGCTGTTCACTCTTGTAGGTGTTGTTGGCGTGGTTAGCTGTATAACGGCATCGCACGGCAAAACTGTAGGGCAAGGTGAACAGGGCTTAAGAGAAGGGTCGAATTGAGGAGACCCCTCGCGAGAGGCTCGCTCCCACCTTGGAATGCATTCCAAGGTGGGAGCGAGCCTGCTCGCGATTGAGGCAACTCGGTATTGAGGTTACAACACCATCGCCGCCACCCAACCAAACACCAGCAGCGGCAGGTTGTAGTGGATGAAGGTCGGGACCACGGTGTCCCAGATGTGATGGTGTTGGCCGTCGATGTTCAGGCCGGAGGTCGGGCCCAGGGTCGAGTCCGAGGCTGGCGAGCCGGCGTCGCCCAGGGCGCCGGCGGTGCCGACGATGCAGACGATCGCCAGCGGGCTGAAGCCCAGCTGCAGGCACAGTGGCACGAAAATCGCCGCCAGGATCGGTACGGTAGAAAACGACGAGCCGATGCCCATGGTCACCAGCAGCCCCACCAGCAACATAATCAGCGCGCCAACGCCCTTGTTGTGGCCAATCCAGGCCGCCGAAGACTCCACCAGGCTCTGGACTTCACCGGTGGCCTTCATCACTTCGGCGAAGCCTGAAGCCGCGATCATGATGAAGCCGATCATCGCCATCATCTTCATGCCTTCGGTGAACAGGTCGTCTGTCTCGCGCCAGCGCACCACCCCCGACAGCGAGAAAATCAGGAACCCGACCAGGGCACCGATGATCATCGAGTCCACCAGCAACTGCACCGCGAACGCCGCCGCCACTGCACACCCGGCCACCATCAGGCTCAACGGGTTGTAGCGCACCGCCACTTGCTCGACTCGGGCAATTTGCTTCAAATCGTAGACGCGTTTCTTGCGGTAGGTAAAAAACGACAGTACCAGGCCGAACACCATGCCCAGCGCCGGGATGCCCATGGCGTGGGTAATGGTGATGCCGCTGACATCCACACCGCTGCGAGCGACGCTGGCCAGGAGGATTTCGTTGAGGAAGATATTGCCGAAACCCACTGGCAGGAACATGTAGGGGGTGATCAGGCCGAAGGTCATGACGCAGGCGATCAGCCGGCGGTCCAACTGCAACTTGGTCAGCACATAGAGAAGCGGCGGCACCAGCAGCGGGATGAAGGCGATGTGGATCGGCAGAATGTTCTGGGAAGCGATCGCGACCATTCCCAGCAGCCCGATCAGCACCCATTTGACGCCCGAGCCACCTGCGGCATCCTGGCGCCCCACCAGGGCCAGGGCTTTGTCCGCCAGGGCGTGGGCCATGCCGGATTTGGCAATCGCCACAGCGAAAGCACCGAGCAAGGCGTAGGACAACGCCACTGTCGCACCGCCACCCAGGCCAGCGTTGAACGCCTTGAGCGTCGCCTCAATCCCCAGGCCGCCCGTCAGGCCACCCACCAACGCGCCGACAATCAGCGCGATCACCACATGCACGCGGGCCAGGCTGAGCACCAGCATGACGCCAACCGCGGCAATTACTGCATTTATCATCATTACCTCAAAGCACAGCGATGGAAAGCCACCGGACAAAAAGGTCGCGACTTTGCAGCAAGCGGCGGCAAGCTGCAAGGGCCGTGGGGCGGGTTTTCAGTTGCCCACAGTGCTTGAATCCATCTTCCCCCGTGTGGGAGCGAGCCTGTGGGAACAACGCTTGCTCGCGATGACGTCGTCACCTACAACACCGGTACTGGCTTTAAGTGCTATCGCGAGCAAGCGTTGTTCCCACAGGCTCGCCCCACCCACAGGGAGGCGGTGCCATTAAATAGCTGTCAGCGTCGGGGCAGTTCGATCACCACCTTCAACCCACCCCACTCACTGTCGTCCAACGCCAGCAGGCCGCCCCAGGTGTCGACGATGTCCCGCACGATGCCCAGGCCCAGGCCGTGTCCATCGGTCTGCTCATCCAGCCGCGTGCCGCGGCTGAACACCTGGTCGCGGCGATCCTTGGGGATGCCCGGGCCGTCGTCCTCCACGGCCAGGCTGAACCCCTGGACCGTTTCGATCATGCTCAGGCGCACCTCGGCGTCGGCCCATTTGCAGGCGTTATCCAACAGGTTGCCCAGCAGTTCCAACAGGTCCTCACGGTCCCAGGGCAGGTGCAGGCCTGGCGGGGCGACGTAGCTCAGGTGCAGGTGTTCGCCGTGGATCATGTTCAGCGTGGCCAGCAACCCCGGCAGTTCGGCGTCGCAGTCCAGGTGCGCGCCGGGCAAGGCGTCGCCGGACAGACGGGCGCGGTTGAGTTCCCGGTTCAGGCGCTGGTGGACCTGCTCCAGTTGTGCGAGCAACAGCTTGCGCAACTCGGGATACGGGTCCAGCTTCTCGTTCGACGCCAGGCTTTGCAATACCGCCAGCGGGGTCTTCAAGGCATGGCCGAGGTTGCCCAGGGCGTTGCGCGAGCGCTTGAGACTGTCTTCGGTGTGAGCCAGCAGATGGTTGATTTGCGCCACCAACGGTTCCAGCTCCCGTGGCACCTGTTCGTCGAGTTGTGAGCGTTGCCCGCGTTGCAACTGGGCAATCTGATCCCGCGCCCGGTCCAGTGGACGCAAGGCGCGGCGCACGGTGATGCGTTGCAGCAACAAAATCAACAGCAGCCCCGCCAACCCGAGACCAAAGCCGATCTGCTGCATTCGGCGGAAACTGTCGCGCACCGGCGTGTAGTCCTGGGCCACGCTGATGGAAATTGCCTGGCCCAACCGTCGATAGTCGGTGCGCAGCACCAGCAGCTTCTGGCCCTCAGGCCCCAGTTGCAGGTTGCTGTGCAGGCCCGGGTGGTCGAGCCGCGGCAGTTCCTGGTCCCACAGGGAACGGGAGCGCCAGTGCGCATCGGCAAAATCGATGCGAAAATAGTGCCCGGAAAACGGTCGCTGATAGGCCGGCGACAAACGTCGCTCATCCAACTGCAACCCCTGCGGGCCACGCACCAGGGCCACCAGCAGGTTTTCGCTGTCGTTGCGCAGCCCGGCCTCCAGGTAACGTTGCAAGCCCAGCTCGAACAGCCACAGACTGGTCTGTGCCAGGACCAGGCCGACCACCACCATCACACCGATCAGCCCCAGGCTCAGGCGCCGCTGGATGGACCTCACTGCGCCTGCCCGCCAAACAGGTAACCCTGGCCGCGACGGGTTTCGATCACGCTGCGTCCCAGCTTACGCCGCAGGTGGTTGACGTGGACTTCCAGCACGTTGGAATCGCGCTCGGTCTCACCGTCATACAGGTGTTCAGCGAGATGGATTTTGGAAAGAATCTGCTCGGGATGCAGCATGAAATAACGCAACAGGCGGAACTCGGCCGCCGTGAGCTGGATGTCGGTGCCGTCGCGGACCACGCACTGACGACTCTCATCCAGGTGCAACCCGGCTGATTTCAGCGTCGGCTGGTTGACCTGGCCGTGGGAGCGGCGCAGCAACGCCTGGATCCGCAACTGCAGCTCTTCAGGATGAAAAGGTTTGGTCAGGTAATCGTCGGCCCCGGCCTTGAGGCCTTCGATGCGCTCGGCCCAGGACCCACGTGCGGTGAGGATCAGCACCGGCGTGCTCAGGCCTCCGGCACGCCATTGTGCGAGCACCTCAAGCCCCGGCACACCCGGCAGACCGAGATCGAGGATGATCAGGTCGTAGGGTTCACTGCTGCCCTGATACACCGCGTCACGACCATCGGCGAGCCAGTCGACGGCATAGCCCTGGCGTACAAGCCCGGCCATCAGTTCGTCGGCCAGGGGCACGTGATCTTCCACCAGAAGCAGACGCATCAGTCTTCCTCATCTTTGAGTAAACGGCCGGTCGAGGCCTCCAGGTCCAGTTCGCGCACGACGCCGTCGGCGGCCAGCAATTCGACCTCATAAATATAGACGCCGTGCTTTTCTTCCAGCTCGGCCTCCAGCAATTTGGCGCCGGGATGGAGATCCATCGCCCGTTGCAGCAAGTGTTCCAGCGGCAGGATCACGCCCTGCTGGCGCAGTTGCAGGGCCTCGTCCTGATCCAGGTCCCGGGCCACGGCCAGCGAACAAAACGCCAGCAGCGCCAGCGCCCATCGACTATGGGCCCGCAGATTAAGCTTCATTACGTATCCTGATGATTCTTGAGCACCTTGCCGTTAGTGGCGTCCAATTTTAGATCCCACTCAATGCCCTTCGTATCGCGCAGATCCACCTGGTAAATGTACTTGCCGTACACTTCGTCCAGCTCGGTATCGGTCAAGGTGGCACCAGGGTGTTCGGCCAGGGCAGCGGCGTTGAGTTTTTCGAAGGACAGGATGGTACCAGCGTCTTGCAGTTTGCGGGCTTGGTCCACGCTCAGGTCTCGTGCGTGAACCAGGTTGGTACCGAGTGCCATGAGGGTCGCGATGAAAAAGGCAGTCAGGCGGTTCATGGGGTATCTCCTTTTTATAATCTTCACTAGGGGGACTGTATCGACGCGAACTTAACTGAAACTGAATGGCCATCATGGAACACTCCTCCCCCCCAAGGAGCTGCCGAAGGCTGCGATCTTTTGATCTTGATCTTGATCTTGATCTTGATCTTGATCTTGATCTTTCGCTTGCGACTCAAGTGTCTGGGGAAAGATCGCAGCCTCGTTGCACTCGACAGCTCCTACGCGGCTCCTACAGGACTCCCTATAATCGCTGCACCCGCTAGACCATGAGACCGGTATGACCGCCATCCACATCAAGTTTCCCGCCCTCACCCTCAAGGCCGGCCCGCGTGCATTCGGGCGGATTCGCCAGGCCGGCTTGAACGCCGCCGACGTCGGCATCCTGCCGGGTGCCGCCGGTGGTCCCAAGGCCCTGGGCATCCAGGGACTGGACCTGGCGCTGTTCGGCCAATGGCTGCCCTCCGCGCCCCGGGAGCGCTCGCTGATCGGGGCCTC
The DNA here is from genome assembly GCF_963970585.1 of Pseudomonas sp. RL_105y_Pfl2_101. Classification (NCBI taxonomy): domain Bacteria; kingdom Pseudomonadati; phylum Pseudomonadota; class Gammaproteobacteria; order Pseudomonadales; family Pseudomonadaceae; genus Pseudomonas; species Pseudomonas sp. RL_105y_Pfl2_101. The sequence goes on from NZ_CAXAPG010000017.1 coordinate 54,661, forward strand.
GGTGGGGGCCTGGCGCTTCGCTAGCGCCTGCCTGCCGGACGCCGCCGAGGGAATCCGGCGCCTGGGCACCTTGTACAACGAACAAAGCTTCGCCAAAGGCGTGACCATGGCCGGGATCAGCCAGAGCTCGCAACGCATGCTCGACGACTTGCTCGACGGCCGCGACGCTTCGATCCTCGATAACCCGCGATACCGGCTCAACATCATGGTGGTCAAGAGCCACGGTCTGCTGGCCCAGGATCATCGCGGCCGACTGGGCCTGGGGTTGTCGTCGGTGATGGCCGACAACCTGCGAGGCCGGGCACGACTGTCGCGGCATTTCGAACGGCTGATCATCCATGACCCGCGCCTGGCCCCGCCCCTGCATCCGTTAAATGACTTTCCGTCGCGCTTCGTTCCGTTGGTCACCGGCAACCTACGCCAGGCCCTGCTGGCCTCGGGTTCGATCCCGATGGTCATGGAAGGCGTGCGCGACCTGCCGGGCGCCGGTGCCGGCACCTACCGCGACGGCGGTTTGCTGGACTACCACCTCGACTTGCCGTACAGCGGCGAGGACATCGTGCTGTACCCACACTTCACCGACCGGGTCATTCCCGGCTGGTTCGACAAGGGCCTGCCGTGGCGTCGGGCCAACGTCGACCGCCTGCAAGACGTGCTGTTGCTGGCGCCGTCCCGTGAATACCTGGCGCGCCTGCCCTACGGCAAACTGCCGGACCGCAACGACTTCAAGCGTTTCATGGGCGATGACCCGAGCCGCCGCCAGTACTGGCGCACAGCGATGGACGAGAGCCGCCGGCTCGGTGATGAGTTCCTGGAGCTGACGGCCAACGGCGGATTGGGCGAGCGTTTGCTGACCCTTTAGTCAGCACGGTCGCGCAACGCCGTTATCAAACTGATAAACTGCGCCGCCTGCCTCGCGACCGCTACCTTAAAGAGCCCGAACCTGTGGAAATCTTCAAAGAGTTTACCTTCGAATCCGCCCACCGCCTGCCCCATGTGCCGGACGGCCACAAGTGCGGCCGCCTTCACGGCCACTCGTTCAAGGTGGCGATCCACCTGAGCGGCGACATCGATCCGCATACGGGCTGGATTCGCGACTTCTCGGAAATCAAGGCGATCTTCAAGCCGCTCTATGAGCGCCTGGACCACAACTACCTCAACGACATTCCTGGCCTGGAAAACCCCACCAGCGAAGTCCTGGCCAAGTGGATCTGGAATGAATTGAAGCCATTGCTGCCGGAACTCAGCGCCATCCGCATCCACGAGACCTGCACCAGCGGTTGCATCTACCACGGCGAATAAAACCTGTGGAGTCCGCCCGTGGGAGCAAAGCTTGCTCGCGATGAAGATGACACAGTCTCTCTTGAACCGAGGCGTCTGCGTCGCGGGCAAGCCTTGCTCCCACAAAACCTAGCTACCCCGCTGTGCTTTCCATGACCTGCCTGCATTGGCCTATGATCCCCTGACCCCTTTCAAACAGAGGTTCGATCATGACCCACTGGCCGCTGGATCACGTCTACAACTTCAACGGACACCCCATCCGCTACGCCATCCACGGCGATGGCCCACCGCTGGTGTTTGTCCACGGCACCCCCTTCTCTTCCTACGTTTGGCACCGCATCGCCCCGCTGTTCTTCGCCACCCACACAGTGCATTACTTCGACCTGCTGGGGTACGGCCAGTCCGCGCAACCCGATGCCGATGTGTCCCTCGGCGTGCAGAACCCGTTGCTCGCACAACTGCTGGAGCATTGGCGCCTGGATTGCCCGGACGTGGTGGCCCATGACTTTGGCGGCGCGACGGCCCTGCGCACGCACCTGCTCAATGGCAAGGACTACCGCAGCCTGACCCTGATCGACCCGGTGGCCCTGTCGCCCTGGGGTTCACCCTTTGTGCAGCATGTACGCCAGCATCAAGCGGCGTTCAGCGGCTTGCCCGACTACATCCAGCGGGCGATCGTGCCGACCTACATCCGCGGTGCGATCAAACGGGACATCCCGGACGCAGAACTGGCGCCCTACGTGCAGCCGTGGCTTGGCGAGCCGGGCCAGGCGGCGCTCTATCGGCAGATTGCGCAGATGGACGAGCGGTATACCCGCGAAGTCGAAGGCCTGTACCCGACCGTACGCTGCCCGACCCAGATACTGTGGGGCGAGGATGACCAGTGGATCCCCATCGAACGTGGCCGGGCCTTGCACCGGATGATCCCGGGGTCGCAGTTCCACCCTGTTCCGAACGCCGGGCACCTGGTCCAGGAAGATGCGCCGGAGGCCATCGTCGCGGCGGTGTTGCGGTTCCTGGCATTGCCTCCTTCCTCCTGAAGAAACCCTATCTCTTGTGGGAGCGGGCTTGCTCGCTCCCACAAGGAAACCGCATCGGCGATGAGAACTGTGTTCCAACTTGAATCACCGCCGCACCGCTTTCGATCCCTGCGCCCACCCAATCCCCAGGATTGTCTATAAATAACCTCGCGATCACTCGCTTGGCACGGCCGCTGCACGCTTGCGACATCCCTCATCCGCAAGGACCGCCACATGACTCAGAACGATCCGGGCAATGACTATCCCTTGAGCGAAGTCCCGATGCACGCTCGCAAGGGCCTGGCCTCCACGGTCATGGTGCTGCTGGGTTTCACCTTTTTCACCGCCACCATGTTTGCCGGTGGCAAGCTGGGGGTGGCGTTCGGTTTTGCCGAAATGCTCACGATCATCGTCATCGGCAATCTGCTGCTGGGCCTCTACGCCGCCGGCCTGGGCTACATCGCCTTCAAGAGCGGGCTCAATTCGGTGCTGATGGGCCGCTTCTGTTTCGGCGAGGTGGGCAGCAAGCTCAGTGACTTAATCCTGGGGTTCACCCAGATCGGCTGGTACGCCTGGGGTACGGCGACCGCCGCAGTGGTGCTGGGCAAGTATTTCCAATTGAGCGAGGGCACCGTGCTCGGGTTGATGGCGCTGTTCGGCCTGGGGTTTTGTGCCACGGCCTATGTCGGTTATCGCGGGCTGGAAATCCTCTCGTACCTCGCCGTGCCGGCCATGGTGTTGCTGCTGATGCTGTCGATGTGGGTCGCGACGGTGAAGGTTGGCGGTCTCGATGGTTTACTGGCGATAGTGCCGACGGGCAGCCTCGACATGTCCACAGCCATCACGCTGGTGTTCGGCACCTTCGTCAGCGGCGCGACCCAGGCGACCAACTGGACACGGTTTTCCCGCTCGGCGAAGGTCGCGGTGCTGGCGAGCCTGATCGGATTTTTCATTGGCAACGGCCTGATGGTGCTGATCGGCGCCTACGGGGCCATCGTCTATCAGCAACCGGACGTGGTCGAAGTGCTGCTATTGCAGGGCTTCGCCATGGCGGCGATGGCCATGCTGCTGCTCAACATCTGGAGCACCCAGGACAACACCATCTACAACTTCGCCGTGGCCGGTTGCAACCTGCTGCGCACGCGCCGGCGCAAAACCGTGACCCTGGGCGGCGCGGTGATCGGCACGCTGCTGGCGCTGCTGGGCATGTACGATCTGCTGGTGCCGTACCTGATTCTGCTGGGCACGGTGATCCCGCCCTTCGGCGGTGTGATCATGGCCGACTTTTTCTTCCGCTGGCGCGGTCGTTATCCACGCCTGGCCGAGGCGCAACTGCCGGCGTTCAACTGGCCCGGACTGTTGGCCTATGGGGTGGGCACCGTCGCGGCATTCAATTCGCCATGGGTCGCGCCACTGGTAGGAATCGCTGCCGGCGCGCTAACGTATGTGCTATTGATCAGCGTAATGGGTACTCGCGCCGCTGACGCCCCCCCTACAAGACCTCTAAAGGATTCGCCCGATGCACATCATCAACGCCCGTCTGCGTAACCGTGAAGGCTTGCATGAACTGCACTTGGAAAACGGCCTGATCGCCAACATCGCCCGCCAGACCGAGGCCCACAGCCTCGGCCCGGAAGACCTCGACGCCGGCGGCAACCTGGTGGTCCCGCCCTTCGTCGAACCGCACATTCACCTGGATGCGACCCTCACCGCCGGCGAACCGCGCTGGAACATGAGCGGCACGCTGTTCGAAGGCATCGAGTGCTGGGGCGAACGCAAGGCCACTATCACCGAGGGAGACACCAAGACTCGCGCCAAGAAAACCATTCAGGCCCTCGCCGCCCATGGTATCCAGCATGTGCGCACCCACGTCGACGTAACCGACCCCGAGCTCACGGCGCTCAAGGCGCTACTGGAAGTTCGCGAGCAAAGCCGTCACCTGATCGACATGCAAATCGTCGCGTTTCCCCAGGAAGGCATCGAGTCCTACCGCAATGGCCGTGAGTTGATGGAAGAAGCCATCCGCATGGGCGCCGATGTGGTGGGCGGTATTCCCCACTTCGAGTACACCCGCGACCAGGGCGTCAGCTCGGTGAAATTCCTCATGGACCTGGCCGAGCGCACCGGCTGCCTGGTGGATGTGCATTGCGACGAAACCGATGATCCGCACTCACGCTTCCTCGAAGTGCTCGCCGAAGAAGCCCGCAGCCGCGACATGGGCGCGCGCGTCACCGCCAGCCACACCACGGCCATGGGCTCCTACGACAACGCCTACTGCGCCAAGCTGTTCCGCCTGCTCGGGCACTCGGGCATCAGCTTTGTCTCTTGCCCCACCGAAAGCATTCACCTGCAAGGGCGCTTCGATAGTTTTCCCAAACGCCGCGGCGTCACCCGGGTCAATGAACTGCTCGAGGCCGGGATGAACGTGTGCTTTGGCCAGGATTCCATCGTCGACCCGTGGTACCCGTTGGGCAACGGCAATATCCTGCGGGTCCTCGAAGCCGGCCTGCACATCTGCCACATGCTCGGCTATCGCAACCTGCAAAGCGCCCTGGACCTGGTCACCGACAACAGCGCCAAGGCCATGGCCCTGGGCGAGCGCTACGGCCTGGAACCCGGCCGCCCGGCGAACCTGCTGATCCTGTCGGCGGACAGTGACTACGAAGTGATCCGCAGCCAGGGCTTGCCGCTCTATTCGATTCGCAACGGTGAAGTGCTGATGAAGCGGCAGATGCCGGTGGTGGAGTTTGCGCAGCAGCCGGACTGAGTTCCCCAACCCCTTGGAGCGAGCTTGCTCGCGATGGCGGTGGGTCAGTTGCATTGATGTTGGATGCACTGCCGCCTTCGCGAGCAGGCTCGCTCCCACAGTGGATATGTGTCGTACACAGATTTTGTGCTCACTGAAGATCGAATGTGGGAGCGAGCCTGCTCGCGAAGAGACGCTAGGGCACAGACCGCGCCGTACCAAACAACCTGACCCGCACCAACTCACCCGCCTCCTCTTCCAGCAAAATCGGCGCAGTCCCCCCCGGCATCACCACACTCACCGCCCCCGCCGGCACCCAGCCCACCCGCCACGCCGCACTGGCCACAGCACTGGCGCTGGTGCCCGAGGAAGCCGTGGGTCCTTCGCCGCGCTCAAACACCCGGGCGGCGATTCGTCCTTCGGCTTCCAGACTGGCCCATTGCAGATTCACCCCGCTGGGGCACGGTAGCCCGGCGCCACCTGGCGCGGCATAGGCGATGCGAACCAGCCATTGCGACAGCGCCGTAGCATGCATCTGCGAATGGCTCGGCAACCCTTCGGCACCGGCCACCAGCGTCACGCAATGAGGATTGCCAATGTTCACGAACTGGCTGTTGCCCCACGCCGGGTTCAACCGTTCAAGCACCGCGACACGGCTGACATCGCACTGGTTGAACATCACGCTCTCGACATCCCGGGCGCCAACGGCCCGGGGTCCGAACAGCGGTTTACCCAGGTCCAGCCAGAAGCCTTGAACATCGTCGAATTCAGCGGCGCGAACCGAGGTTTGCAGCGGGGAGATACCCTCAGGTTTGTCATGATGAACCTGCAGCACACACTCACCCGCACCCGCCATCAAGCCTTGCTCTTGCAGCGCCCGGGAGAAAATCGTCAGGCCATTGCCGCTGCGTTCGGCCAGGGTGCCGTCGGTGTTGACGATCAACAGGTCAAAGGGTGGTTTGTTCTGGAACGGGCCGATCAACAGGCCGTCACTGCGATGGGCCTTGGCCTCCGGCGGTGCTTCGCCCGGCACCCAACCGCAGAAGGCATGCACGACAGCCGAGGCCCAGGACTCGCGCCGCTGTGCAGCCAGGGCGGCTGAAGGCGGCAAATCAATGCCGTAATCACGCACCTGTTGCGGCGAAACGACGCCATAGATATTACCGCGTGCATCATAAAACTGCGTCATAGACCAGACCCGAAGTCAGCCAGCTAGGGCCGATACTTTATGCTGGAGAAGGCTGAGGGAGCAAAGCCCACGCTTTGGCCGGCACCTTGGGGTCGCGGTGCAGTCAGTGGATATGCAAGCATAGGCCCCCTGCCCGCCGCACCGCACCGCACCGCACGACAGCCAAGGACGTTTCATGACTGCCATTACGCCCCCGCCCACCTTTATCCCCGGACGCCTGGAACAGATGTCCACTCGCATCGCCTATCTCATCGCCGGCATCGGCATCGCCGCCTGGGCGCCGCTGGTGCCTTACGCCAAGGTGCGGGCGAACCTGGATGAAGGCACCCTCGGCTTGCTGCTGTTATGCCTGGGGGTCGGGTCGATCTTGGCGATGCCGATTTCCGGTGCGCTGGCGACGCGCTTCGGCTGCCGGCGGGTACTTAGCGGCGGCACGATTCTGATCTGCCTGGCGTTGCCGTTGCTGGCGACGATGACTTCCCTGCCCTGGCTGGTGGCCGCATTGTTCCTATTTGGCGCCGGGCTCGGCACCGTGGACTCGACCGTAAACCTGCAAGCGGTGATCGTCGAGCGGGCCAGTGGCAAGACCATGATGTCGGGTTTCCACGGCATGTTCAGCCTCGGCGGGATCATTGGCGCGGCGGGCGTGAGTGCCCTGCTCGGCCTGGGACTTTCGCCGCTGGGGGCGACGCTGGTGGTCAATGGTGTGCTGCTGGTGGCGTTGTTCAAGGCGGCGCCGCACCTGTTGCCCTACGGCAGTGAAAGCTCTGGACCGGCGTTTGCCATTCCCCATGGCGTGGTGCTGTTCATCGGCATCCTCTGCTTCATCGTGTTCCTGGCCGAAGGCGCGGTGCTGGACTGGAGCGCTGTGTTCCTGACCACCGAACGCGCAGTGGCTACCGCCTATGCCGGGCTGGGTTATGCCGCGTTCGCGCTGACCATGACTGTCGGCCGGCTGACCGGCGACTCAGTGGTGCATCGCCTGGGGGCCAAGCGCGTGATTATCTACGGCGGATCGATCGCGGCAGCCGGGTTCCTCTTGGCGACCCTCGCACCGATGTGGCAAGCCACACTGCTGGGCTATGCGTTGGTGGGCGCCGGGTGTTCGAACATCGTGCCGGTGCTGTACACCGCCGTCGGCAAACAGACCCTGATGCCAGAGGCCATCGCCGTTGCGGCCATCACCACCATCGGCTATGCCGGCATCCTTGCCGGCCCGGCGCTGATTGGCTTCGTCGCCCATGGCAGCAGCCTGAGCATTGCCTTCGGGTTGATTGCGATATCGCTGGTGGCAGTGGCGGCCAGTGGCAAAGTGTTGAAGGTTTGAGGTGTACACAGAGCCTGTGGGAGCAAGGCCCACCTCCACCGATATTTTTTCTTCTGATTACGCTTCAGGCATTTTGCGAAAGCCCACCGCCAAGCGGTTCCAGCCATTGATGGCGTTGATCGCCACGGTCAGGTCGACCATTTCCTTGGGGCTGAAATGCTCGCTCAACAGGGCATAGTCAGCGTCTGGGGCATGGGTGTCGCTCAGGCGAGTCAGGGCTTCGGTCCAGGCCAGTGCGGCGCGCTCACGGCCAGTGAAAAACGGCGCTTCACGCCAGGCGGTCACGGCGTACAGCCGACGCTCGGTCTCGCCGTCCTTGCGGGCATCGGCGGTGTGCATGTCGATGCAGAAGGCACAGCCGTTGATTTGCGAGGAGCGCAGCTTGACCAGTTCCAGCAGGGACTTCTCCAGGCCCAGGTTCGAGGCGGCGTTTTCCAGGGCCAGCATGGCTTTGAAAGCATCAGGGGAAGCGGTGTAGAAATCGATACGCGGTTGCATGATGAACTCCAGAACAATTGGGTGTGACGCTACGTTAGCCGTGCAGTGGCGCGGTACAAATAGCCAATTGTTGGGAAGTTCGGGTGGCCAATGGGAGATCTATCCGGCCATGCAGCCTTGGGCGGTCTGCAAGCGCGTGGCGCGCCAGTCGATGTCAGTGACCCGGCCTTCGCTGCAAGGCTACGCCGACAATGCTCGCCATCGCATTGGACGTCGCCGCACCGATCAGCACCGTCAGGGTTCGCGCAGCGAACAGTCTCCAAGCAATCTACAGGCCGGTTTCGGCCAGCTGCCAGGGCACAGAGCCGCCGCTCTGACATCAGAGACAGCATCGGGGCAGCTCCGGGAAGGCGATTGGCGACGATTGACCGTTGTTTCGCGTCAATCGTCCATCTGGCCAAAACGCCCGGAATGGAAATCGTTGAAGGCCTGGTGAATTTCCTGCTCGCTGTTCATCACGAACGGACCGTGGCCGACAATGGGTTCATCGATCGGCTCGCCACTGAGCAACAACACTACCGCATCGTGATTGGCTTGCAGGCTCAATTGGTCGCCGGCCCGGTCGAACAGGGCCATTTGCCCGGCCTCCACCCGTTCGCGGCCATTGGCCTGGACCGAGCCTCGCAATACCACCAAGGCGGTGTTGTGGCCCTCGTGCAGGTCAAGGATGAGGGTTTTCCCAGCATTCAAGCGGATGTCCCAGACGTCGATGGGCGTGAAGGTCCTGGCGGGGCCTTGCTGCCCTTCGAAGCGCCCGGCAATCAAGCGCAGGCTGCCGGCGTTGTCCTTCAGGGCGATGTTCGGAATGTCGTCCTTGAGGATCGTCTGGTAGCCGGCCGGGGCCATCTTGTCCTTGGCCGGCAGGTTGACCCACAGCTGGACCATCTCCATGAACCCGCCCTGCCGGGCGAAGGCTTCGCAGTGGAACTCTTCGTGGATGATGCCGGACGCGGCGGTCATCCATTGCACGTCGCCAGGGCCGATCTTGCCACCGCTGCCCGTGGAATCACGGTGTTCCAGTTCGCCCTGGTAGACGATGGTCACGGTTTCGAAACCGCGATGCGGGTGCTGGCCGACGCCGCGACGCTCGGTGGTAGGCGTGAATTCCGTCGGAGCGGCGTGGTCCAGCAGCAGGAACGGGCTGACGTGCTTGCCCAGGTTGTCATAGGAAAACAGCGTGCGAACCGGGAAGCCATCGCCGACCCAGTGGGGCCGTGGGCTGGTGTAGAGGCCGATGATGTTTTTCATGCTGTGTCTCCAAAAAATCAGGTGCTGCGATTTAATGGAGACAGCTTAGAACCGACACCTTTGCAGCACTAGACTGCAAAAATCGGCTTTAGCGTTCTATCTGAAGAACAGCGATCAAAAAACTGTGGGAGCGAGCCTGCTCGCGATAGCGGTACATCTGCCGATGATGGATTGACTGTCAGGCCGCTATCGCGAGCAGGCTCGCTCCCACATTATTTGGTGTAACTCATTCAAAGGTGATTGCGCTTGGCAAACTCCGACAACCCCACCAAGGATTGCAGGCCAAGCTTTTCCAGCAGCCGAGACTTGTAGGTGCTGACGGTCTTTGGACTCAGGAACAGGCTTTCGGCAATGTCTTTGCCGCGCATGCCCATGGCCAGCATGCGCAGGATGGATAACTCGCGGGTGGAAAGACTTTCCAGGGCCTGTTGTTCGCTGCGTCGCTGAAAATCCAGCCTGACGGACATCTGTGGGAAGTAGGCATAACCGGACTTCAAGGCCTGGATCGCCTTGGTCAGTTCCTTGAGGTCGCTTTTTTTGGTCACAAAGCCCCGGGCCCCGGCCGAGATGCAGCGGTTGCAGAAGTGCTGCGCATCCTGGGAAGTGAACACCAGCACGTTGCACTCAGGGAACTGGGCCATGATCCAGACCAACAGGTCCAGGCCATCGAAACCGTTCATTACCAGGTCCAGGATCACCAGGTCTGGCACGCACTCCTTGATAAAAGTCCTGGCATCACCCGCGCCGCTGGCGTCCCGGATGTGGGTGAACGCCTCATTCTGGCAAATAAGCCGCAGCGCCCCTCTTATGACAGGGTGGTCATCCACGATTAACACGTCTTTCAAGGTAATTCCCCAGGTCATTACAAACGGCACCGGCACCATGACTGCACCGGACTCTCGCACAAGCACCGGGCTCTGCCACCTGTCAGATCCGACAGTGCAGACCAACGGTCTTTCTCAGCGTCCATGGCCCTGCCTGAGGGCGCACGTCCACGGTTGCAGCGACTCACTGGCTTGAGGGTCGACCTGCTCCATCAGGCGCCGCAGGGAGGCAAGGTCAGGCAGTGGCGCCTGGCTCAGGTGCATGCTCGATCGGCGCGCGACTGGCACCCGCGACAGACTGGCCGGTTGCGCGTTGTAGATCATCCCGTGACGAACCTGTGGGTTATAGATAACAAAATCGTGCAAGTCCAACGCCCCGCTTGCCAGCCCGGCATTGACGACAATCAGGTCGAAGGGCTCGCTGCCGTACTCCACCAGCGTCAGCAACTCTTGCACATGGCTCACGGGGACAATCCGGAAATAGCCGTGTTGATTGAACAGCCGCTCCAGCACGACTCGATGAGCATGGTGTGGATCGGCAATCAGAATACGGAGTGCTTTGTTCGGCATGGCAAGCTTTCCAATAGCAACGCGCCAGGTAGAAACCGGCTCAAGAACATTAAGGGCCGTCAGGCTAGAGGAAGACCTTGAAAGGCGATGTAGGACTATTCCTAAAATAATGACGGACCAAGCCTCTGCGGCGAGGAAACTAATCCTGCACCCGACGCTTTTGTAGGAGCTGGCGAAGCCTGCGATCTTTTGATCTTTTGATCTTTTGATCTTTCGCTTGAGACTCAACTGTCAGGGGAAAGATCGCAGCCTCGTTGCACTCGTCAGCTCCTACGGCCCTGGGGACAGATTTCCTCCCACATAGGTCTTCAGTTGTTCCGCCAGGTGCTCGATGGCTTGGCGAATATCTTCCACAGCGTGGGCAAGCCGCAACGTGTCGCCGCCCCGACAAGCACTTTCCAGCGCCTCACAGGCGGCGATCAGGCCTTGCGCCTGGATGATCCGCGCCCCACCCTTGATCCGGTGCGCCAGGTCCGCCAGGCCCGACAAGTCTTGTCGGCTGGACAGGTGCAACAGTCGTGCTTGATCGTCGGCATTGCTGCTGACCAGTTCCTCCAGCAGCGCCCTGATGGCGGTCGTGTCACCGCCGGTCAATTGCTCCAGGCTGGTCAAGTCGATGCCATCGCCGGGCTGAGGCGTCCCCACGTCCGGCATGACCGAAGCCAGGCATGCGTTGAGTTCCCGAAGGCTGATGGGTTTGAACAAGCAATCGTCCATCCCTGCCTCGGCGCAGCGGTCCTTTTCCTCAGGCTGGGCGTTGGCCGTGAACCCCAGGATCACCCCGGGCGACAGGTTTTGCGCACGCTCTTCGTCGCGAATGGCCCGCGCGAGTTCGTAGCCGCTCATCAAGGGCATGTTGCAATCGGTGATGACCACATCGAAGTGTTCACTGCGCCAGGCATTCAGACCTTCGACACCGTTCTGCGCCTCCTGGACACGATGGCCCAGGTAGCCCAGTTGCTGGGACAGCAGCAAGCGGTTGGCCGGGTAGTCATCGACCACCAGGATACTCAGCGCCCGGCCCGGCACCAGCGCCTCGGCCTCGACAGGCGGCGCGGCCGGCAAGGCATCGAGCAGGGGCAGGTCCAGCAGAATCTCGACCTGCGTGCCCACCCCCGCTACGCTGCGCAATGTCAGGGTACCGCCCATCATTTCGCACAACGTACGGCTGATGACCAACCCCAGCCCGGAACCGCTGCGGGCCGACTGGGTCGCGTGAGCGGCCTGGGTAAAGGGGCTGAACAGGCGGCGCTGGTCTTCAGGCGGAATCCCGCAGCCGGTGTCCTCGACGCGCAGGCAAACGCCCAGGCGCCCGTGTTCAACGTCAGGCTCGCCGCGCACACTCAGGCGCACCTCGCCCTGGTCGGTGAACTTGATGGCGTTGCTCAACAGGTTCGAGACGATCTGCTTGAAGCGCAACGGGTCGATCAACACGTCACGGCTGACCCCGGCGTCCAGCACCCGTTGCAGGCGCAGGTGTTTCTGCCCGGCCAGGCCCTCGAAAATCCGCGCCACCGACTCGGTCAATTCGTACAGATTGGCCCGTTGCGGCGTCAGCGACAACTTGCCCGACTCGATGCGAGCGATGTCGAGGATGTCGCCGATCAAATCCAGCATGCCATGGGCGGCCCCCGACGCGACCTCGATGGCGAACCGGTCCACAATGCCTTGGTCGGCTTTTTTCAGGGCCAGCTCCAGCAGCCCAATCACCGCATTCATCGGTGTGCGGATCTCATGGCTCATGGTCGCCACGAAGGTGGTCTTGGCGCGGTTGGCGTCGTCGGCGCTTTCCTTGGCAATGCGCAATTGCTCCAGCAGGCGCCGCAAGTAAATGACCCAGCCCAAGGTCACCAGCAACAGCAACGCAGCGACGGTGAACCCCTGGAGAATCGTGGTGCGGCTGCGCAACCAATAACTGTCGTCGATCACCACCTCACTGCGCCAACGGTTGGTCAACTCATCCATCTCTTCGGGAGAAATGCTCAGCAGCGCCTTGTCGAGAATCGAGTAAAGCTCCAATGCGCCCCGGTTCGTCGCCAACGCAACGCGCGCGGGCAAGATGCCAACGGTACTGGTGACCTGCAGCGTGTCGCGGTACTGGCGTGAGATCATGTAGCGGGCGCTGATCAGCGGATTGATCGCAGCGTCCGCCGTGCCGGCGGCGACCATGGTCATGGCGTCGGCGTTGTTTTGTGCCGTCACCAACTGCACGCGAGGGAACTGCTCCAGCAGGAACTCGCGCAACACGTTACCGCGCACCAACGCCAGGCGCTTGCCGGCCATCTGGTCCAGGGTTAGCGGGCCCTTGGCTCGAGCGGGCACCACCAGCACAAACGGATTCGTCAGGTACGGTCGGGTAAAGCGCAACTCATCTTCGAGTTCGGTGCTGGGTATGGCGGTCGCCAAGACATCAGCCTTGTCGCTCTTGATCTGCCCGATCAAATCGTCAACCGAGCCGCCACGCTGCACATCGAATTTCAAACCGGTACGTAAGCTGATCCTCGCCAGCACATCGGCGCCGATCCCGCGCAAATGGCCTTGTTCATCAAAGAACGTCAGCGGCAGGAAGTTTTCGTTGACCGCCACCTTGATCCGCGGATGAGCGTCCAGCCAGCGCTGCTCCTTGACGCTGAAATGCAGCGCCTGCTGTCCCGGCATGCTCGCGCCGCCGGCACTCCAGCGCCTCAGAATGCTCATTTGTTCGCTGGCGGGAATGGCTTGCAGTGCGGCATTGACGATGCGCAACAGGCGCGTGTTGTCGCGACTGACCGCGAATGCGAACGGCTGCACTTCCATGCGCGAGAAATCGGCCAGTTGAATATTGTTTAGGTAATTCTTGCTGATCAGGTAGTTGGAACTGATTGAATCCCCTAGATAAACATCGGCCTGACCAAACGCCACGGCGCCGATGGCACTCAAGGTCGAGGGGAACAACTGCAACGAGGCATCGGGATAAAACGCCTCGACCGTCTCCGGCGGCAAGTAGTGATACAGCATCGCCACCCGCTTGCCCGCCAGGTCGGTGGGCAAGTCCTGGCTGTCGTTGACCCGGGCCACGAGAGTCGGCAGGTCGTCGGCATAAGCCTGGGACATCGCCAGGTCTCGATCGGCGGCTTCGAAGCCGTTGGCGGTGCCGAGCATATCGACTTCACCGCCGCGCAGGGCCTGGAGTGATTCGGCACGGGACGGATAACGCTGGACCTGCACCTTGACGTGCAGGAGTTGCCCGAGCAATTGCGCATAGTCGGCGGTCAGGCCTTCATAGTCGCGAGCATTGCCGGTGATGCTGAAAGGCGCGTAGTCCGGCGCCGAGGCGCCCAGCTGCAACGTGCCCTTTTGGCGCAGCCAGCGCCAGTCGGCAGCGTCCAGGGACACCGAATAATCGCTCACATTGGAGCGCCCGAGCACCTGCAGCGCCTCGGGTGCCGCGTCCACCGGTGGCACCACACTCAATGAGCCCAGCAACAGCGTCACCAGGCCTGTGCGTAAGAACAGCATCATCTGGTCAGTTTGTTTCGTTTGGCGTAGTCGGCCCGGCGCACCGCGACTGCACGTTACAGTCAGGGTGGACCGGCTGAGGGTTCAGACTGCCAATACGAGGGAACAGCGAACCGAGCCTTTCAAACAGCAGGAGGCTGTGAGGTGAGTGTAGGAAATTTCTGAAGAATTTCCTGACGGTTTCTCGTTGTTTTGTAGGCGTTGGCGAAGCCTGCGATCTTTTGATCTTTCACTTGGGCCCCAAGTGTTTGGGAAAGATCGCAGCCTCGCTTCGCTCGACAGCTCCTACACGGCGGCCAACAGCAGATCGCGCACCGGACGCGCCTGCCCACGATGGCTCCCATGCTCATAGAGCGAGCCGGCGATTTCATCGGCGCGCACCGGCAGGATCGACAGCAAGGTGTCGCTCAGACCATGGCTGGCCTGGCAGAAGCCCTGCATGTAGATCGCCGCCTTGCAGCGCTCGTCGGTGATCAGCTTGTAGTTGCGATCCACCTCGAAATCCCCCAGGTATTGCGCCAGTGGTTCCAGCAGAGCGCGGTGCATCTGCCGCTCATAACCGGTGGCCAGCACCACGGCGTCATAGCGGCGCACGGTCAGCTCTCCCGTGGCGTTGTTGCGCACGGCCAACTCCACGCCGGCGTCGCTGGCCGTGGCCTTTTCGACCGTCGTGAGGGTTCGGAACGCATGACGGGCGACGCCAGAGACTTTCTGGCGATAGAAAATCCCGTAGATGCGTTCGATCAGGTCGATGTCCACCACCGAATAGTTGGTGTTGTGATATTCGTTGACCAGGCGCTCGCGCTCGCTGTGGGGTTGCTGGAACACCAAGTCGGTGAACTCCGGCGAGAACACTTCGTTGACGAATGGGCTGTCGTCCGCCGGTTTGAGCGCCGAGCCGCGCAGGATCATGTCGACCTGCACCGAAGGGAAGCTGTCGTTGAGGTCGATGAAGGCCTCCGCCGCGCTCTGCCCGCCACCGATGATGGCGATGTTCATCGGCTGACCGCTCACACAGGGCTGGCTCGCCATGCGCGCCAGGTACTGGGAATGGTGGAACACCCGCGCATCATCCTTGAACGCCTCGAACGCCTCGGGGATGCGCGCGGTACCGCCGGCACTGACCACCAGCGAACGGGTGGTTCGGATCAACTCCTCGCCCTGGGCATCGCGGGAAATCACCCGCAACGCTTCGACCTGTTGATTGTGCAGCAGCGGTTCGATGCGCAGCACTTCTTCGCCATAACGACTCTGTTCGGTGAAATGCCCAGCCACCCAGCGCAGGTAGTCATTGAACTCCATGCGACACGGGTAGAAGGTGCCGAGGTTGATGAAATCCACCAGGCGGCCATGGTGCTTGAGGTAATTGACGAACGAATACGGGCTGGTGGGGTTGCGCAGGGTCACCAGGTCCTTGAGGAAGGAAATCTGCAACTCGCTCTGGGTCACCAGGGTGTTGCCGTGCCAGCGGTAGTCGGCCTGTTTGTCGAGGAACAGCACGTCCAGTTCACCCTGGACCGGCCCCCGCTCCTGCAGCGCGATGGCCAGCGCCAGGTTCGAAGGGCCGAAACCAATGCCGATCAAGTCGTGAATGATGGGCGATGCAATTGCCTGTGTCATGTCCAGTGTCCTCTGGAAAAGCCCTCAACAGGGCGCGAAAAGCCTGGGGTGACCTGCCCAGCGTTTAGGGGCCAACAAGTCGTGTGTTGAGAGGAACGAGGACAATGAAAAAAAATTTACCGCGATACGACCGGCGTGAGCAGATTAATGCGCGTCCCACTGCCGCACGCGAACGCGGCAATGCTTCATCGCGTTGACGATGTGTTTTTCCACCAGTGCCCGGGAAATGCCCAGGCGCTCGGCGATTTGCGGGTGAGACAGGCCTTCGAGCTTGCGCAGCAGGAAACTCTCGCGGCACAGCGGCGGCAGCTCGGCCAGGGCACGCTGGAGCATGTCCAGACGCTGGCCGTGGTCGAGACTGGTCTGGGGCGACGGGGTGAAGAAGCGCTCTTCGCTGTCCAGCACCTCCAGGGATTCGACCTGACGCACGGTATTGCGCCGATGCCCGTCGATCACCAGGTTCAATGCCGTGCGATAGAGGAACGCCCGGGGCTGTTCAATGGGGGTGTCGCTGGCGCGCTCCAGCACCCGCACATAGGCGTCATGCACCACATCCTCGGCCGCCTGGCGGTTGCCTAGCCTGGCGTTCAGGAAACACACCAGCTCGCGATAGTAGTTCTCCAACATGACTCCCGTGCGCAATGACTGCGACAGCTATCCCTGTGCCCACTCGGCATGCCTGGGACAGGCAATGGCACGATAGTGGCAGATTCAATCGCGTAATTTATAGTAATTCTCATATAGATTTAAAGCTTTGGTTTGTATCAAGGCTGATTCGTTCATTGCCAGTGGCGCCTGGCACTGCTGTTGTGGCGAAAGCCTGCCAAGTGTTCCGCACCTCTAAATTCCCGCCCCGAGCGCTCGTTTACCAGAACAGCCTCCCATCCCTGCCCTTCCTCGGACGGGTCCGATATCACCGGCCGGAACCCTGCATGAAACGTCCCCGCCCTACCCGACGCGCCTGGCTTCTCACCTTCGCCCTGCTTCCGGCCGTGGCCTTCGCCGCGTGGCAAGCGGTGGCGCCAAGCCGTGCGCCCCTGGTCACCGCGCCCGTCACCCGGGGCGATATCGAAAACAGCGTCACCGCCCTGGGCACCCTGCAACCGCGGCGTTATGTCGACGTCGGCGCCCAGGCGTCCGGGCAGATCCAGAAGATTCATGTGGAGGCCGGCGACGAGGTGCGTGAAGGCCAGTTGCTGTTGGAAATCGACCCGTCCACGCAAAAAGCCAAGCTCGACGCCGGACGCTTTTCCATCGAGAACCTCAAGGCCCAGCTCCAGGAACAGCGCGCCCAGCACGACCTGGCGCAGCAGAAATCCCGTCGCCAGCAGCAACTCAAGGCCGGCGGCGCTACCCGCGAGGAAGACGTGCAGACTGCCCAGGCCGAAGTGCGGGCGACCCAGGCGCGCATCGACATGTTCCAGGCCCAGATCCGCCAGGCCCAGGCCAGCCTGCGCAGTGACGAGGCTGAATTGGGCTATACGCGCATCTATGCGCCGATGAGCGGCACCGTGGTCGCCGTCGGTGCCCGGGAAGGCCAGACCCTCAACGCTCAGCAGCAAACCCCGCTGATCCTGCGCATCGCCCGGCTGTCGCCGATGACTGTCTGGGCCGAAGTCTCGGAAGCCGATATCGGCCACGTCAAACCAGGCATGAGCGCCTACTTCACCACCCTGGCCGGCGGCAGCCGGCGCTGGAGCAGCAGCGTTCGCCAGATCCTCCCGGTGCCGCCGCGCCCACTGGAAGCCAGCCAGGGCGGCAGCCCCACGGGCGGTCGCAGCGGCAGCGAGCGGGTGGTGCTCTACACCGTGTTGCTGGATGTGGACAACGCCGACCGCGCGCTGATGACCGACATGACCGCCCAAGTGTTTTTCGTCGCTGCCCAAGCCAAGGATGTGTTGACCGTACCCATCGCCGCTTTGCAGGACGTCGGCCAAGTTCAGGTGCTGGCCGACAATGGCGAGGTCCAGTCGCGCACCGTTCGCACCGGCGTCAGCGATCGGCTGCGCACACAGATCCTCGACGGCCTGAGCGAAGGCGACCGCGTGCTGATCGGCCCGGCCAGCGGCAGCGGAGGCTGAATGAACACGCCCCTGATCGAACTGCGGGACATTCGCAAAGCCTACGGCGGTGGCGACAGCCCGCGAGTGGAGGTGCTGCGCGGCATTGACTTGGCCATTCACGCCGGGGAATTCCTGGCGATTGTCGGGGCGTCCGGCTCCGGTAAATCCACCTTGATGAACATCCTCGGCTGCCTCGACCGCCCCACCCGCGGCGAGTACCGTTTCGCCGGCGAAGACGTCGCCAATCTGGGCAGCGATGAATTGGCCTGGTTGCGGCGCGAAGCGTTCGGTTTCGTGTTCCAGGGCTATCACCTGATTCCTTCCGGCACCGCCCAGGAAAACGTCGAGATGCCAGCCATCTACGCCGGCACCTCCGCCGCCGAGCGCCACGCCCGGGCCAGCGCCCTGCTCGAGCGCCTGGGCCTGGCCAGCCGCACCGGCAACCGCCCCCATCAATTGTCCGGCGGCCAGCAGCAACGGGTGTCGATTGCCCGGGCCTTGATGAACGGCGGGTACATCATCCTCGCCGACGAACCCACCGGTGCCCTCGACAGCCAGAGCGGCATCGAGGTCATGGCCTTGCTCGACGAACTGGCGAGCCAGGGCCATGTGGTGATCCTGATCACCCACGACCGCGAAGTGGCGGCCCGGGCCAAGCGCATCATCGAGATCCGCGATGGACTGATCATCAGCGACAGCGCCACCGCTTTGCCCCACGAGGTGCAAGCCAATCCAAAGGCCTTGCAAGCCGTGGACCTGCGCCAGCGCCTGAGTGCCGGCAGCGAACACAACGGTGCCTGGAAAGGCGAGCTGGTTGACGCGGTACAGGCGGCGTGGCGGGTGATGTGGATCAACCGTTTCCGCACCGCCCTGACGCTACTGGGCATCGTCATCGGCGTGGCCTCGGTGGTGGTCATGCTGGCCGTGGGCGAAGGCAGCAAGCGCCAGGTCATGGCCCAGATGGGTGCGTTCGGCTCGAACATCATCTACCTCAACGGCAGCGCGCCCGCGCCGCGCGCCGCCAAGGGCATCATCAGCGAATACGACCTGGCTGCCCTCGCCGACCTGCCCGAGGTGCAACGGATCATGCCGGTCAACGGCGCCGAAGCCAGCGTACGTTTCGGCAACCTCGACCACACCAGCTACGTCGGTGGCAACGACACGAACTTTCCGATCATCTTCAATTGGCCGGTGGCCGAGGGCAGCTACTTTACCGATGCCGACGAACGCGGCGCCGCGGCGGTGGCGGTGATCGGCCACAAGGTCCGGCAGAAGCTGCTCAAGGACGTCGCCGATCCCATCGGCCGCTACATCCTGATCGAGAACATGCCATTCCAGGTGGTCGGCGTACTGGCGGAAAAAGGCGCCAGCTCCGGGGATTCGGACGCCGACAATCGCATCGCCATCCCCTACTCCGCCGCCAGCGTGCGGCTGTTCGGCACCCGCCATCCCGAGTACGTGGTGATCGCCGCGCGCGATGCAGGCAAGGTCCAGGAGGCCGAACAGGCGATCTCCCGGACGCTGTTGCGCCTGCACGACGGCAAGCAGGATTTCGAGCTGACCAACAACGCCGCGATGATCCAGGCCGAGGCGCGCACCCAGGGCACGCTGTCACTGATGCTCGGCGCCATCGCGGCGATTTCGCTGCTGGTGGGCGGCATCGGCGTGATGAACATCATGCTCATGACCGTGCGCGAACGCACCCGCGAGATCGGCATCCGCATGGCCACCGGTGCCCGCCAGCGCGACATCCTGCGCCAATTCCTCACCGAAGCAGTGATGCTCTCGGTGGTCGGAGGGGTCACCGGTATCGGTCTGGCCCTGCTGGTGGGCGGCGCGTTGCTGCTGGGCAAGATCGCCGTGGCCTTCGAATGGTTGGCGGTGTTCGGCGCCTTCGGTTGCGCGCTGGTCACCGGCGTTGTCTTCGGTTTCATGCCCGCCCGCAAGGCCGCCCGCCTCGACCCGGTCGCGGCCCTTACCAGAGAATGAACCCCACGCTATGAAAGTCCACCTGACCCTCCTGGCCGCCAGCCTGTTGCTGGCAGCCTGCGCCACCCCTGCGTCGGCCCCGGACAGCGGCCTCCAACCACCACCGGCCTGGCAGAACCTCGATACGCCCAGCGCCCGAGCGGACAACCAGCAGTGGTGGACACACTTTGGCAGCCCGCAATTGAACCGTTTGATCGAGCAGGCGCGCCTGGACAGCCACGACCTGGCCGCCGCCATGGCCCGGGTGCGCCAGGCCGAGGCCAGCGCGGTGATCGCCGGGGCACCGTTGCTGCCCGCGGTCACGGCCGGGCTCAACGGCAATCGCCAGGAGTTGCTACGGGGCAAGAGCTACAGCCAGCTGGATGTGGATCGGAACAGCCGCACCATCGATTACTACGACGCCAACCTCAGCGCCACTTATGAGCTGGATTTCTGGGGCGGCAAACGGGCGGCCCGGGACAGTGCGCTGAAGACGTTGTCGGCCAGCCAGTTCGACCGCGCGACGGTGGAGTTGACCCTGTTCAGCGGCGTCGCCAACAGCTACACCCAGGCCTTGTCCCTGCGCGAACAACAGCGCATCGCCGAACAGAACCTGGGCAATGCCCAACGCGTGCTCGACCTGGTGCAGACCCGCTACGACGCCGGCAGTGCCACAGCCCTGGAACTGTCCCAGCAAAAAAGCCTGGTGGCAGCCCAGCAACGCCGGCTGCCCCAGGTGCAGCAACAGGCCCGCGAAGCCTTGATTACCCTGGCAACGCTGCTGGGGCAACCGGTGCAGTCGGTCACACTCGACGACGACAGTTTCGACCGCCTGCACTGGCCGGCCATCGACGCTGGCGTGCCCAGCCAATTGCTGAGCCGCCGCCCGGACATCGCCGCCGCCGAAGCCCGCCTCGCCGCCGCCCAGGCCGACATCACCGTCGCTCGCGCCGCCATGCTGCCCAGCATGACCCTGGGCCTGAGCCTCGCCACCGGCGCCGATATCGCCAACCAGTTGCTGCGCAACAACGTCTACAACCTCAGCGCCGGTTTGGCCGCGCCAATCTTCAACAACGGCCGCCTGAGCGCCGAACGCGACCGAGCCACCGCGCGCCAGGAAGAACTGCTGGAGCTCTACCGCGCAGCCATCATCAACGGCTTCGCCGACGTCGAAAAAGCCCTGAACGGCATCAACGGCCTGGACCGTCAACGGCAATGGCAAAGCGAAGAACTGCACCAGGCCCAGACCGCCTTCGACATCGCCCAACGCCGCTACCAGGCCGGCGCCGAGGACCTACTCACCGTACTGGAAACCCAACGCACGCTGTACGCCGCCCAGGACATGAACGTGCAATTGCGATTGGCGCGGGTGCAGGCGAGCGTGGCGTTGTACAAAGCGTTGGGTGGGGGTTGGCGGGTGATGTAGGCCCCAGGCTCATCTTTCGATCGTTCCCACGCTCCGCGTGGGAATGCCTCTACGGACGCTCTGCGTTCGGCTCTCTGGGACGCGGAGCGTCCCCGGCTGCATTCCCACGCGGAGCGTGGGAACGATCAGTAATGGTGTTCGGCTTTGGCTCTGTTTATCCGGCCATGTAGGACGCCCGAGCAAGGCTACGCTGCCTTGCGTCATCGCCTACAACTACGCCAGAATCCGCCGGCTTGTGCGCTTGGCTCGTGGCTTTTACTGTTTCCGGGTCGCTGATTTCAGCGATCGGGTTTGGTAGCCCGCGAGTCAACTAGGCGCAAGCGCCACCTTCTACAGATGCTCTCTCGCGTCTGTGTCATGGTGGCCGTGCGCAGGGCGTCTTCGGGCGCGCCGGGTTCCTAGTGCTCCGGTCTACCAACCCGCGTACGGCCGCCACCCAATCGTTTGGTAGCGAGGGTGTCGGCTCCTGAAAATGAATACTAGGAGTTACGCCATGTTCAAGATCACCCCCAATCCCCCCGAAGACGATTCCAAGAAACTCGACGAAGCCGCCGACCGCGCCCTCGCCTACTACCTCGATCCCAAGCCTGAAAAAACCACTCCACCACCGGACCCGTTGTTCACCGTGGCCGAAGGCGCGGACCTGGAATGCCTGCTGGCCAACCTCAGCGAAACCCTCGCATCGGTCAATGCCATGGCCAATGAGCTGGCGTTTGATCTGGAAGGCGCACGGCGGAGTTTTGCCCTGGGGATCCAGCAGATGGTCGAGCTGAGTGAGCTCTTGGCAAACCGCGCCCTGGACATCGCCGCGCCGCGCTAAGCACCCGCGTCATTGTGCTGAGCTACATCCCGTAGGAGCTGACGAGTGCAACGAGGCTGCGATCTTTCCCCTGACGCTTGAGTCCCAAGAGAAAGATCAAAAGATCGCAGCCTTCGGCAGCTCCTACTGAGCGCCCCCCAGCGATGATCCCCTCGCCACAAGGGTGTCCGGCTTCATCCGGTGGATATTCGCAGGGATAAGCTATTTGGGCGGCGGCACCTTGAGCGCCGCCGTCGCCAGCTCGATCAGTGCCTGCTTGTCGTATTCGTCCACGTCGTTATCTCCATCGATGTCGCCATGGATCGAGACCTTGTCCAAAGCTCCATCGGGCTTCGTCCTGGAGACGCGAACGCTGTAGGAGGCCACGATCGAGTCGGAAAAATCCTTGCTCGGGTCGTCGTCAACGAAGCCCGTCATACGGGTGACGAAATCGAATTTGACCGCACGATAGGTTTCGCCGGTTTTTTCAGCCAACGTAACCAAGATGCCTTTGCTGGTTTCCATTTGAAGTCCTCCAATGCTCATCGCACCGGAGCAACGTACTCTCTACAACAGACCGCGTCTGCTGTAAGAACTAACAGGTCGATCCGAAAAACCTGGCTGGGGTTACACCGGCTTGGACTTGAGATTGCGCGCATACCATGGCCGTTGTGGCACGCGGCGGAACAGTTCGGAGAGCTTTTTGTCATCGCTGCCGAAGGTGATGCGCAGGGCCAGTTTCATGGTTTCCGGGTCCATTTCCACCGAGCGCCCAACCTGCAGCCCCGGCGTGGTGCTGCAACCGTGGGTGTCCGGGCCCAGCCAGGGGTCGCCGATTTCGACCCAGCGGCCCGGGGCGTACCAGGGCACGCCGTTGACGTCGAGCCGGCTCACTTCGCCCGGGTGGAAACGTTCGTGGGCGCGGAACCAGTCTTCGAGGCGGTCGTCGATCCAGCCGTGGAAGGCCCAGAACACCGGGCTCACGTGGGAGGAAAACGGATCACCGAGGAAGTCGTTTTCCGGCGCGTACCAGCGCGCGGCGAAGTCGTCCGGGTCGCGAGCGAACGGCACCGGGTGACCGTTGGAAGGGTCACGCGGCACCGAGGCCCAGCGCATGTGCAGCCAGTCGTGCAGGCCCAATTCCACTTCCGAACCAAACTGGCCCAGGGTCAGTTTCGACAGGTAGCGCGGGTCGCGGTAGCGCGATTCCCAGACCTGGAAATTGCTGTGGTAGGTCTCGGCGGTCTTGATGTCGCTGACCCACTGGGCGTACTGCGCGTCGCCATCGGCCAGCCAGGTGGGCGGCAAGGCCGTGCCATCGTGGTTATCGAGGTAGCGGGCAAACCCAAGGCGATCGCGTTCCAGCTCCGGTTGCGGCAAGGGAAAGCGCGGCCACGACGGCAGCGGCTGGAACGAACGGGCCGTGCCGAGCATGTGTCGGTGCATGAAAAAGAAGTCCACGCCCGAGCCGTTGCGATCCTTGCGCGGGCCGCGGGCATCACGCTCCTGGTCCCGTGGGCCGGGCTGCCAGCCGATGCCGCGCAAGGCATTGCGCTTGTCTTCGTCCAGGGTGTGCCATTTGTCCCGCGTGGCGTGCCAGAGCTGGTGGAACAGCCGATGCTGGGGCGACACCAGCCAGGCCAGCAACGGCGGGCTCAGCGGCGTGCGCTCCCGGGCCTCGGGGAAGCGCTGCTTGAGGGCGATGAAATGATTGTCCTGTTCAGGCAGTGCCATGGGGCGGTCCAGGCGCAACACACGACCGCTGAGGGTGGCGCTGCCGGCATTGCCGAAGCCGGCCCAGACTTCGTCCAGGGTCATGATGCATTCATAGTCCGGCGCGTCCTGTCGGGCACTCATCAGCCGCCAGCTCAGTTGCTTCGGGTCGGTGCCGGCCAGGTCGCCCAGCACCCGATAACGCGGCTCATCGGTGTCGCGCAAGCGTTCGGCAGTGTCGAGGTAGCCCACCAGGCCACGGCCCCTTTGGCCGATGTCGAGCAATAGCTGCAAATCGTCCTGCGGCAAACCTTCGAGACCGGCGTCACGGCCGGTGAAACGGATCGTCCAGATGCCCCGCAACGCATCGGCCCGGCGCTGGCCCTCTACGTCAGCCACGTCGAACGAGGCCTCGCCGGGGGTAATGGTCGGGTCCGGCCGGGTCAGTTCGCGATGCCCGTAATACACCGCAGGCACGGCGGCACCGGTCAGCGCCAGGCCTGCCATGAACCATCGTCGAGAAATCGTCATTGCCTTACCTGTGTCCAGCCCTGGAGCGGGCTTTATCCAAGCTAGAACGAGGGGTGGGCTGACAAATTTATAGGCAGCTGTGAGGGCCTCATCGCGAGCAGGCTCGCTCCCACAATGGATCTGAGTACATTCGCAAGAGATGGGTGGGTTTCAAGGCCGCTATCGCGAGCAAGCTCGCTCCCACAGGGGATCTGGGTACATTCAGCAGAAACAGGTCAACTGCAAGGCCGCCTCGCGAGCAAGCTTTGCTCCCACAGTGGAATTGGATGCGGTCCCCTGTGGGAGCGAGCTTGCTCGCGATGGCGGCCCCGAGAACACCTAAATTTCCCCGCCGATCACTCGTTCTCCCCAGATAGCAAAGGCCCCGCGCCTGTCCTTCCAAGGCGAACCTGACTGAGATCGGCAATGACAACACCTCGTTCGAAAAAGGCTCTTTTCATCGGCCTGCCCCTGGCCCTGGCGTTGGCCGTCGGTGCTGGCGTCGCGGCTTGGGACCACTGGTGGCGGGATAACCCCGGCTACCCGGTCAAAGTCATGAACGAAGCCAGGGAGCTGCACGAACGCCTGCTGTCCTTCGACAGCCACATCACCGTACCGCTGGATTTCGGCACCGCCGGCAATGAAGCCGACAAGGACGGCAGCGGCCAGTTCGACCTGGTGAAAGCCAACCGCGGGCAGTTGTCCGGTGCGGCCCTGACGGTGTTTGGCTGGCCGGAGTTGTGGAACGGCCCCAACGCGCCGCACAAGCCCACCGCCGGCTTCGTTGAGGAAGCGCGCAACCAGCAGGAGGTGCGCTACAAGATCATCACCGGCATGGTCCGGGACTTCCCCAACCAGGTCGCCATCGCCTACACCCCGGATGATTTCCGTCGCCTGCACGGCGAAGGCAAGTTCGCGATCTTCATCAGCATGCTCAACGCCTATCCCCTCGGCCACGACCTGAGCCTGCTGGACCTGTGGACGGCGCGGGGCATGCGCATGTTCGGCTTCAGCTACATCGGCAACAACGACTGGGCCGACTCCTCGCGACCGCTGCCGTTCTTCAACGATTCGCCCGACGCCCTCGGCGGCCTGTCGGACATCGGCAAGCAAGCGGTGACGCGCCTGAACGACCTGGGCGTGATCATTGACGTGTCGCAGATGTCGACCCAAGCCCTGGAGCAAGTCGCGCAACTGAGCCGCACGCCGCTGGTGGCGTCCCATTCGGCACCACGGGCGATGGTCGACATTGCGCGCAACCTCAGCGACAAGGAAATGCAACTGATCAAGGCCAGCGGCGGCGTGGTGCAGATCGTCGGTTTCTCCCAATACCTGCGGCCGCTGACGCAAAAGACCCAGGACAAACTCAACGCCCTGCGCGAACGCTTCGACCTGCCGCCACTGCCCAACCTGGCGATGGCGCTGATGCCCGGCGACCCGATCATCGCCGCCTGGCCGGAACAGAAATTCGGCGAATACGCCGGCCAGCTGTACGGCATTCTCGAAGAGGAACCCAAGGCCAGCCTCAAGGACCTGGGGGAGGCCATCGACTACACCGTGCGCAAGATCGGCATCGATCACGTCGGCATCAGCTCGGACTTCAACGAAGGCGGCGGAGTGAAAGGCTGGGAGAACGTCGGCGACATCCGCAACGTCACCGCCGAACTGCTGACCCGCGGCTACTCCGAAGCCGACATCGCCAAACTGTGGGGCGGCAATTTCCTGCGGGTCTGGGATCAGGTCCAGAAAGCCGCCCGCCCCGTCCTCGCCTCGACCCAAAAGACTGTCCAGCCATGAATGAACGTCGCACCTTCCTGAAGCAGGCCGGGATCCTCGTCGCCGGCCTGCCCCTCGCCGCCAGCCTGCCCGCCACGGCCAGCGCCGATCCTCTGCCGCCGCTGCCGAAAAATAAATGGGCGCAACTGCGCTCGCTGTTCGATCAGGACCCGGACTACCTGCACTTCTCCAACTTCCTGGTCACCACTCACCCGCGCCCGGTGCGCGAGGCCATCGAAAAGCACCGCGCCGCCCTGGATAAAAACCCGGGGCTGTTGATGGACTGGGACCTGGGCGTCACCGAAGAACGCGAGGAAAACGTCCGCACCTGGGCCGGCCGCTACCTGCAAGCGAACCCGAAGCAGATCGCCCTCACCGGCAGCACCACCGAAGGCCTGTCGATGATCTACGGCGGCGTCCATGTGGCGGCCGACCAGGAAATACTCACCACCACCCACGAACACTACGCCACTCACACCATTCTCGACCTGCGCACCCAACGGACGGGAACACGGGTGCGCAAGATCAAGCTGTTTGACAACGCCCACGACGCCAGTCATGAACAAATCCTCACAGCCATCGACCGCAACATCCGCCCCAAAACCCGGGTGCTGGGCATGACCTGGGTGCACTCGGGCAGCGGTGTGAAACTGCCGATCGACAAGATCGGCGCTCTGGTGGACAAGCACAACCAGGGCCGCAGCGATGAGCAGCGGATCATTTATGTGGTGGACGGCGTGCACGGTTTCGGCGTCGAGGACCTCAGCTTCCCCGCCATGAATTGCGACTTTTTCATCGCCGGCACCCACAAGTGGATGTTCGGCCCACGCGGCACGGGCCTGGTGTGCAGCCGCAGCGAAGAACTCAAGTACGTCACGCCGATCATCCCGACCTTCTCCGAAGCCACGGCGTTTTCCACCACCATGACCCCAGGCGGTTATCACGCTTTCGAGCATCGCTGGGCGGCGGACGAAGCGTTCAAGTTGCACCTGCAATTGGGCAAGGCCGAGGTGCAGGCGCGCATCCATGCCCTCAATAGCTATTTGAAAAAACAGCTGCTGGCACAGCCGCAGATCGAACTGGTCACCCCGCTGAGCCCAGACCTGTCCGCCGGTTTCACCTTCTTCCGGGTCAAGGGCCGCGACAGCGACGAGGTCGCCGCCTACCTGATGAAAAGCCGCGTGATCGCCGACGCCGTGCATCGCGATGCGGGGCCGGTGGTCCGCACCGCGCCGGGGCTGCTCAACACCGAAGCCGAGATCGATCGCTTCATGGGCTTGCTGGCCAAGACACTCTGAACCTGACTTTAACGAGAGAAATGGATGAACAGTTTTTCCTTGAAGCTACTCCCGGCACTGGCCCTCGCCGCCCTGCTGCCCTCCGGCGCCCAGGCGTCTCAAGCGGGCCAGGTCTTTCGTGACTGCAAGGACTGCCCGGAAATGGTCGTGCTGCCCACCGGCACCTTCCAGATGGGCACACCGGACGACGAAGTAGGCCGCGAGCCCGACGAGGGCCCGATGCACCCAGTGACGTTCGCCAAACCGCTGGCGATCAGTCGCTTGCAGGTGCTCAAGGGTGAATGGTTCGCCTACTTGCGCGACACCGGCTACACGATGCCCGACGGCGACGAGCGTCCCGGTCGCGCCTGCAAGGCCGGCATCCCGGACTACCAGGGCAGCGACCCGCGCAAGCAGTACACCGACCGGCACCCGGCGGTGTGCATGGACTTCGCCGAGGCCAATGCCTACGTGGCGTGGTTGTCGAAAAAGACCGGCAAGCAATACCGATTGGTCAGCGAATCCCTGCGCGAGTACGCAGCACGCGGCGGCAGCACCGGGTCGTTCCCCTTCCCTTTTGACGAGGGCAAGGAATACAGCATCGCCCAGCACGCCAACACCTACGGCGCGGCCGACGGCTACAACTTCACCGCCCCGGCCGGCAGCTTCGCACCCAACGCCTTCGGCGTGTATGACATGCACGGCAACATCTACGAATGGACCGCCGATTGCTACAACGAAAACTACGTGGGCGCCCCGAGCGACGGCAGCGCCTGGCTGACCGGCAAGTGCGAATTCAAACGAATCCGCGGCAACGACTGGGGCGAGGCGCCAGTGTTCTCCCGCTCCGGCAACCGCAACGCACTGGTGCCAGGCGACCGCGGCGACTGGATCGGTTTTCGGGTGGCGCGGGATATGTAGGCGCCCCCTGTGAGAGCAAAGCTTGCTCGCGAAGAGGCCGGCACATCCAGCCTCTTCATCGACTGTAACCCCGCCTTCGCGAGCAGGCTCGCTCCCACATTGGATCTCCAGCAGCCACAATATCCGTGTGCACCCGGAGTCCTTCTGTGGGGGAGCTTGCTCGCGAAGAGGCAGGCACATCCACCCTCTTCATTGACTGTAACGCCGCCTTCGCGAGCAAGCTCGCTCCCACAGGGGGAAACGCGATACCACTAAGAACCAGGTCGGCTATCAGGTCGCCTCGTTTCGGACGTTGATCTCGGGCGCCCCGTTAACCACGATGGCCGAACGCAGGCATTGCGCAGTGGGCATCCCGGCATGGATGCCGGGATAGCCGCGCTGGGCCATGGATGGCCCTTCGCGGCGGGCCCACGGAGCAATGCCGGAGTGAGGGCACACCGAGCCTAGGCGAGGTGCCGAGTGGTGGGGCAGGAGCGTTTTGGTTACTTTTGACTGGGCCGGCTTCCGGGCTTTTCAAAAGTGACCCGCCGTCAGGGCGGAACCCTAAGCCGCCATTACCGCAGCAACGGATATACACCCCCCCATCCCAAAAAAACCCAAAAAAAACGGCGCTTCCCATTTCTGAAGAAGCACCGTTTTTGAGTGACCAACACTACCCACAAGGCGGGTCTATTTCATTCCCGCAAAAATCAGAACTCCGGGGTGTACTTCACCGAGAACATCAAGTTACGCGGATCACCGAAGTTGTTGTTGCCATTAAGCTGATTGTAAGCAGACGTTAGGTACGTCTTGTCGAACAGGTTGTTGGCATTGAGCGCCAAAGCGATTTCCGGCGTCAGCTGGTAACCAATACGAGCATTCCACACGGTATAACCCGGTATGTCGGTCTTTTCTTGGTAAACCAGTGTGCGGCTTTGGGTGGTAAAGCCCAGGCCAGCGCTGACACGGCTCCAATCGCCGGTCAGTTGGTAGTTACCCCACACCCGCAGCATGTGTTTCGGCGTCCAGCTACTGAAGACAACACCTTCCTTCCCCGGCTCCTCCAGGTACTTGGTGGTGTTGTAGGTGTAGCCCGCGAACAACTGCAGATTGTCTACCACTTCACCACTGATTTCGGCATCGAAACCCTGGCTGCGCACTTTCCCCGAGGCAGCCGAGCAATACCCGCCCTCACATACCATCCCTCCGGCGGTGTCTTCGATAGCACGGTTCTCGTGATCGTAACGGAAGATGGACAGGGAGGTATTGACCCGACCGTCCATCAGCTCACCCTTGAGGCCGACTTCGTAGTTGGTCCCAACGATGGGCTTGAGCACCGAACCGCTGGTATCGACCTCGGTCTGGGGCTGGAACACATCAGTGTAGCTGGCGTACACCGCCCACTCACGGCTCAGGTCATAGATGATACCGCCGTAGGGCGTGACCACTCCGGTTTCAGTTCCGGTGCTTGCCGTGTATGGGGTAATACCGGCTGAGTCTTCGGTTCTCGATTTGTAGCTGAAGTCATACCAGCTGACCCGGGAACCCAGCACCAGCGTCAGATCATCGATAGGCTTCACGCGCCAGGTGCCATACACACCCTTCTGGCGGATATCGTACTTACTGAGGACGCCCCGTCCGCCCGGGCTGTTGATCAGACTCTCATAGCTGATGTCCGGCCGGTCATTGTTCAGGTCGAAGATGGAGTCGCTGGTGTTATTGAATGTACGGGCGTAGCGATCATCCGTCTCCAACTGCGAGAAGTTGCCGCCGAGCATGACTTCCTGCTCCATCGACAAGGCTTCGAACTTGCCGGTCAGGTTCATGTCCAGACCAGACTTCGTGGACTGGAAATCCGTCACGAAGTCGGCATATTGCACGCCACTGCCATCAGCCAAGAGACCACCCCCCCTTTGGACTCGCTGGTTTTTCGCCTGGTTATCTTCGGTCATGTACACGGCCCCCACCTTGAACGCCCAGTCCTCGTTGAAGCGATGTTCCAGGTCGGTGTAGTAGGTGGTGACATCGATTTCAGAACGGTTCCAACGCGCCCCCGTGTAGGTCGAACGCGACACGTCCGGCATCGAACCGTTGGCGTAGCGTGGCAGGCCACGGATGTTGCCGCGCGATTCGCCATTGGATTGGCTGACCGCGAAACCCAGGGTGGTGTCTTCGCTCAGGTCGACGTCCAACGCACCGTACAGCGAGTGGGTCTTGCTCCACGCATAGTCGACAAACGAGTTGCTCTGGTCTTCATCGATGACGACGCGACCGCGGATGTTGCCGGCCTGGTTCAGGGGGCCGCCAGCGTCCAATTGCAGACCGTAGTGATCCCAGGAGCCGGCCTTGCCGGTCAGGGTAACGGTCGGTGCATGCTGGCCACGCTTGCGCACCAGGTTGACGGCGCCACCGGGGCTGCCAGTGCCTTGCAGCAGGCCGGCCGCGCCGCGCATGATTTCCAGGCGGTCGAAGAAGATCAGGTCCTGGGTCGCCCAGTTGCCCAGCGAATAATTGTTACGCAGGATCGGCACACCATCGTATTGCCAATCGTCGATCTGGAAACCGCGTGACGACAGGATCATGCCTTGGCCGACGCCCTGCAGGCCGACGACGCCGGTGGTCTGGTTGACGGCGTCCTTGAGGCTGACCAGGTTCTGGTCATCCATCTGCTTGCGCGTCATCACGGTGATCGACTGGGGAATTTCCTTGAGGGTGTGGGTGCCCTTGCCGAGGGTCACGGCCTTGCTGGTGTAGGAATGACTGCCTTCGGTTGTCGCGTCCAACGCTTGTGCACTGATGGTGGTCGCACCCAGCTCAAGGCCTCCCGTGGCAGGGCTGCGCATCAGCATCAGGGTATTGCCCTCGAGGCTGTAGCCCACGCCTGTGCCCTTGAGCAATTCGGCGATGGCCGCCGGCGGGCTCATTGTGCCGCTGACGCGGGTGCTTTTCAGCCCGGCCATGTCGCCAGCGTTGTAGATCACTTGCTGGTTGGTCTGCTGACCGAACGCTTGCAGTGCCTGCGGCAGCGGTTGCGCAGGAATGTTGATGCTGACGTCTTCTGCCATCACCTGAGCGCTGAGGGGTAGTACGCAGACCAACCCCAGACCGGCCAACACCCGCCGCGAGCGCAGGCCGCGGGACATGACGAGTGCCTTGAAGAGAGGTTTCAACTCATGAATGGATGACATCGTGCTCTCTATTATTGGTCGAAGTAAAAGTCCATGGGGCCTAAGGGCCCGCCGCTCGCCAGCACCTGTGAACCCGAACGGTCGATTGCCTCAGGGCAATGTGTCAGTGCGTGGCCGACCCGATTTGCCCACATACCTAAGTAAGACGCAGCGCCTGCCAAAACCGGAATGACTTTGCTTATCATTCGCGAAAAAGATAAAAAAAGGCCGGCTCTGTTAGGCGCCGGCCTTTTTAATCCTGGATTCCATGAACACAGCCAATACCAGGGTTGCGAACACAACGGTGGCGAGGGAGCTTGCTCCCGCTGGGCCGGTCCGACGCTTCGGGCGAAGCGGCCCCAAGATTTTGCGGTCGCTGCGCAACCGAGCGGGAGCAAGCTCCCTCGCCACAATAATGTGTGTCAGGCGGCTCCTCGCTAAATCCTCTTCCCATCCAATCGTTCTACAGGTGGGCGCGCTCCAACCCGGCGTGCCGCCGTCCTCCAGCCCATGCGGTGAATGCCCCGCGATGGCGTTCGCCCTTTTCATCTAGCAGGAAACCTCCATGAGCCAACCAAAACGCGGGGTGATCAATGAATTGTTCACCTTGCTCAAACCCTTCCGGCTGATTGTCATCGGCGCCATCCTGCTGGGCATGGTCGGTGGTCTCAGCGTGACCGTGCTGCTGGCGACCATCAACAAGGTGCTGCACGCCGAAAGCGGGCTGAGCCACACCGTGGTGGGGGTGTTCGCCGGGTTGTGCCTGCTGGCCCTCGTCAGTTCCATCTGTTCCGACATCGGCACCAACTACGTCGGCCAGAAGATCATCGCCAAGCTGCGCAAGGAGCTGGGGGAAAAAGTCCTGTCGGCGCCCATCCAGCAGATCGAACGCTACCGCAGCCATCGCCTGATCCCGGTGCTGACCCATGACGTCGACACCATCAGCGACTTCGCCTTCGCCTTCGCCCCGCTCGCCATTTCCCTGACCGTCACCCTCGGTTGCATGGGTTACCTGGCGATGCTGTCGTGGCCGATGTTCCTGATGATGGTCGTGGCAATCATCATCGGCACCGTGGTGCAGTACATCGCCCGCGGTCGTGGGATCAAGGGCTTCATGGAGGCTCGCGATTCCGAGGACGAATTGCAGAAGCACTACAACGCCATTGCCGAAGGCGCCAAGGAGCTGCGCATCCATCGCCCCCGTCGGCAACGCATGTTCGTCTCGGGCATCGAGCACACCGCCGACAAGATCTGCGACACGCAGATCCGCTCGGTGAACATTTTCGTGATCGCCAAGACCTTCGGCTCGATGCTGTTCTTCGTGGTGATCGGCCTGGCCCTGGCCCTGCAGTCGCTGTGGCCGAGCGCCGACAAAGCGGTGATGAGCGGTTTCGTGCTGGTGTTGCTGTACATGAAAGGCCCGCTGGAACACCTGATCGGTACCCTGCCCATCGTCAGTCGTGCGCAGATCGCCTTCCGCCGCATCGCCGAATTGTCAGAACAGTTTTCATCCCCGGAACCGCACTTGCTACTCAACGACCAGGGCCAGCCGAAAACGCCGGTGCAGACGCTGGAACTGAGCAATGTGGCCTACAGCTTTCCGGCGGTGGAAGGCGCCACGCCGTTCCGCCTGGGGCCGGTGAACCTGAAGATCGACCAGGGCGACATCGTGTTCATCGTCGGTGAAAACGGCTGTGGCAAGACCACGCTGATCAAGCTGCTGTTGGGCCTCTACGCGCCGCAGCAAGGGGAAATCCGTCTCAACGACCACGCCGTGACGGCCGTGACCCGCGATGACTATCGCCAGTTGTTCACGACGATTTTTGCCGACTACTACCTGTTCGACGACATCGTCCAAGGCGACACCCATATCCCGGACGACGCCAACCAATACCTGCAACGCCTGGAGATCGCCCACAAGGTCAGCGTGCGCGACGGCGCCTTTACCACCACCGACCTGTCCACTGGCCAGCGCAAGCGCCTGGCGCTGGTCAATGCGTGGCTGGAAGAGCGTCCGGTGCTGGTCTTCGACGAATGGGCCGCCGACCAGGACCCGACCTTCCGGCGAATTTTCTACACGGAGTTGCTGCCGGACCTCAAGCGCCTGGGCAAGACCATCATCGTGATTTCCCACGACGACCGTTACTTCGACGTGGCCGACCAATTGGTGCGCATGGAAGCCGGCCGTGTCATCACCGAACTGCAACCCGCGTAAATAATCACGATTCTCATTCTGGTTTTTCTGGGGTGGTGCGTCCTAATTAAGAATTGATCACAACTACACCCTATTAAAACTAAAACCTGCAAGAGTGAAACACATGCCAGCAACTCCGGGAATTCCACGTTTTACCAAGGCACTGATCATGCGCCGCCTGCTGCAACCAGGCTTCAGCGCCACCGCGTTCAGCCTGGCACTGGCCATGCCGTTCAGCGCGCAGGTCCAGGCACAGGAAGTCGACCTCAACATTGCGGCGCAGTCGCTGGCGAGTGCCCTGCAGGCGTTGAGCAATCAATCGAACATGCAAGTGCTCTACAGCGCCGATGATGTCCAGGGCCTGCGCAGCCAGCCGGTGAACGGCCGGTTGTCGCCGGCGCAAGCGTTGTCGCAGATGCTGGTGGGGACCGGCGTCATGTTCACCATCCAGGGCAACACCGCCAGCGTGCGCGCCAGGACGGCGGGCGATTCGCTGGAACTGAGCGCCACCACCATCACCGGTAAATCCGCGGAATCGGCCTACGGCCCGGTGGACGGCTACGTCGCCACCCGCAGCGCCACCGGCACCAAGACCGACACGCCGATCCTCGAGATCCCGCAGACCATCAACGTGGTCACCGCCGACCAGATCGCCATCCAGGGCGCACGCAACCTGACCCAGGCCTTGCGCTACACGCCGGGCCTGGACACCAGCGGCTTCACCGACCGCAACACCATCGCCGATGAAGTCACCAGCCGCGGGTTCGCACCGACACAGCTGTACCTCGACGGTGCCTACCTGCCCTATGCCGGCAGCCTGGGCGGCGCGCCGCAAATCGATCCATATACCCTGGAGCGCATCGAAGTGCTCAAAGGCCCCTCATCGGTGCTGTACGGACAGAACCAGCCCGGCGGCTTGATCAACATGGTCTCCAAGCGACCGACCACTGAACAGCGCAGCCAGATCAAGCTGGGCGCGGGCAGCTACAACCGGGTCAACGGCGCGTTCGACACCAGCGGCCCAATCGACGATCAAAAGGAGTTCAGCTACCGCGTCATCGGCGTGGCGAAAAAAGGCAACCAACAAGTCGATCACACCCACAGCGAACGCATGCTGCTGGCGCCAAGCCTGACCTGGACACCCAACGAAGACACTTCGTTGACGGTGCTGGCGCAGATCCAGCGCGATGACGGCCTGGAGGACTATCAAGCCCTGCCGATGATCGGCTCCCTGAAGCGCGGCCCCAACGGCCAGCGGATCGACCGGGACTTTTTTTCCGGCGACACGCGGTGGAACGACTACAAGCGTGACCAGTTCGTTCTCGGCTACGACTTCAGCCACAACCTCACCGATGACCTGACGTTCCGCTCCACGGCTCGTTACACCGATGTGCGTGACCAGTATCGGGGCTTCTACCTGCGTGGTTTCGTTGGGAATGACCAGACCCAGGCCACTCGCAACAAACTCGACTGGCAGCAGCACAACACCGCCTACACCGTCGATAACAACCTGGAATACAAGTTCAACACCGGCGCCCTCGAGCACACCACCCTGACGGGCGTGGACTATCGCCATTTCAACCGTAAATACAAGGGCTACAACATCACAGGCGCGCCAATCGACCTGTACGGCAATAACAACAACTACGACACCAGCAGCGTGACCCCGACGCTGGACACCCAATGGGACAACACCGTTCGCCAGACCGGCGTCTACCTGCAAGACCAGATCAAGCTGGACAAGTGGATCCTGACCGTGGGTGGCCGCCAGGACTGGGCCGAAGTGGACAACAAGGACCTGCTGGCACGCACTGTTTCCTCACTGCGTGACAACAAGTTCACCGGCCGGATCGGCCTGACCTATGTCACCGATTTCGGCCTGGCACCCTACATCAGCTACTCGGAATCCTTCCTGCCGACCTCGGGCACGGACGCTAGCAGCACGGCCTTCAAGCCGACCGAGGGTGAACAATATGAAGTGGGTGTGAAATACCAGCCGTTCGACAAAACGATGATTACCGCCTCGGTGTTCCAGATCAAACAGAAGAACCTGGTCACCGCCGACCCTGCCGATCCCCAGAATTCGATCCAGTCGGGCCAGGTACGTTCACGGGGTGTCGAGCTGGAAGTCAAATCCACCGTCGACAACATCGAAGTCATGGCCGCCGCCACTTACCTCGACTCGTTCTACACCAAGGACAACTACGGCAACGAGGACAACCGCAGCGAGCAACAGGCGCCGTTCTCCGCCACACTGTGGGCCAACTACCACTTCACCCAGGCCACCCTCAATGGCTTGACCTTCGGCGCAGGCGCCCGCCACACCGGTCGCAAGCCGGGCGACGCGGCCAACTCGTTCGACGTCCCTGCCTACACCGTGTTCGACACCACCATCAGCTATGACATGGGCAAGGCCACCTCGAGCCTGCGTGGCGTCACCACCAGCCTGAACGTGCAGAACGTCTTCGACCGCGAATACGTGTCCAACTGCAACTACTCGTTCGGCTGCTACTACGGCCAGGAACGCGTGGCCTCGCTGGAGGTGACCTACGACTTCTAAGCAACACCGCACACAAAAAAACCGGGCCTGACCCGGTTTTTTTGTGCCTACCAATACGGTACATGGGCAATACCCTGTGGGAGCGAGCCTGCTCGCGATGCGGTGTTTCAGTCACTTCAGATGCCGGCTGCCCCACCGCTTTCGCGAGCAGGCTCGCTCCCACAAGGGATTTGTGGCGTATGCAAATCCTCAGACCACCCAAACACAACTGTGGGAGGGCTGTGGCGTGTGCACATCCTGAGACCACCCCCACAGGGAATGGTGGGCCCTCAGGCGGTCAGTGCAATCCGCAGCGCCTGGCTCAACTGCCCATACACCTCGTCAATCTCCGTCACCACGCTCTGCAAGCGCAGGTAGTCGTGGATCAGGCCGGTGTATTCGATCAGTTCCACGCTCACCCCCTGCGCCTGCAAACGCCGGGCGTAGGCGCGGCCTTCGTCGAGCAGCGGGTCATGGCCGGCCAGGGCGATCAGGGCCGGGGCCAGGCCTGGGTAACCGGGCGCCAGCAGGGGCGAGAAACGCCAGTCCAGGCGATCGGTGGGCTCATTGGCGTAGTGCCGGTAGAACCACTCGAGGGTTTCACTCTCCAGCAGATAACCTTCGCCGAACAGCTCGGTGGACGGGCTGCTGGTGGACGCATCGGTCACCGGGTAGCAGAGCAATTGAAAGCACGGCTTGACCGCCAGCAAGGCGGGTTCCAAGGCCGCTTGCAGCGCCAGCACCGTCGCCAGGGTCGCGCCGACGCTGTCGCCGCCGAACGCCACGCGGCTGAGGTCCAGGCCTTCGGCGCGGGCCTGCCGGGCCAGCCAGTCGAGGGCGTCGGCGCCGTCGTTCAGCGGGGTCGGGAAGGTGTGTTCCGGGGCCAGGCGATAGCCCACCGACAACACCGCGCACGGTGTCCGGGCGCAGAATTCGCGGCAGACGCCGTCGTGGGAGTCCAGGCTGCCGACCACATAACCACCGCCGTGAAAGTACACCAGCACCGGCAGCGCCTGGGTCGAAGCCGTGGCGGGACGGTACAGCCGCAGCGCCAGCGTCGCGCCGTCACGGGTCGTGAATGCGTGAGCGGCGCACTGCACATCCGCCGGAGCGCTCCAGCGCAATTGCACCGTGGTGCGCTCGAACGCCTCACGGGCCTGGGCCGGTGTCGACAGGTGAAACGGCCCGGGGCCCTCGGCCTGGCTTTCTTCGGCCAGGTCGAGGAAGGCATTGAGTTCCGGATGCAGGGACATCGCAGGGGTTCCTTATGAAAAGCGACAGAAAAAAAAACAGTACCGGGCAGCCCGATGACGCCCTGTAGGAGCTGCCGAAGGCTGCGATCTTTTGACTTTTGCTTGGGACTCAAGCGCCAGCGGAAAGATCGCAGCCTCGTTGCACTCGTCGGCTCCTACGCCGCCTGCGCCACGCAGTGCTCGATCAACGCTTCCAGTTCCTCCTGGTACGCACGCATCAAGCCCTCGACAGTCTCGGCACGGTAGCGACGGGTGCTGAAGATGCAACGCAGCGCCAGGCGCCCGTCGTACACCTGCCCCACCACTTCCAGCCAGTTGCCCAGCGCGGCATGGGGGCTGTAGCAACTGCCGTAGCTTTCCACCGCCGGCACCAGCAATGCCTTGTCGTCGAAGCTCTGGTCGAACTGCCCCAGGTAGTTGAACGTCACCCGTGCCTGAGGCGCACGCCCCAAGGTGGCGGCCATCGGCTCGCCGCTCATATAGCGCAACACGCCGTAGCCCAAGCCCTTGTTCGGCACCGCGGCCAACTGCCGTTGCACCGCCCGCACCGACGTGCCGATATCGGCTTCAGGGTTCGGGGCCAGTCGCACCGGGAACATGCTGGTGAACCAGCCCAGGCTGCGGCTCAGGTCGATGTCCTTGACCAAGTCCTCGCGACCATGCCCCTCCAGCTGGATCAGCACCGAAGGCTGCTGGCTCCAACGGCACAACACCCGGCTCAGCGCCGCCAGCAACACGTCGTTGATCTGCGTCTGGTAGACCGCCGGCACTTGTTTGAGCAACTGCTGGGTGTGCTGCTCCGACAGGCTCATATGCGCGACCGATTGGTACTGCACCTGGTTCTTGCCCCGCAAGTTGTCACACGGCAACTCGCTGCCCGGTTGGTCGATCTGTTCCAGCCACCAGGCTTTTTCCTGCGCCGGATAATCCAGCGCATAGGCTTGCAGGCCCTCGGCCCAGGCCCGGTAGCTGCTGGTGCGAATCGGCAGGTTCGGTGCCTGGCCCTCACTGTAGGCCGTATAAGCGGTCTGCAAATCCTGCAGCAGCAAACGCCACGACACCGTGTCGATGACCAGGTGATGAATGACCATCAACACGCGAACTTCACCGTTGCCCAAGGTCACCTGTGCCGTGCGCCACACCGGGCCGTTGTGCAGATCGAGGCTGCGTTGCACCTGTTCGGCGTACAACTCCAGCTCGGCTTCATCGGCCACGCTGTGCTGCCACAACAAGGGTTCGCTGGCCCACTGCGCCTGCATTTCTGCCAACGCCTGGTAATGCTGCAGATGACGCCCGCCGACTTCGCTGAAGCGCAGGCGCAAGGCGTCGTGCTGCTGCATCATGCCGCGCAACGCCAATTCCAGCGCCGTCAGGTTCAACCCCTGGCGGGCCCGCAGCATCAGTGCCTGGTTGTAGTGATGGGGTTCGTTCATGCGCTGGTCGAACCACCACTGCTGGATCGGAATCAGGTTGAACTGTCCTTCGGCGGCCACCTGGGTCACATCCTCGGCCGTCACGGCGAGCGTGTTCGAACGCTGGTCGAAAATCGCCTCGATGGTCTGGCCGCGCATCAGGTCCCGCAGCTTGAGTTCCATCTTCAGCTCGCCATGGTTGCGCACCCGCGAGACCACTTGCAGGCTGAGGATCGAGTCACCGCCCAACTCGAAGAAATTGTCGGTGATGCCCACCCGCTCGACTTGCAACACATCAGCCCAGATCTCGGCCAACAGTTGCTCATCGCGGTTGCGCCCCGGCACATACTCGGTGCCCTTGAACTCAGGCTCCGGCAGGGCCTGGCGATCGAGCTTACCGTTTGGCGTGACCGGCAACGCCTCCAGGCAGATAACCTGGGCCGGCACCATGTAGTCCGGCAATTGCGCTCGCAGCTCGGCCTTGAGCCGATCGCCGATGGCCACGCCGTCGGGAGTGACCACATAGCCGATCAGTTGCTTGCCCGAAGCACTGTCGCGGGCGATCACCAACGCATCGCTGACATCGTCCAGTTGTCGCAGGCTGGCCTCGACTTCCCCCAGTTCGATGCGAAAGCCCCGCACCTTGATCTGATGGTCGATACGCCCGACGTAATCAAGCACGCCGTCGGCGCGCTGGCGCACCAGGTCACCGCTGCGGTACAGGCGATCGCCCGGCTGGCCGAATGGGTCCGGCACGAAGCGCTCGGCACTCAGGTCCGGGCGGCGGTGATAACCACGGGCGATGCCCGCGCCACCGATGTACAACTCGCCGGCAATGCCCGGCGGCAACGGGTTGAGGTGGTCGTCGAGCACATACAAGGCGCGCTCGCCCACCGCACGCCCGATCGGCGCGTAGGCGGCTTCGCAACGTTCGCTGGCCGGCACCTTCCACAGCATGGGGGTGACCACGGTTTCCGTCGGGCCGTAGCCGTTGGTGAAGAATTGCGGACGCAGCGCTGCCTTCACCTGCTCGAAGGTCTGGTCCGGCACCGCATCGCCACCGAAGCAGTACACCCGCACTGGCGGTGGCGCCAGTGGGCTGTTGGCGGCGTATTCAGCCAGTTGCTTGAGGTAGGCCGGCGGGAAGCAGGCGACGGTAATGCCATGGCGGTGCAAGGCGTCGAAGGTCTGCTCCGGTGTCCACAGCGCACCGTCGCGAATCACCAGGGTGCCGCCGCGCAGCAACGTGCTCAACCAGCGTTCATGGGCGCCGTCGAAGGCGAACGACATGAAATGCAGCTCACGAGTGCGCTCGTCCATGTCATACAGCCCGGCGATGGCCTGGCAATGCATGCTCATCGGCCCGTGCGCCACGGCGACACCTTTGGGTCGACCGGTGGAACCCGAGGTGTAGATCAGGTAGGCCAGGTTGCCGCCGAGCAAACCGCTACGCGGCGGCTGATCGCTGTAGCCACGGCTGTCGAAACCGTCGATGGCCAGGCGCGCCAAACCGTCGAGATCCGGCAAGCGCCCCTGTACCCGGCTGTGGGTCAGCAACAGCGCCATGGCCGAATCTTCGATCATGAACGCCAGGCGCTCGGGTGGATAATCGATGTCCAGCGGCACATACGCCGAGCCGCTTTTCATCACTGCCAGCAGCGCCACGACCATGTCCACCGAACGCTCCAGGGCCACGCCGACCACCACTTCCGGGCCGGCGCCGAGTTCGATCAAGCGGTGGGCCAGGCGGTTGGCCCGGCGCTCCAGTTCGCCATAGTCCAGCGCGTCGTCGCCACACACCAGCGCCGTGGCCTGCGGACGCGACTGGGCATGGCGGCCAATCAGTTCCGGCAACAGCTGCGGCTGATAGTCGCCGTTCGGCGCCGCGCTCCATTGTTCGAAGGCCTGCCACTCTTGCACCGACAAACGTTGCAGATTGCCCAGGCGCGTGTGGGGTGCATGGATCATCGCTTCCAGGGTGTCTTCCATGGTCCGGCGGATGCGTTCCACCGCTTCGACGCTGAAGGCGTTGCGCAGGAACAGGTACTCGATGGACAGCGTTTCGCCCAGGTTGACCGCCAGGTCCATCGGGAAGTTGGTCACGTCATGATTGCGCGACTCGCCGAAGCTCAGGCCGGTGTCCTGCTGGTCGCCCAGGCGTTCGTCGATGGGGTAGTTCTCGAATACGATGATGCTGTCGAACAAGCCCTGCCCGCCCAGGCCCGACCAGCGCTGGATGTCCGCCAGTGGCGCATGGGAATGCTCACGGAGGTCGAGGTTGTAGGCCTGTAGCTGTTGCAGCCATTGATCCAGTGGCTGCTCGGGGTCCAGGATCTGGATCACCGGCAAGGTGTTGATGAACAGGCCGAGAATGTTGTCGGCGTTGACCAGCCCCGCCGGCCGGCCGGCGACGGTGGCGCCGAAGACCACGGTGTCCTGCCCGGTAAAGCGTTGCAGCAACAGCAACCACGCCCCTTGGATCAAGGTATTCGGGGTGATCTGCAAGGCGCGGCAAGCCTGTTGCAGGCGAGCGGTCTGCGCCACGTCCCAGCGCGAATACAGCGCCTCGTGCCCCGGCAATGCCTCGACATGCCGTGGGAACATCGCCTGGTTGAGGGAGGTTGCCTGCTCCAGGGCGTCGAGGCGGCTGCGCCAGAAGCGTTCCAGCGCACCCTGGTCCTGGCGTTGCAGCCATTCGATGAACTCGCGGTAGCGACCGTTGCGGCTGGGCACCTGCCCGTGGGCGTAGAACTGCAGCACTTCACCGAACAACCGCGAACTGCTCCAGCCGTCCATGAGGATGTGGTGGCAGGTCCAGATCATCTGGTAGCGATCATCT
Organism: Pseudomonas sp. RL_105y_Pfl2_101; assembly: GCF_963970585.1. Lineage (NCBI taxonomy): Bacteria > Pseudomonadati > Pseudomonadota > Gammaproteobacteria > Pseudomonadales > Pseudomonadaceae > Pseudomonas > Pseudomonas sp. RL_105y_Pfl2_101. Next base: position 96,317 of record NZ_CAXAPG010000017.1, read on the forward strand.
TCCAGGCGCAGCAACAGCACCCGTTGCAGGGGCGCGCGGCTCAAATCGAAACCGGCCAGGTAATCGGCCGTTGCCCGGGCGCTGATCGCCTGCTCGCTGATGTCCTGTCCACGCCAGTCTTCGACCTGCAACGGCAACTCAACATGGCGATGGACGATTTGCACCGGCGCGCTCAAGCCATCCTGCCAGTGGAAACTGGTGCGCAGGATGTCCTCGCGCTCGATCACCGAGGTCCAGGCCCGGGCGAAACGCTCCGTGTCCAGGCCATGCACCGGCAGGCTGATCTGGTTGATGTACAAGCCAGAGCTGTCGTCGGCCAGGGTATGGAACAGCATGCCGTCCTGCATCGGCGACAGCGGATAGATGTCCTCCACTTGCGCCACCGGCACCGGCAGGCCGTTGAGTTGCGCCTGGCTCAGGCGCGCCAGCGGGAAGTCCGAAGGTGTCAGGCCCAAGTGCCCGTCGGTGCAGCAATGGTCGATCAGTTGCTGCAACGCCACCGCGTAGGCATCGGCCAACTGCTGAAGCGTGGCCTCGTCGAAGACATCGCCACTGAAGGTCCAATCGAGGGACAACTGGCCATTGAAGATCCGACCATCGATGGTCAGCCAGTTGCCCAGCGCCACGTCATCGCCATGCCCTGCGCCACTGCCCTCCTCACTCGGCACGAACAGCGCCTGCTCATCGAAGCTCTGGTCGAATTGCCCCAGGTAGTTGAAGGTGATGCGCGCTGGCGGCAGTTTTGCCAATCGCTGTTGGACCGCTTCGGCACCGAGGTAACGCAGCACGCCATAGCCCAGGCCCTTGTTCGGCACCGCGCGCAGTTGCTCCTTGACCCGCTTGATCGACTCGGCAGGATCGCTCGCCGGCGTCAGCAACACCGGGAACAAGCTGGTGAACCAACCGACGGTGCGGCTCAGCTCGATGCCCTCGAACAGTTCTTCGCGGCCATGGCCTTCGAGTTGCACCAGACAGGCCGGTTGCCCGGTCCATTGGCAAACCACTTGCGCCAGTGCGCTGAGCAGCAAATCGTTGACCTGGGTGCGATAGGCCGTCGGTGCTTGCTTGAGCAAACGCTGGGTCTGGTTGGCATCCAGACGCGTGCTCACCGAACGGCCATGGGCCGCGACCTGGCTGCCCTCGGGACGGGCCCGTGGCAACGGCGGCAGGGGCTGGTCCAGTTGCCCGACCCAGTAATCCAGTTCCTGGTTCAGGGTTTCGCTGTGGGCGTAGTCCTGCAACCGGGCGGCCCAGGCCTTGAACGCCGTGGACTTGCCCGGCAAGGCCGGCGCCTGGTTCGCCCGCAGTTGGCGATAGACGTTTTGCAGGTCTTCCAGCAGCACCCGCCACGACACGCCGTCCATGACCAGGTGATGAATCGCCAGGTGCAGGCGCGAACTGCCGTCCTGCACCGCGATCAGGCTGCAACGCAGCAACGGGCCGTGTTGCAGGTCGAGGCTGCGTTGCGCCTGGTCGGCGATGGCAATGATCGCGGCGGCATCCTGCGCGGTGCGCTGCCAAATCTCCAGGGGCTGCTCATCCATGGCCTGATGGCTGGCGTGCCAACGGCCATCGTCGGCCTGGGTGAACCGCAGGCGCAGGGCATCGTGATGGGCCACCACGTGAGCGAGGGCCTGTTGCAGGTGCGCGATGTCCAGCGGTTCGCGCGGGGTCAGCAGGACCGATTGGTTCCAGTGGTCGCGGTGCGGGATATCGCTGGCGAAGAACCCCTGCTGCATCGGCACCAGCGGGCTGTCGCCGGTGACCGGTTCCTGGTCGATCAGCGCTTGATCGGCCGCCGTGGCGACCCGCGCCAGCGCCTGGATGTTCTGGTGCAGGAACAGGTCTTTGGGGGTCAGGCCGATGCCTTGGGCACGCGCCCGGCTGACCACTTGGATCGAGTTGATCGAGTCGCCGCCCAGGGCGAAAAAGTTGTCGGCGGTGCCCACCCGCTCGACGCCGAGCACCCCTTGCCAGATCTGCACCAGCGTCCGCTCGATGGCGTTGGCCGGTGCGGTGAACGTCTCTTGGCGCTCGGCCAGGTCCGGCGCCGGCAGCGCCTTGCGGTCGAGCTTGCCGTTCGGGCTCAGTGGCATGTGTTCCAGGCGGGTCAGGTGCGTCGGCACCATGTGCTCCGGCAGGCTCAGGCGCAAATGGGCCAGGAGCGCTTCGCGCAACAGTGGCCAATCACCGGTTACCTCGGCCTGGGCGACGACGTAGCCGCTCAGCACCTTGCCGCTGCGGCTGTCCTGGGCCACCACCACCGCTTCGCGCACCGCCCCGTGTTCGAGCAAACGTGCTTCGATTTCCCCCAACTCGATACGGAACCCGCGGACCTTCACCTGATGGTCGATCCGACCGATGTAGTCGATCACCCCGTCCGGACGATAGCGCGCCAGGTCACCGGTGCGGTACAGCCGCTCGCCGGCCACGAACGGGCTGGCGACGAAACGCTCGGCCGTCAGTTCGGGACGACGGTGATATCCGCGGGCCAGCCCCTGGCCGCTGAGGTACAGCTCGCCGTTGACGCCGCTCGGTACCGGGTTCAGCTCATCGTCGAGGATGTAGGTCATCAGGTTGGCAATCGGCTCGCCAATCGGCACCGCATCGCGCCCTTCGTCACGGCAGGTCCAATGGGTCACGTCGATGGCCGCTTCGGTCGGACCGTAGAGGTTATACAGCCGAGCATTGGGCAATTTAGCGAACACCTGCTGCTGGGCATCCACCGGCAGGGCTTCGCCGCTGCAGACGATGCGAGCCAGGCTGGTGCAACGGCTGACGTTGGCGTCGAGCACGAACGCTTGCAGCATCGACGGCACGAAATGCAGGGTGGTGATGGTTTCCCGTTCGATCAGGCTGACCAGTTTTTGCGGGTCACGATGATCGCCCGGTGCCGCGACGACCAGGCGCACGCCGGTCATCAACGGCCAGAAGAACTCCCAGACCGACACGTCGAAACTGAACGGCGTCTTCTGCAGGACGCTGTCACCGGCCCCCAGGCCATAGGCCTGTTGCATCCAGCACAAGCGGTTGGTCAGCGCGCCATGGCTGTTGCCAGCACCCTTGGGTTTGCCGGTGGAACCGGAGGTGTAGATCACATAAGCCAGGTTCTCGGCGACGACCCGGGCAGGCGGATTGTCGGTGGGGTTGTCGCGCAACCCATCGTCATCCCCATCCAGCACCAGCGTGGTGACACCCCCCTCCGTGGGAGCGAGCCTGCTCGCGATGAGGCCATCACATTCAACATCAATATCGCCTGTCAGGCCGCTATCGCGAGCAGGCTCGCTCCCACAGAATTGATTGAGCAATGAGCTCTGGGTCAGCAGCAGTTCGATGCCACTGTCCTCGATCATGTAGGCCAGGCGTTCTGGCGGGTAGTCCGGGTCCAGCGGCACGTAGGCGCCACCGGCCTTGAGGATCGCCAGCAGGCCAACGACCATCTCCACGCTGCGCTGCACCGAGATGCCCACCAGCACATCCGGGCCGACGCCGCGGGCGATCAAGGCGTGGGCCAACTGGTTGGCGCGGGCGTTGAGCTGGGCATAGCTCAGCGACTGCCCTTCGAACACCAGCGCCTCGGCGTGGGGGTCACGCTCGACCTGGGCTTCGATCAACTGATGCACCGGAAGATGGTTCGGGTAATCGGCGTAGGTGCGGTTCCAGTCCTCGACGATCAAGCGCCGCTGCGCCCCGTCCAGCATCGGCAGTTCGGCAATGCGCTGGGTCGGGTTGGCGACGATGGCGCGCAACAGGTTCAGCCAGTGCTCGCCGAGGCGGGCGATGGTGCTCGGTTCGAACAAGTCGCTGGCGTAGGTCAGCGCGGCGCTGAGGCCATCGGCGTATTCGAAGGTGTCCAGGGTCAGGTCGAATTGCGCGGTGCCTGAGTCCCAGGTCAGTGGCTCCAGGCTCAGGCCCGGCAACGCCGACAGGTCCCGGCGGGCATCGCTGGCATGGTTGAACATCACCTGGAACAACGGCGTGTGGCTCAGGTTGCGCGCTGGCTCCAGCCGTTCCACCAATTGTTCGAACGGCAGGTCCTGGTGGGCCTGGGCGCCGAGGGCGCGTTGCTTGACCTGATCGAGCAACTGGTCGAACCGCAGGTTGCCGTCGATGTCGGCCTTGAGCACCTGGGTGTTGACGAAGAAACCCAGCAGGCGCTCGGTTTCCACCCGGTTGCGGTTGGCGATCGGCACGCCGACGCGGATGTCTTCCTGGCCGCTGTAGCGGTGCAGCAAGGTCTGGAAGCCGGCGAGCAAGAGCATGAACAACGTGCTGTTGTGCTGCTGGGCCAGGCGCTTGAGGCCTTCGGCCAAAGCCGGCTCGATGACGATGGGCAGCCGTGCGCCACGATAACTTTGCTGGGCCGGGCGCGGATGGTCGGTCGGCAGTTCGAGAATCGGTTGCTCGCCACCCAACTGCGCGATCCAGTAATCGAGTTGACGCTGCTGCTCCCCCGCCGCCAGCCATTGCCGCTGCCAGTGAGCGTAGTCGGCGTATTGGATCGGCAGCGGCGCCAGCTCAACAGCCTGGCCCTGGCTGAAACCTGCGTACAACTGCAGCAGGTCGTCGACCATGATCTGCATCGACCAGGCATCGGAGACAATGTGGTGCTGGGTCAGGATCAGTACATGGTCATCAGCGCCCAATTGCAGCCACTTGACCCGCAGCAACGGACCGCGCTGCAAATCGAACAGTTGTCGGGTTTCGGCTTCGATCAGGCTACGCAAGGCCTGTTCATCGATGCCGGCCTCGACCGATTCGATCGCCAGGGCCAACGGTGCCGGTTCGTCGATCACTTGCAGGGGGTGTTCGTTATCGAGCACGAAGCGGGTCCGCAGGCTCTCGTGACGTGCCACCAGCGCATCGAAGCTCCGTTGCAACGCGCCACGGTCGAGGGTACCGCGCAAACGCAGCGCTGCGGGAGTGTGATAGGCGTTGCTGGTCGGTTCCAGTTGCCAGAGGAACCATTGCCGTTGCTGGGCGAACGAGAGCGCCAGCGGCTGGTCGCGAGCCATGCGTGGGATGCTCGCTTCATCGTGCGCCGATGCCGTGCCCATGGCCTCGACAAACGCCCGCAGGCTGTGATGGGCGAACAACAGGCGCAACGGCACTTGGATACTCAGTTGTTGGCGGATCCGTGAGATCACCTGGGTCGCCAGCAAGGAGTGGCCACCCAGTTCGAAGAAATTGTCCTCCAGGCCCACCCGCTGGACCTTGAGGATATCCGCCCAGATCGTCGCCACCGCCTGCTGCGTGGGTGTCTGCGGCGCGACATAGGTTTTCTGCCATTGGCTGGCATCGGGCTTAGGCAGTTGCTTGCGATCCAGTTTGCCGTTGGGCGTCAGCGGGAGGCGCGGCAACAGCACGACGTGGGACGGCACCATGTAGTCGGGCAGGTTGACCTTGAGCCGCGCGCTGAGGCTGTCGCGCAGGCCGCTCTGGGCGGTGGCGTCCAGTTCACTCAGCTCAACGCTCGGAACGATGTACGCCACCAACGCCTGGTCGCCCGGCGCGTCCTGGGCCAGCACCGCCGCTTCGCGCACGCTGTCCTGTTCCAGCAGGCGCGCCTCGATCTCTCCCAGCTCGATGCGAAAGCCGCGGATCTTCACTTGATGGTCGATGCGCCCGAGGTATTCGAGGAGGCCGTCGGCACGCTGGCGCGCCAGGTCACCGGTGCGATACAGACGCTCGCCCGCGACAAACGGATGGGGCACGAAACGTTCGGCGGTCAGCGCCGGGCGCTGGAAATAACCACGGGCCAAGCCTTCGCCGCCGATCAGCAATTCCCCGGCCACGCCATAAGGCACCGGCATCAGGTCGGCACCGACAATGTACAGCGAGGTGTTGTCGATCGGTCCGCCGAGCCACGGTTGTGCGGCCTGGGTTTGCAACGGGTGCAAGGCCGACCAGATGGTGGTTTCCGTCGGGCCATAGAGGTTCCACACTTCACCGCCGAGGGCGAGCATGCGCACGGCCAGTTCCCGGGGCAACGCCTCGCCACCGCACAGGCATTTGCAACCGCGCAGACCCTGGGCATTTTCATTGTCCAGCAACATGCGCCAGGTCGACGGCGTGGCTTGCAGCACATTGACCTGCTCGGCTGCGATCAATGCCAACACCGCGTACGGGTCCTGGGCGACGTGCTGGCCGGTCAGCACGATGCAGGCGCCGACCATCAGCGGCACGTAGATCTCCAGGCCGAAAATATCGAACGAGAACGTGGTCAGCGACAACGCCCGGTCCTGGGCCGTCATGCCCGGTGCCTTGGCCATGCTCGCGACGAAGTTGGTCAGCGCGCCGTGGCGCACCATGACGCCCTTGGGCTTGCCGGTGGAGCCGGAGGTGTAGATCGCGTAGGCCAGGTGCTCCGCATCCAGGCGCGTCGCCGGCGCCTCGCAGCTATAGCCGTCAAGCCAATCACCCTCCTGGTCCAACACCAATGCCTTAACGCCAACCCCGGACACTGTTGGAGCGAGCTTGCTCGCGATGAGGCCCTCACCTTCAACATCAATATTGACTGACAGGCCGCTATCGCGAGCAAGCTCGCTCCCACAGGACAGTGGTAGCTGGTTGAGCAGTGAACTCTGGGTCAGCAGCAGCTCGATGCCGCTGTCTTCGATCATGTACGCCAGGCGGTCCTGGGGGAACGCCGGGTCCAGCGGCAGGTAGGCGCCGCCGGCCTTGAGAATCGCCAGCAGGCCCACCAGCATGTGCGCGCTGCGCTCCACGGCAATGCCCACCAGGACATCGGAAGTCACACCAAGGCTCTGCAGTTTCCCCGCCAGTTGATTGGCCCGGGCATTGAGTTGGCCGTAGCTCCAGCGCTCGCCGTCGATCACCAGCGCCGGGGCGTCCGGGGTCCGCGCCGCTTGCCTTTCGAACAATTGGTGGACAAACCCCGCCTCGGGCGCTGGCGCCGCGGTGCGCTGGCTGTCGTCGAGCAGGGCCAGGCGCTCGGCCGCGTCGAGCAGCGGCAATTCACCGATACGCTGCGCCGGGTCGGCCACGATGGCTCGCAACAGGTTCTGCCAATGCCCGGCCATGCGCGCCATCGTCTCGGCGCCAAACAGGTCGGTGGCATAGATCAGTGCAGCCGAAAGGCCTTCGCCATGCTCGACGGTTTCGAGGGTGAGGTCGAATTGTGCCGTGTGCGAGTCCCAGCTCAACCCCTCGACTTTCAAGGCACCGACCGGCCCCTCGCCCGCCGGGCCTTGGGTCCGGTGGTTGAACATCACTTGGAACAGCGGGCTGTGGCTCAGGTTGCGCTCAGGCTGCAACGCTTCAACCAATTGCTCGAACGGCAGCTCTTGATGGGCCTGGGCGTCCAGGGCTGTCTGTTTCACTTGTTGCAGCAAGGCGCCAAACGCATCCTCGCTCCGCACATCGCTGCCCTGTACCTGGGTGTTGACGAAAAAGCCAATCAGGCGCTCGGTCTCGACCCGGTTGCGGTTGGCCGTCGGCACGCCGACGCGGATATCGTTCTGGCCGCTGTAGCGATGCAGCAGCGCCTGGAACGACGCCAGCAAAATCATGAACAGGCTGACGCCCTCGCGCTGGGCCATGTGCTTGAGGTCGCCGGCCAGTACCGCGTCGATGGCGAGCTCCAGCCGCGCGCCGCGATAGCTCATCACCGCCGGACGGGGGAAGTCGGTCGGCAATTCCAGCACCGGTTGCTGGCCACCCAAGCGTGCGATCCAGTATTCCAACTGGCGCTCGCGCTCGCCCGCTTCCATCCAGTGCCGCTGCCAGATGGCGTAGTCGGCGTACTGGATCGGCAGCGCCGGCAGTTGCGGCGCGTGGCCCTGGCTGAAGGCGGCGTAGCCGTTGACCAGTTCCTCGACCATCACCTGCATCGACCAGCCATCGGCAACGATGTGGTGCAAGGTCACGATCAGCACGTGATCATCCGCCGCCAATCGCAGCAGGCGCGTGCGCAGCAGCGGCCCCTGTTGCAGGTCGAAGAGCTGGCAAGTTTCTGCTTCGATCAACTGGCGCAGCGGCGTCTCGTCCGGCAATTGTTCCAGGGTGTCTGCCTGCAAACGCACCGGCGCCGCCGCGTGCACTTGCTGCACGACCTGCTCGCCATGGGTCTGGAAGGTGGTGCGCAGGCTCTCGTGACGCGCCACCAACGCCGTGAAACTCTGCTCCAGCGCAGCGATGTCCAGCGGCCCGCGCAAGCGCAGGGCCGTGGGCATGTGATAGGCCGCGCTGTCGGGGTCCAACTGCCAGAGGAACCATTGGCGTTCCTGGGCAAACGACAGCGACAACGTGTCGAACTCGGCACTGACAGGCGCAATGGGCAGGTTCGCCGGGGAAACGTTCTCTTCAAGCATTTTCTGCAAGTACAAGCGACGTTTTTCCAGCGGCAGCGTTATGAAGCGCCTGGCAATACGTTGTGCGACAGCGGTGTCCATCAAACCTCCTCAAATTCATCGAGCAGCGCTTCAAGCTTGCTCAATTTCGACGTACTCATGGGTTCGCCGGCAGGCTCGAGTTGCGCCACGAACGCGCCGAGTACCGGGAATTGGAAAATCAGTTGCGGGGTCAAGGTCAGGCCCAGTTCCAGTTGCAGGCGCGAGACCGCGCTCACCACCAGCAGCGAATGCCCGCCCAGTTCGAAGAAGTCGTCGCCCAGCCCGACCTGCTCGACCTTGAGCACGTCCTGCCAGATCGCCGCGACCCGGCACTCCAGATCGCTCTGCGGCGCCAGGTAAGCCGATTGCAGGACACGGGGGGCCGGTGCCGGCAAGGCCGTGCGATCGAGCTTGCCGTTAGGGGTCAGCGGCAAGCGTTCGAGGAAGACCCAGTGGCTCGGCACCATGAAGTCCGGCACCTGGGTCGCCAGTCGCGCCTTGAGTCGGTCGCCCAGGCTGACCGAATCCAGGGAGCTGTCCCGGCCGACCAGGTAGGCCACCAGGTTCGGCCCGCTCACGTCGTCCCGCGCCAGCACCACTGCATCGCGCACATCGGCATCGGCTTGCAGGCGCGCTTCGATTTCCCCCAGCTCGATGCGCAAGCCACGGATCTTCACTTGGTGGTCGATCCGGCCGAGGTAGTCGATCACACCGTCCGCGCCATAACGCGCCAAGTCACCGGTGCGATACAGGCGACCGCCCGCAACGGGGGCAAACGGATCGGGAATGAAGCGCTCGGCGGACAGCACCGGTCGTTGGTGGTAACCACGGGCCAGGGAGTCACCGGCGATGTGCAACTCGCCCACGGCACCCACGGCGCAAGGCTGCAACGCCGCATCCAGCACGTAGGTGCGCACGTTATCGATGGGACGGCCGATGGCGATGATTCGCTCGGCGTCGTCTTCGCTGTCGCGCACCACGGCATGGCTGCTGGTGTCGATGGTCGCTTCGGTCGGGCCATACAGGTTGCGCAGTTCACCCTCGAACAGCGCCATAACCTGGCGCGACAGATGCGCGCTGAGGGCTTCGCCACCGCACAGCAGCAGGCGCAGGGAGGCCAACTGTTCGCGGGTCGCCAGTGGCAGCAAGGCCTGTAATAGCGACGGCGCCATTTGCAGCACGCTGATGCGCCACCGCGCCACGTCGGCCCAGAGGGTGGTCAGGTCGAGGTTCAGGTGCGGGCTGGCAAGCACCAACTGCGCACCGCTCATCAACGGCAGCCAGAACTCCCACACCGAGGCATCGAAACTGATCGCGGTTTTTTGCAGTACGCGGTCGGCGGTCGTCAGTTTCAAACAACCTTGCATCCACGTCATGTGGTTGCTCAGGGCGGTATGGCGCAAGGTCACGCCCTTGGGCTTGCCGGTGGAGCCGGAGGTGTAGATCACGTAGGCGAGGTTATCGCCGTCGATGTCCACGCCAGGGTCGCGCTCGCTGTAGCTGGCCAGCCATTGCCCGGCTTGATCCAACAGCAGCGCAGCCACGGCAGCGTCGCCGAACAGCGGCAGCACATCGGTTTCGGTGAGCAGCAAGGCGATGCCGCTGTCCTCGACCATGTATGCCAGGCGATCCCGGGGATAGGCCGGGTCCAGCGGCACGTAGGCACCACCGGCCTTGAGCACCGCCAGCAAGCCGACGACCATCTGCACGCTGCGCGACAACGCCAGGCCCACCAATACATCGGGACCAATGCCGCGTTCGATCAAGCCATGGGCCAGGCGGTTGGCCCGGGCATTGAGCCCGGCGTAAGTGAGCGTTTCCTGTTCGCTGACCAGGGCGACCGCGTCGGGGTTGCTTTGGGCCTGGGCCTCGATCCATTGATGCACCAGGCGCCGAGGCGGTTCCACCACCGAAGTGGCGTTCCAGTCGCCCAGCAGCCTGTCGCGGGTCACCGGATCCAGCAGTTGGATGTCGCCCACGCAACCGCCGGCCCGCAGGCTCACCATTTGCGCGAGCACGTGTGCCACCTGCTCAGCCAGGCGCTCGACGGTGTGTATAGGGAAAGCAGCATGGGCATAGGTGAAGTGCAGGCTCAGGATGTCAGTTAGATTGACGGCCAGGGTCAACGGGAAATTAGTCTGTTCCTGGCTGGCCACGCTGCCGAAGTTCAAGCCCGAGGGCGCCTGCTCTTGCAGGGCCTGGGACACGGGGTAGTTTTCGAACACCAGCAAGGTGTCGAACAAACCGTCGCCGCCCTGCCCGGCCCAGCGCTGGATCTCGAACAGCGGCGTATGCTCGTGCTCGCGCAAGGCCACGTTCTGGCCCTGGACCTGTTGCAGCAGTTCGCTCAGCGCTTGCTCCGGACGCGGGCTGGCGATGACCGGCAAGGTGTTGATGAACAGGCCGATCTGCTGTTCGACCCCCTTGAGCTCACTCGGACGCCCCGACACGGTGGCGCCGAAGGCCACGGCGGCGTGTCCGGTGTAGTGCTGCAGCAGCAACAGCCAGGTCGCCTGGACGACGGTGTTGAGGGTGACCTTCTGCTGGCGGGCGAACTCGCTCAGGTGTTGGGTCTGCTCGGGCGTCAGGTCGTGATAGTGGCTGGCGTGGCTGCTTTCCAACGCCGATTGCAGCGGCGCGAAACGGGTCTCGGCCAGACGCGTCGGCGCCTCCAGCGGTTGCAGTTGCGCCAGCCAGAAGGTTTCGCTGGCCTGGGCGTCGCGGCCTTGCAGCCAGGCAATGTAGTCCCGATAGCGCCCGGCCGGGCGCGGCAGGGCCTGGCCGTCATAACGTTGCAGCACCTCGCCGAGCAACTGCGCGTTGCTCCAGCCATCCATCAGGATGTGGTGATGGGTGTAGATCAGGTGATAACGCTGCTCACCCGTGTGCACCAGCACCAGGCGCAGTAACGGAGCGCAGGCCAGGTCAAAGCCCTGCTCGCGTTCGGCATCCGCCTGCGCGTCCAGGGCCTGGCTGGCATCGGCGCGGGCGCTCCAGTCCAGCGAAGCGAACGGCACGCGCACCTGCTTGTGTACCACCTGCATCGGGCGCTCGCTGCCCTGCCAGATAAAACTGCTGCGCAGAATGTCATGGGCATCGACCGCCGCTTGCCAGGCCGCCTCGAAACGCCTCGGGTCGAGGCCTTCGATGTCCAGGCGCATCTGGTTGATGTACTGGCCGCTGCCCGCCTCGTAGAGGCTGTGGAACAACATGCCCTGCTGCATCGGCGCCAGCGGGTAAAGGTCTTCCACCCCGCGCGCCGACAGCGCCAGGCCATCGAGTTGCGCCTGGGTCAGGCCGGCCAGGGGGAAATCCGTTGGCGTCATGCCCTGGCTCGTCGGCTCGCAGCAATGGGCGATCAACAGCCCCAGCTCGCTGGCGTAGTCATCGGCCAATTGCTGGATGGTCGCCGGCTCGAACTGTTGCTGGCTGAACGTCCAGCCCAACCGCAGCGCGCCATCGAACACCTGGCCGTTGAGCGTCAGCCAGTTGCCCAGGGTGGTCAACGGGCTTTGCTCGTCACCGGCGCTTTCGCTGGCCGGGCTGAACAGCGCGCCTTGGTCCTGATCGAAACTGCCGTCGAACTGACCAAGGTAGTTGAACGTGATGCGCGGCACCGGCAGTGCTTCCAGGGCTGCCCGGCTGGCGTCGTCGCCCAAGTAACGCAGCGCACCGAAACCCACGCCTTTGTCGGGAATCGTCCGCAGCCCTTGCTTGATCGACTTGATCGAGTCCGCCAGTTCGACGGCCGGCGACAACCGCACCGGGAACAGGCTGGTGAACCACCCCACCGTGCGGGTCAGGTCGACATTGGCGAACAGCTCTTCGCGGCCATGGCCTTCGAGCTGCAGCAACAGGCTGTCGTGACCTGTCCAACGGCAGATCACCCGGGCCAGGGCCGTGAGCAACAGGTCGTTGACCTGGGTGCGATAGGCCGCCGGTGCCTCTTGCAGCAACTGCCGGGTCAAGTGCGCGTCGAGCCGTGTATGAACGGTGACGGCCTCGCGGTTTTGCGCGATAGCTTCAGGGTCGAGGCACGGCAGGTCGGTCGGTGCGTCATGCAGTTGCGTTTGCCAATAGGCCAATTGCTGCTGCAGTTCTGCGCTGCGAGCGTGGGCTTGCAACTGCTCGGCAAAGGCCTTGATCGAACTGGTCTTGGCCGGCAATTGCAGCGCTTGGCCGGCGAGCAACTGCTGGTAGGCGGTTTGCAGGTCGTCGAACAGAATCCGCCACGACACACCGTCCACCGCCAAGTGATGAACCACCAGCAACAGGCGCTGGCTGCCATCGGCCAAGGTCGCCAGGACGCCGCGCAACAGCGGCCCGGCGTGCAGGTCGAGGCTGCGCTGGGCCTGATTGGTGAGGGTTTCCAGCGCGCCGGCATCGGCCACGTCACGCTGCCACAACAAACCGTTGCTTGCCCAAGCTTGCTGTTGCGCCACCACCTCACGGTGCTCGGCGCGCCAACCTTCGGCGGTTTCACTGAAGGACAAACGCAAGGCGTCGTGGTGCAGCACCAACGCCTGCAAAGCCTGCTCCAGCACGGGCGCTTGCAGCGCACTGGCCGGTTTCAGCAGCACCGACTGGTTGTAGTGATGACGCTGGGGAATCGCCTCGGCGAAAAACGCCTGCTGGATCGGCAGCAGCGGCGTCGATCCTTGGCTCGGTGTCTGATCGACTACCGGCGCCTGCCCACCGGTCTGGGCGACACTCGCCAGCGCCTGCACGGTCTGGTGCTGGAACAGGTCCTTGGGGGTAAAGCGGATACCCGCCTGACGGGCGCGGCTGACCACTTGGATGGAAACAATCGAGTCGCCGCCCAACTCAAAGAAGTTATCGCTCAAGCCAACCCGCTCGACCTTGAGCACGTCTTGCCAGATCGCGGCGATCTGCTGTTCCAACTCACTTCGCGGTGCCACGTAATCCTGCTGGACCTGGCTGGCGTCGGCGGTCGGCAGGGCCTTGCGGTCGAGCTTGCCGTTGGCGGTCAGTGGCCACTGTTCGAGGAACAATAGGTGCGTCGGCACCATGTAGTCCGGCAGATCGGCCTTGAGCTGGGTTTTGATCTGGTCGCGCAGGCCTGCTTCACCCTCGCCGATGTGCGCCGGGATTACGTAAGCCACCAGTTGCTTGCCGCTCGGCCCTTCCTGGGCCAACACCAGCGCTTCGCGCACCGACGCCAAGGCGTTCAGGCGCGCTTCGATCTCGCCCAGTTCGATGCGGAAACCACGGATCTTCACTTGGTGATCGATGCGACCGATGTACTCGATCACCCCATCGCTGCGGTACTGCGCCAGGTCGCCGGTGCGGTACAGGCGGGCACCGCTTTCGCCGAACGGATCGGGGATGAACCGCAATGCAGTGAGGTCACCACGGTTCAGGTAGCCCCGTGCCAGACCGGCACGACCGACGTACAGCTCACCGATGCAGCCTTTCGGCACCGGATTCAAATC
>NZ_CAXAPG010000018.1:0-109506 GCF_963970585.1 Pseudomonas sp. RL_105y_Pfl2_101
CGTGTAATACAGCAAATGGGCGCTGCGAAGCGCCTTGCTGCGCCCGGAAGGGCTGAAAAATGAAGAAAATGGATCAAATTTCGACGCGGGTCGTTTTTTGAAAAGTACTGACGGCTCGATAGCCGGAAAACATCCGGCTATTTCAGACCATCCCTAGGGCGCACAATTGATAAGGCTTTCATGGTTTTGTGCTGGCCAGCCGGCTGCTCGTCGTGCAGATACGGGCCCAAATCCCGACGGGCCTGCTCTTCGAGTAGGCCGACTGTAACGTCTATTCCTGCTCGTCGAAGCATCGCGACACCCGCTCCAGCGTTGCGAGGGTCGGGATCCAGCATCGAAACATAAACTCGGGTAACGCCCGCGCTCACCAACGCCAGGGCGCATGAAGGTGTTCGGCCCGCGAATGAGCAAGGCTCCAGCGTAACGTAAGCCGTCAGTTCGTCGAAATTTTGTTCCAGTTTTGACAGCGCCATCGCCTCTGCATGGTGCCGTCCCGGAGGCTGGGTGTAGCCACTGGCAATAATCGAGTTACTGCGCACGATGACGCACCCTACAGGCGGATTGGGCAGGCAATCAGGCAGTGCGCGTCTGCCTTGATCCAGAGCCTGTTTCATGAAAAATCCGTCTATGTCGGAGAAAGCATTGTGCTCGCCGGGAAGCGACATACCTGGGTCCTTGGTAGCGACAAAACGCGGTCAGAATACAGTGTTTAGCCCTACGATGCGGCTCCAACAATGTTCAAGTCGACGACGCCAACATCCAGAACATTCGCTGTGCAGTTGGGCCTGGTTCACGGCATCAACAGCACAAACGACACCCCAGGAAAAGGAAAAAAGCCGGTCGCGTGCACTCCTTGAGAACCCGATTACCGGCTCGGTGCTCGATGCGGCATTCTGACCTCCGACTGCATAGGATCTGAAGCGATGCCGCCACAAAAAGCCCCAGTCAGGCTCATGCTGATGGCCCATGAACCGGATGTCGTGGATGCGGGCAAGAAGCTGAGAGGTTTTATCGCCGATCGCAGGAAATGGGCGGATGTCAGGCCTTATCTGGATGAGTGTGTTTTTGCGCTGGCCAATGAAACGGCTCCGGCGTCGGCGGGTGCTGGGTATAAGCTGGCGACCAAGCGCTGAACACCTGATGAAAAACGGGTGGGAGCGAGCCTGCTCGCGATAGCGGTGTGTCGGTCGACTTCGATGTTGAATGTCATGACGCCTTCGCGAGCAAGCTCCCACAGTAGCCACAGAACCCATGCAGTCAGCTTGCCCGCCGCCCGTTCGTTGACATCCGGCCTTCCTCGACCATTATTAAGTGCCTCCAGAGTCATCCGTCCTCCAGAGGCTTGAACATGGCGCAAACGGACATTCTCATTGTGGGAGCCGGTCCTACTGGATTGGTTCTGGCTTTATGGCTCACCCGGCAGGGGCTTGCTGTCAGGATTGTCGACAAGAGTCGCGGACCGGGGGAAACCTCGCGTGCCATGGCCGTCCAGGCCCGCACACTTGAACTCTATCGCCAGCTCGACATGGCCGGTGCGGTCATCGAGGCCGGGTACAAAACCCCAGCCATGAACCTGTGGGCCCGGGGGAAACGCAAGGCGCGGATTGCGTTGGTGGACGCTGGTGGGGATGTATCGCCTTATCCTTTTGTCCTCATTTACCCCCAGGACCGTCATGAGCGGC
Source organism: Pseudomonas sp. RL_105y_Pfl2_101 (assembly GCF_963970585.1). NCBI lineage: Bacteria > Pseudomonadati > Pseudomonadota > Gammaproteobacteria > Pseudomonadales > Pseudomonadaceae > Pseudomonas > Pseudomonas sp. RL_105y_Pfl2_101. Next base: position 1,683 of record NZ_CAXAPG010000018.1, read on the forward strand.
TGTTGGTCGAGCAGCTTCAGACCCTGGGTGTCGAAGTCGAGCGGCAGACCGAACTGGTGTCCTTCGAGGACCGTGGCGAGCATGTTACCGCGCGCTTGCAACACGCCCAGGGTCGCGAAGAAACGCTCACGACCGCTTACCTCGCAGGATGCGATGGCGCGCGTTCGCTCGTGCGTCATCAGGTGGGAAGCGGCTTCGAGGGCGGTACCTATAAGCAGCTGTTCTACGTGGCGGACGTGTCTGCCAGCGGTTTCGAACCTGCGGATGAGGCCCATATCGCTTTTGATAAATCCGAATTCGTGTTGGCGTTTTTCTATGGCGAAACTGACCAATATCGCCTGATCGGTACGGTTCGCGATGAACGCGCAGAACTTCCAGAGACGCTCACGTTCGAGGACGTTGGTCATGACGCCATCAACGGCCTGAACATCAGGATCAATCACGTGAATTGGTTCTCCACCTACCGGGTTCATCATCGCGTCACGGATCAGTTTCGCTGGGGCAGGGCATTTCTACTCGGAGACGCCGCACACGTCCACAGCCCGGCCGGTGGCCAAGGCATGAACACTGGCATCCTCGACGCGATCAATCTGGCCTGGAAACTGGCGGCGGTCGTGAAGGGACAGGCCCCCGACGCGTTACTCGACAGCTACCAGGCCGAACGCCAGGCGTTTGCGCAAAAACTGGTGGAAACGACGGACCGGCTGTTCACCTTTGCAACCACCCAAGGCAATTTTGCCGACTTCGTGCGCACACGCATCGCCCCGCTTTTTGCGAGCGTTGCCTATAAACGCGAGAACGTGCGTGAGTACCTGTTCCGGATGGTGTCCCAAACCACCTTGAATTATCACGAGAGCCCGTTGAGTGCCGGTAAGGCGGGTGACGTGCTGGGCGGTGACCGTTTGCCATGGGTTCCGGTGCCGGGCGCCGACAACTACGAACCGCTCGCGTCCATCGGCTGGCAGGTGCATGTCTATGGTAAGGCCCGGGCGGATCTGGAAGCCTGGAGCTGCCAGCACCAGATCCCCCTGCACACGTTCACCTGGCAGGATGAGCATCATAAAGCCGGGTTGTGTCGGGACGCCGCTTATCTGCTGCGTCCCGATACCTACGTCGCCCTGGCGGATCCCCACGCGTCTGCGGCAACGTTGAGCCGGTATTTCAGCGACCGGGGCCTGACACTGCCGGCTTGAACGCGTCAGGTGTGGCGATTGGCCCTCAGTCCAGATCCCCAGCCTCATGCCGCTCTGGCACTTGGCTCGCTTCGTCACCCCACGTGCGGTTGACCCGCTGTCCGCGCTGGACGGCCGGTCGTTTGGCGATCTCTTCGGCCCAGCGCTGCACATGGGTGTATTCGTGGGCACTCAGGAACTCGGCGGCGCCGTACACGTTGTTGCGCACCAGTTGGCCATACCAAGGCCAGACCGCGATGTCGGCAATGGTGTAGTCGGTGCCTCCCAGGTATTGGCTTTCGCCAAGGCGGCGATCCAGGACGTCGAGTTGACGCTTGGCCTCCATGGTGAAGCGATTGATCGGGTATTCGAATTTCTCCGGCGCATAGGCGTAGAAATGCCCGAAGCCGCCACCCAGGTACGGGGCAGAGCCCATCTGCCAGAACAGCCAGTTCAGTGTTTCGGTGCGGCCCGCCGGGTCGGTGGGCAGGAGGGCGGCGAATTTTTCCGCCAGGTACAGCAGGATCGAACCGGACTCGAAGACACGGGTGGCAGGTTCCACGCTGCGGTCCAGCAGGGCCGGGATCTTGGAGTTGGGGTTGACCTCGACAAAACCGCTGGAGAACTGGTCGCCTTCGCTGATGCGGATCAGCCAGGCGTCGTATTCCGCGCCCGTATGACCCAACGCCAGCAGTTCCTCCAGCAGGATGGTCACCTTCACGCCATTGGGCGTGGCCAGGGAATAGAGCTGCAACGGGTGTTTGCCAATCGGCAAGGTTTTTTCGTGAGTCGGCCCAGCGGTAGGGCGGTTGATGCTAGCGAACTGGCCGCCAGACGGGGCGTCATTTTTCCAGACCTTGGGCGGAACGTAGGACGCTTGGCTCATCGGGACATACCTCATCGTTGCTTGTGGTGTGATCCCCCAGAGTCTACCGCTGTTCGAGCATGATCCGCGCCACTTCACCAGAAGCCTTGAGCTGCTCGAAAGCGCGCTGGGCCTTGGCGACGACTTCGTCCGGAGTGCTCAGGCTGAAGGCCAGGTGGACCCTGTGGGGTTGCTCGTCGAGGGTATAGACCTCTTCCAGCGAAGTGAAATCCACTTTGGCATCCTTGCTCATCAGGCGCGCGGTGTTCTCCGGCATCGGCAGCAACTGGATCTGGCGATTCAGCAGTTTTTGAAAGTTGTCGTGGTAGTTGGACGAGATGACCAGTCGGGTAAACCCACGCTGTTGCAGGTAAATCTGTTTGGCGTCGTTTCGCACCACGCCGATGCTGTACTGCTTGGCATCCTCGAGGTTGTTGACGGCGATGCCTTCACTGTCTCGCAGCTTATAGAGTCGGCTCGCCACCCGATGTATTTCACCGACCCATTTGAACAACTGCTCGCGGGCCGGGGTGCGGTCCAGCGGGAAAATCAACACGTTAGGCTCGTGCAGCGCCTTTTCGTAGGCCCGGGCCCACGGGTACAGCGTCAGGCTGTAGTCGGTGAGCTGCGCGTTTTTCAGTGTTTCTTCGGCGATACGACTGCCCGGCCCGACGACCTTGTCGTCATGCAGGTAGGCATAGAGGGAATCTTCGGTCACGACTTCGATCGTCTCGGCGTGGCTTTGCAGGCTGATCGAGGTGAGTAGCAAGCATGAACAGAGTATCAGGCGAATGTGCATATGCAGACCTCATGGCGCGCGATGGTTTTTACAGGGCAACGCAGTCGCGTCCCTTGTGTTTGGCCCGGTACAGCGCCTGGTCGGCGCGTTGCAGCAGTTGATCGAAGTGGTCCATGGTCTCCGGGTCCAGCTCGGCGACGCCGATGCTCACGGTGACAAACGGCGATACCTTGGAACCGCTGTGGGGCAGTTCACGCTCCGCCAGGCTTGTACGCAAACGTTGGGCGGCCTCGCAGGCCTGGGCGGCGTCGACGTTGGGCAGGACCACGACGAACTCTTCACCGCCTACGCGCGCGGTCAGTTCACCAGAGCGGCCGAACACGCTGCGCAGGGTCTCGGCGATCTCTTTCAAGCACAAGTCACCCTGCATGTGGCCGTAGGTGTCGTTGTAGATCTTGAAGAAATCGACATCACACATGAGCACGGCCAGCGGGGTCCTGTGGCGTATCGCCCGGCGAAACTCGATGTCCTTCAACTCGTCGAAATAGCGACGATTGGCCAGCCCCGTCAAATCATCGTGACGTGACAGCGCTTCGAGGGCCTGGTTGGCCGCCTTCAATTCTGCGGTGCGGGCCTCGACCAGTTCGGCCATTTGGTCGCGGCTGGCGGCAAGGGCCAGTTCGTCCGAATGCTGACGTTCCAAATGGGCGCGAAGATTGTCCTGGAGTGTATTGACCTGGAATTCGAGCAGGCTCAGCTCGTCCTGGCGCTTTACCGCCCGTTGCAGCTTGAGGTGATACTTGAGGGCTTGCGGCGCCAGTTCGCCCAGGTGCCGGGCGATGTGCACCACATGCACGGTCACCAGGCGGTTGAACACGGTCATGATCAACCCGGCCAGCAGCAAGGACTGGATGAGCTGGGTGATGACGATGCTGCGTGCTTCGTCCCAGAGGCGCTCCCACAGCAGGTTATCGTCGCCTTCGATGGTCAGCGCACCGACTATTTCATGGGCCCCGGCGTAGGGTTGTGCGATGAGCTGGCGATGCAACACCGGCACCACGCCTGATTGATCGACGGCGTATCGATTGACCTCGATGACTTCAGGCGCTTGTCCGGGGCGCAGGATGTTCAACACCACGCGACCCACGGGTGCTGCCATGGCGACGCTGGCGATTTGTTGGTCGAGGGATTCACGGTCCAGTTCCCAAATGGCATGGGCCAGGGTGTTCTGGAACACTTGGTCGATCAGGGCCAGTTCCGAATTCATTTCCGCCAGGTTGTTTTCCCAGGCCAACCAGGTACGCCAGGTGACCATTGCCAGGGTAAAAAGCAGGCAGAACAACAGCGTTGCCAATACCAGGCGGCGTCCTAGGGAGCTGAACGCTTTGGTCTCTGGTTGTAGGGAGGAGGCCTTACGAAAATTGGCATCCATGTCATAACCATTTGCGCAGGATGGCATCGTAGACGCCATTGCGCCGGATGGCCTCGAGGCCAGCACGGAACTTCGCCACCGTATCGGCCGGCGTATTGCGGCTGAACGCCATGCTCAAGCCGTCGGCGCTGCTTATCTCGGGAAGCGCGAGCGAGCGGATCAGCAACTTGTCCGGGTCTTCGCCATTTTGACGCGTCAGGTACAGCGCGTTGAGCTCATTGGAAATCCACAGCTCCACGTGATCGACCTTGAGCTTGCGGTAGTTGTGTTCGTACTTGGTGCTCGACTGCAATTCCTTGCCGATGCGAAAACCCTTCGAGATCAGGTATTGCTCACCCACGTCCTGATTGACCGTGGCGATCTGGTGCCCGTGGGCATCGGCCAGCGAGTCGAGTTTCACCGGCCGGTCCGCCAGCGAGTAGATGTACCACTGCGTCGGGCCGATGCTGCCGATCCACTGGAAAAGCGGCTCGCGTGCAGGCGTGCGGACGATCGAGTAGATCAATACATTGCGTTCATTGAGCGCCAGTTCGTAGGCCCGGGCCCACGGCATGGACTGGATAGGTGGCGCGTCGATGCCGACTTCCTTGAGCACGGCCTGGACCACCTCGGTGCTCATGCCGGTCACTCGGCCGTTCTGCGTCATGTTGTAGGGCGGCAGTTCCTCCGTCACGATGCGCAACGGCGTCTCTGCCGCGCAAGCGCTTGCAGCGAGGAACATCAGGACGCCCCACACCAGTAGGCGATTAAGCGGCAAACCCATTGATTATCACCCTATGCAACTGGCAGAACCCGGAGGTCTGGTAGCTATTCTTAATAGGGTTATCGGCTGGGCTGGCGCCGGCTTGAATCCGGCCTGTCGAAATGGTCGGCCCCGCCGTAGGATCAACCGTTCAACAGCGTCATCGTGTGCGCCTGGTATCGGTCGCCCGCCACGGCACCTTCGCCTGCGAAAATCCCATCCAGTTGGGCCAGTTCGTCAGCGCTCAACATCACCGAAACGGCCGCCACATTGCTTTCCAGGTACTTGCGCTGCTTGGTGCCGGGGATCGGGATGACATGGTCACCCTGGGCCAATACCCAGCCCAAGGCCAACTGCGCAGCACTGATGCCCTTGTCCAGGGCCAATGCCTTGACCCGCGCTACCAGGGCCAGGTTGCGATTGAAGTTGTCGGCCTGGAAGCGCGGGTTGAAGCGGCGATAGTCATCGGCGGCGAAGTCCTCCGGTGATTTCAGCTCGCCGGTCAAAAAGCCCCGGCCCAAGGGGCTGTAGGCGATGAATGCAATGCCCAGGCGCCGACAAGTGTCGAGCACGGCATTGTGTTCGGGCTCACGGGACCACAGCGAGTATTCGCTTTGCACCGCTGCCAGGGGGTGCACGGCGTGGGCCCGCTGGATGGTCTCGGCGCTGGCTTCCGAGATCCCGATGTGGCGAACCTTGCCGGCTTTGACCAGCTCGGCCATGGCGCCGATGGTGTCTTCGACGGGCACTTCAGGGTCGATGCGGTGCTGGTAGTAAAGGTCGAGGTAATCGGTATCGAGACGTTTGAGGCTGCCATCGATAGATTGCCGGACGTAGTCAGGACGGCCATTGACGCCACGGGCATGGGGATCGCTGCTGCGCACCAGGCCGAACTTGCTCGCCAGGTACAGGCCTTCACGTTTGCCACGCAGGGCCCGTCCGAGTAATTCTTCGTTGGTATGCGGCCCGTACATGTCGGCGGTGTCGAACAGCGTCACACCCAGTTCCACGGCGCGGTGGAGCGTGGCAATCGCTTCGCGCTCGTCCACGCCCGTGGTGTAGAAGTCCGACATGCCCATGCAGCCCAGGCCGATGGAGGAAACGTGCGGGCCGTGATGGCCGAGTTGGCGAGTCTTCATGCTGATAGCTCCTGGAAATGAACGACCTGTGCAGTCTCTATCAAACGGTTTCCTGGATAAATCCATGATTATTGGTTTAACTGTTCGTGATATCTAAATAGTGAGGCGCGAGATTGGACCGATTACAGGCCATGCAGGTGTTCCGGCGCATTGTTGAACTGGGCGGTTTTGGCAAGGCGGCCGATGACCTTGGGCTGCCGCGGGCCACCGTCAGCCTGCTGATCCAGCAATTGGAAGCGCATCTAGGGGTGCAACTGCTGCAGCGCACCACCCGGCAGGTGCGGGCAACGCTTGATGGGCAAGCGTATTACCAGCGCAGCGGCCAGTTGCTGGACGACCTCGATGACCTCGAAAGTTCGTTGTCGGTGCAACGCAGCCAGCCGCGCGGCACCCTGAAAGTGGACATGCCCATCGCCTTTGGTTGCACCTGGATCGTGCCGCGCCTGCCGGATTTCTATTGCCGTTACCCAGCGTTGCAACTGGACATCGGCTTCCATGACCGTCAGGTCCATCTGCAGCGCGAGGGCGTGGATTGTGCAATCCGCGCCGGCAATGTCGTCGACCAGGCGCTGGTGGCGCGCCCCATCGTGCGCCTGCATCAACTGACGTGTGCCAGCCCCGGCTATCTGGCCCGCGCCGGCACGCCCGGGCGGTTGGAGGATTTGACGGCGCACCGGGCCATCGGGTTTGCGTCCGGCAATGGGCGGTTCTTCCCGTTCGAATTCGAGGTGGCGGGGCGGGTTCGCGAAATGCAATTGCCAAGTGAGCTGAACGTCAACAATGCCGACGCCTATGTGACGGCCTGTGAAGCGGGATTCGGCTTGATCCAGGCGCCGCGTTATCACGTGCAACAGCAGTTGGCCGAGGGCCGGTTGGTTCAGGTACTTGAGGATTACAACGTGCCAACCTGGCCGATCTCTGCGGTGTACCCGCCCCATCGACAGCTGTCACCCAGGGTTCGGGTGTTTATCGACTGGGTGATCGAGCTGTTGCACGGCGAGGCGGATGCGCAGGAGGCGCTGATGGAGAGGGTGTAGAAACCGAGTAGGCGCGGTATAGGCGCTGTGTAGGAACTGTGTAGGAGCTGTCGAGTGCAACGAGGCTGCGATCTTCCCAAAAACACTTGAGTCTCAAGCGAAAGATCAAAAGATCAAAAGATCGCAGGCTTCGCCTGCTCCTACTCAGGGCCAGTGTGAGCGTGGCTTCACGCCCCAGGCTCTCAAGCCTTGACCCAGCGTTGGCGACTCCAACTGCTCAACGTATCGACCGCGAAAACCAGTAGCAACATCGCCAGGATCACCGTGCTGCCTTGGGCCTCCTGGAACAGACTGAGGCTGACGTAGAGCATTTGCCCCAAGCCCCCGGCGCCGACGAAGCCGAGCACGCTGGCCATGCGGATATTGTTTTCCCAGCGGTACAGGACATAGGCCAGTAGCTGGGGCAGGAGGTTGGGTAACGTGCCGTAACAGAACGCCAATACCGCATTGCCACCTTGCAGGCGGATGGCGTCGGCCGGTTCGGATGGGGTATTTTCCAGGGCTTCGGCGAACAGCCGGCCGAGCACACCGGTGGTGTGCAGGGCCAAGGCCAGGGTGCCGGCATTGGGGCCGAGCCCGGCGGCGAGGACCATCAACGCCGCCCACACCAGTTCTGGCACCGCGCGCAAGGCATTGAGCACCAGCCGCGAAGCGCTCTGCAGCGGCCAGCCAAAACGCCCGGCCGCAGGCAAGGCCAATAGCAGGCCGAAGACCGCCGCGAGCAGGGTGCCAAGGGCCGACATGGCGAGGGTTTCCAGGGCGCCGTGGCCGATCGCCTTCAGATGGCCCAGGCTCAGGTCCGGGCTGAGAAAACGCTGCGCATAAGCGCCCATCTGGTGCAAATTGCGGCTGTCGCCGAGCTCGCCGAGGTCGATGCCCAGGTAGCGGAACGAGACGACGACTGCCGCACCGATGCACAGGACAATGACCGCGTTGATCAGGCGATTCATGCCAGCCTCCAGCGCAGCAGGCGGCTGAGTTGATCGGCCAGCAGCACCAGCGCCAGGAACGTCAGCAGCAGGCTGGCCACTTCACCGCCGGCGAACATTCTCAGCGACAGGTCCATTTGCTGGCCCAGGCCACCGGCACCGACGAAGCCCATCACCACCGAGGCGCGGATGGCGCATTCCCAGCGATACACCGTGTATGACAACAGCTCCGCCGCGACATTGGGCAGGATCCCATAGCAGAAAGCGGCGAGCCGGCTGCTGCCGGATTGCAGGAGCGCGTGGGCCGGACGCTGGTCGACCGACTCGTAGATTTCTGCATAGACCTTGCCCAGCATGCCGCTGTAGGTAATGGCAATCGCCAGTACGCCAGCCGTAGGGCCGAGGCCGACGGCACGGACGAAGAGCAAGGCCCAGACAATTTCCGGGACGCTGCGCAGGAAGATCAGCAGGCCGCGCACCGGCCAGCGCAGCAGTTGGCCCCAATAACCTGGGTGTCCGGCACGGGAGGCCGCCGACAACGACAGGGCGCGGCTGGCCAGCAGGCTCGCGGGCACCGCCAATAGCAACGCCAACGCCATGCCGGCCGTGGCGATCGCCAGCGTCTGCAAGGTGGCTTGCCACAGCAGTTCGACAAATTCGTCGCCATGGGCGGGAGGCCAGAAGGCCGCTACAAACCGGCCCATTTCACTCTGGCTGTCGCTCGCCACCAACACACTAAGGTCCAGTTCGCTGAACTGGATGCCCGGCCACAGCAGCACGAGGGCCAGCAGGCTGAGCAGCAGGCGCGGGCGGGTGGCGGGGTCTCGGGTATCGCGTGTCAGCATCGGGGGATCTGCACGCTCAAGGAAGAGGGGGGCGTTGGCGAAGACTGTAGCTGTTCGTTGGCGTAGAGGGCGTCGAGCAACTGGCGGTCGACCGCTTCGGTTGGCAGGTCGAACAGGATCTGTCCATCACGCAGGCCAATGACCCGGGAGAAGTGGGCCAAGGCCAGTTCCACCGCGTGCAGGCTGGCGACCAGGGTGACGTTGTGCTCCCGGGCATGGCGGCACAGCACCGAAAGCGTGTGCTGGGCCAATACCGGGTCCATGGCCGAAACCGGTTCATCGGCCAGCAGCACCTCTGGCGCCTGATACAACACCCTGGCAATGCCCACGCGTTGCAGCTGTCCGCCCGACAGCTGCTGGCATTGGGCGAACAATTTGTCGCCCAGGTCCAGCCGGGCCAACGCCGCCCTGGCGCCTGGAATATCCAGCGGATGCAGCAGGTTCAACAGGCTTTTGCCGATGCCCCACTGACCGAGCTTTCCGGCCAGGACCGCCGTGACCACGCGTTGACGTGGCGGCAGCGGCGGCGATTGGTGGATCAGGCCGATGCGAGCGCGCAGGCGCTGACGCTGGCGGGCAGACAGTTGCCAGGCGCGTTCGCCGAGCAACTGCAGCGCGCCGCTACCTGGGCGCAGGGCGGTGGCCAGCAGGTTGAGCAGGCTTGACTTGCCCGCGCCAGACGGGCCGATGATGGCGACCTGTTCGCCGGCACCGATGTGCAGGTCGATGCCCCGCAGCGCCTGGACGCCGTTGGCATGGGTAACACTGACCTGGGTCAGTTGCAGGGTCATTTGAGCAGTTCGGCGGCGCGTGCGGCTTCCTCGATGCCCTTGTAGTTCTCAGGCTTGGTTTCGATGAAGCGACTGGCGGCCTGCAGATCGAGGATTTCCTTGTCCTTCGGGTTGGCCGGATCGAGTGCCAGGAAGGCGGCCTTTATCTTGGCCGCCAACGCTGGGTCGAGGGTACCGCGCACCGTCCAGTTGTAGTCGAAGTAGGCAGGGGTGGTAGCGAAGACCTTGACCTTGGTTGTGTCGACCTTGCCGGCTGCGACCAGTTTTTCCCAGACACTGGCGTTCAGCACGCCAGCGTCCACCTTGCCGGCCTGGACCCAGGCGACGGTGGCGTCATGGGCGCCGGAGTAGCCTACGCGACTGAAGTAGCTTTCAGGCTTGATGCCGTCCTTGAGCATGAAATAGCGCGGCATGAGGCTACCGGACGTCGACGACACCGAACCGAAGGCAAAGGTCTTGCCTTTGAGGTCGGCGAGGGATTTGACGGCCGGGTCGGCGGTGATGAATTTACTGGTGAACTGGGCGTCCTGTTCACGCTGGACCAGGGGGATGGCGTTGCCGGTTTTCAGGCGTGCCTGCACAAAGGTGAACCCCCCCAGCCAGGCCATGTCGATCCGGTCGGTGGCCAGTGCCTCGACCACGGCGGGGTAGTCGCTGACGGGGACGAATTCGACTTTCATGCCGGTTTGCTGTTCCAGATAGGCACCCAGCGGTTTGAACTTGCGCAGCAGCTCGGTCGGCGCCTCATCGGGAATTGCACTGACTTTCAGGGTGTCGGCGGCCAGGGACAGCAGGCTGCAAAACGACAGGGCAACGCCGACGGCCAATGCCAGGGAACGCTTGAGCATGGAGGATCTCCGGTACATGAAGGCAAGGAATGGTGACGCATCACGCCCACGTGGAGGGCGGTACGCCGCTCTGTGAGGGTAGACGAAAGAGCGCGATATTAACCGTTTCTTGCCCTGAACTCACCCAAACCCTTGCGGGAGCAAGCCTGCCCGCGATAGCAGTGGGCCAGTGTGTGGAGATGGCGGTGGTGTCGATGCCTTCACGATCGGGTTTTATCGATTGCGCTCGAAGGCCGGGGCTCGCCGAAATTTCGTCGGCACGCGTCTGTTTTCCATGGCCGAGCGCCAGGGGTGTCATCCAGGTGTCATCGAATCCATGGCAGGATCCTCGCAAACCATCGTGGAAAGTCCGCAGCGCCTGTGCCTGCTGGCTGATGAATCAAGGAACACCGCTATGAAAGGCGACGCCCCTCTGTTCGCGGCCATTGACCTGGGTTCTAACGCCTTCCGCTTGATGATCGGCCAGTCGGTCAAGCGCAATCGACGCTTGATGATCCAGGAAGTGAAAACCCTGCGCGAGCCTGTCCGATTGGCCGAGGGCCTGCAGGCCGGGGCTTTGGACGAGCTGGCGCTGGATCGGGGCTGGCAGGCGCTCGCCCGATTCGGCAAAAAACTGCGTGGCTTTGAAGCCGGACGGGTGCGGGCGGTGGCGACCAGTGCCGTGCGCGAAGCGGCGAATGCCCAGCTGTTCCTGGCCAGCGCCGAGCGGCACCTGGGGTTTCGGATCGACGTGCTGTCCGGGCATGAAGAAGCGCGGCTGGTGTACGCCGGTGTTGCCCATACGGTGCCCGGTGTCGAGCACCCGCGGCTGGTGGTGGACATCGGCGGTGGCTCGACCGAATTGATTCTGGGGCAGGGCGCTCAACCGTTGCTGACGGAAAGCATCGCCATCGGCAGTGGCACCTTTGGTGCGCGTTACTTTCGGGGCGGATGCATCACCGCCCAGGCGCTGTTGGAGGCGGAGCGAGTGGCTGTCCTGCAGTTTGAAAGAGTCGCGGCGGGTTATCGCGCCCAGGGCTGGCAGCAGGCAATCGGTTCTTCCGGTACGGCGCGGATGTTGACCAAAGTGCTCAAGGCCAATGGTTTCAACGATGTTGGGCAAGGCGGCATTACCTACGGTGGATTGTTGCGTCTGTCGCTGCGGTTGCTGGAAGTCGGCCATGTCGACCAGCTCAGGTTGGCCGGCTTGCAAAGCCATCGCCTGGGCATCCTGCCCGGTGGCCTGGCGATCATGCTGGCGGCATTCAAGGTCTTCGGTATCTCGCAGATGATTGCTTCCGAGCCGGGCCTGAGGTTCGGCGTTCTGCATGACCTGATGCATCAGCACTGATCACGGACGGTTGTTGCCCATTGCCGTCTATCGGCGATGGCTCGATTTCGAGCATCGACGCCTCTTCGGCGACCCCTTCTTTACCCGATCATCCAGCATTTCATCGCCTGGGCAGTCGGTATGTCCGGTTATCGCAAAGCGTGGGCCTGGATCAGGATGATTGCGTGAACGGGGCTTTTCGCTCTTTCGATCTGCAGTCAGTGAAGGCACAATGCGCATCCTTTTTTGGCTCGCCTTGCCCGGAGGCCTCGAAAATGATCAAAACCCCGTACTACCTTATCGACAAACAAAAGCTGCTGGCGAACATGCAGAAGATCGCCTACGTGCGTGAGCAGTCCGGGGCCAAGGCCTTGCTGGCGCTCAAGTGCTTCGCCACCTGGTCGGTGTTCGACCTGATGCAGCAGTACATGGACGGCACCACGTCGTCGTCGCTCTATGAACTCAAGCTCGGCCGGCAGAAGTTCGCGGGCGAGACCCACGCCTACAGCGTCGCTTGGGCTGACGATGAAATCGAGGAGATGCTTGCCAACTGCGACAAGATCATCTTCAACTCCATCGGCCAGTTGCAGCGCTACACCGAAGTGTCGGCCGGCAAGGTCCGCGGCCTGCGGGTCAATCCGCAAGTGAGCAGCTCCGATTACCTGCTGGCCGACCCGGCGCGACCGTTCAGCCGCCTGGGCGAATGGGATCCGGTGAAAATCGAGCAAGTCATCGAGCATATCTCCGGCTTCATGTTCCACAACAACTGCGAGAACGGCGATTTCGGTTTGTTCGACCAGATGTTGGGCACTATCGAAGAGCGCTTTGGTCACTTGCTGCATAAGGTCGAGTGGGTCAGCCTCGGTGGCGGCATTCACTTCACCGGCGAGGGCTACGCCCTGGACGCCTTCTGCGCACGGCTCAAGGCCTTCTCGCAAAAATATGGCGTGCAGGTCTACCTGGAGCCGGGCGAGGCCGCGATCACCCAGAGTGCATCGCTGGAAGTCACCGTGCTCGACACGCTCTACAACGGCAAGCACCTGGCCGTGGTGGACAGCTCCATCGAGGCGCACATGCTCGATCTGCTGATCTATCGCCTGGACGCTAAGCTGGCACCGAGCGAGGGCGAACACACCTACATGGTGTGCGGCAAATCCTGCCTGGCCGGAGACATTTTCGGCGAGTACCAATTCGATCGTCCGCTGTCCATCGGCGATCGGCTGTCGTTCATCGACGCAGCGGGCTACACCATGGTCAAGAAAAACTGGTTCAACGGCCTGAAAATGCCGTCCATCGTAGTGAAGCAACTCGACGGCAGCGTCGAGGTGGTTCGCGAGTTTGTTTACGACGACTATCTGTCCAGCCTGTCTTGAGCTGGCGGAAGGAGAAATGAAGAAATTGAAGAAGAACGTACTTATCATTGGTGCAGGAGGTGTCGCCAAGGTGGTGGCCCACAAGTGCGCGCAGCACAACGACGAACTCGGTCGTATTGCTATCGCGTCGCGCAACATCTCCAAATGCCAGGCCATCATCGACAGCGTCAAGGCCAAGGGTAGCCTCAAGCAACCCGCCGACATCAAGGCCTTTGCACTGAACGCTCTGGATGTCGAAGCGACCAAGTCGCTGATTCGCGAAACCGAGTCGCAGATCGTCATCAACGTCGGCTCTGCCTTTCTCAACATGTCGGTGCTGCGTGCCTGCATCGATACCGGCGTGGCCTACCTGGACACCGCCATCCACGAAGAACCGGGCAAGGTCTGCGAGACGCCGCCCTGGTACGGCAACTACGAGTGGAACCACCTCCAGGAGTGCCAGGAAAAGAACATCACCGCCATTCTCGGCGTGGGCTTCGACCCGGGTGTGGTCAATGCCTATGCGGCACTGGCGCAGCAACAGCATTTCGACCGCATTGATTCGATCGATATTCTCGACGTCAATGCCGGCTCCCATGGCAAATATTTCGCCACCAATTTCGACCCGGAAATCAATTTCCGTGAGTTCACCGGACAGGTGTGGAGCTGGCAGGACAGCCAGTGGACCAGCAACACCATGTTCGAGGTCAAGCGCACCGACGACCTGCCGGTCGTAGGCTCGCAGAACCTGTACCTGACCGGCCACGACGAAGTGCACTCGCTGTCGAAGAACCTCGACGTGCCCAACGTGCGTTTCTGGATGAGCTTCGGCGAGCACTACATCAACGTGTTCACCGTACTGAAGAACCTCGGCCTGCTCTCCGAGCAACCGGTCAAGACCGCCGAAGGCCTGGAAGTCGTGCCGCTGAAAGTGGTCAAGGCCGTGCTGCCTGATCCGAGTTCGCTGGCGCCGGGCTACACCGGCAAGACCTGCATCGGTGACCTGGTCAAGGGCGTCAAGGATGGCCAGCCGCGCGAGATGTTCATCTACAACGTGGCCGACCACGAGGACGCTTACGCCGAAACCGACAGCCAGGGTATTTCCTATACCGCAGGCGTGCCACCCGTGGCCGCAGCCTTGCTGGTGGCCCGTGGCGAGTGGGACGTGCAGCGCATGGTCAACGTCGAGGAGCTGCCCGCCGAGGCGTTCCTCGAGGCGTTGGATGTGATGGGCTTGCCGACGCGCATCAAGGACGAGCATGGAGACCGTCCCTGGAACCAAAACGCCTGAAGGACGCCAGGCAGGTTCCGTTCCGACTCCCCGATAGGAGATGCAGAATCCCTCTGAATTCTGCAGGCGATTGAACCAGGAGACTCACCGTCGCGTGAAGCCCTGGCAATCCGCGGAAGTCTTGAAGAAATGCTCCGTATCGAAAGGTACGGAGCATTTTTCGTTTATGTCCCGCGTCAAATGAATAACCTTGTGGCGAGGGGATTTAGCGAAACGTCGCACCGCCCCGCTGGGCTGCGCAGCAGCCCCCCCAACACAAGACCGCTCAAGCAGAAATCCTCGCCATGAACCATCACTCGACCTTACGATTGCGCTTCAGCCCCGGGAGAAGCAATCAGTGACACCATTCAGGATTCGCGAGCTGGAGAGTACCGACGTCGAAGCGCTTCTGGCCTTCGAGATCCTCAACCGTGAATGGTTCGAGTCGCATATCGACGCCCGCGCCCCAGCCTTTTATTCACGGACGGGCGTCACTGATCACATTGAAAGCTATCTGGCCGATTTTGCCGAGGGCGCCTGGCACCCGTTTTTGATCGAAGATTCCTGCGGGAGAATCGTCGGGCGAGCGAATTTGAAAGGCATCCATTCACCACACGGTTGCGCCGAAGTGGGCTATCGCATTGATCAACGCGTTTGCGGGCAAGGGCTGGCAACGCAGGCCCTGAAACATCTGATCGAGGCGGCACGGATGCGTTGGGCGCTTACGCAACTGGTGGCTTATGTCTATGAGAGCAACGTCGGCTCAAGGAAGGTCCTTGAACGGTGCGGGTTTGTGCCTGAAGCGCTGTTGGGTAGCGAGGAAGTCGAGGGTGGAGGCCGCTTTGCGCTTTCGATCTAGAAATTTGATTCACGCTGGACCGTGTTAGGGGGCGCTTGTACGTTTTAAATTCGTCCAAGCGACTTTCGATGAAGCCAATGACTTGGGTTATCTCCACGTTTCCTTCAGTACCGAGCGAAACAGTTCCGACAGTAACGGCTCTACTTCCTTGCGCTCGCTACGGGTCGGCTTGATCTCCTCAAGTCTATTCAGTTCCCGCTCAATGAATTTCTGAATAGGCATGATCTGAGGCGAAAGCCCCATTTCTGGTGATGCGCGCTTGAGCGCAAGCAAGTCATCGATGGCAAGGTGCAACTCGGGCTCGCCGTCGATGACTTCGCGCAGCTTGTCAAACTCGATGGGGGCGGGTTGATCGAAGCGCTCCAGCCACCGTACCGATAGCAATGGCCGCAGTACGTAGAAATATTTTTTTAGCGGTACTTCAGCAGCCTGCAAGTACCCCCGGTAATTGGTTTTTGCCATGCTGCGATAATGGTAGATACCGCTTTCAACCGAGTACACCTGCGGTAGTAACGCTTTGGCACGTTCGTGGAAGGAGCCGGAGTGTTCATAGACGATGGTGGACTGAACCCACTCGACAAACCCCGGATTTGACTTCCAGAAAAGCCTCAAGGCCTTGCGCAGATCCCAGCCATTGATGTCCATGTCATCAACAATCGGGTATTCAATGACATCACGTTGTTCCTCAAGGCCGACCGAGAGATACCACTCAGGTTTATTGACGTAGATGAAGCGTGCGTCGTAGTCGCTATTGGGGGACGCGAATCCCCAGGCGCGGCTGCCTGATTCTACGGCAAGCAGGATCTTCACTGCATGCTCGTCCTCGGCACGACGCAGACGTTCCCGGACTTCTTCCTTTACAGCTATGGAAACCATAGGCCCACTCCAACTCAATGAGTTTTCAATACTGGAGCTGCACCGCAGCGTTGTAACGCATCCGCAATTCGTCATACCCGGCCCGTGCAGCAGCAAGGTCCTGGTTCAGTTCCGCGGCGTCGTCTCCAGACGCCCAGTGTTGTTGCAAACGTTCGAGGGCGGCAAGCCATTCCTTGGCTGCCAGGCTGATTTTGTTCCACACGGGCGGGCCACCGTTAGCCGAGCGCAGACGGGGCAGGGCTTGCACGAAGGCTTCGGTCTCCGTCCAGTTGGTTGCCAGCGAATGATGCAGAGTGAGCAGTTGTTGCGGCGTCAGGGGGGGCCCTTCGGTCATGGCGTCGAGGCCGTTGATGGTCTGGCGGGCGAGGATCATGAAGCGCAGCGTGTGCCAATGCTGGTCCTGTCCCTGATGCTTTTCGATGGATGCCAGCTGTTGCTCACGTACCTGCAGCTGCGGCTGCTCCAACGCCTGGCGCAACGGTATCGCCTGGGCGCGCGCGTCCTGCAGATGCAGGGTCAGGGCACGATCCACTTTTTCGAGCTCGCCAGGCTGAGGCTGATCGCGATGGTTGTTCAGCCATAGTTCGGCGGTCTGGGCGATGGGACGCAGGTCGTCATAGGCCTTGATGTAATTTCGAGCGAGGGCCTGCAGGCTACCGGGCTCGCCGCCACTAAACCCATGCTTGCAGGGTGATGGCGACCTACCCTGAGGCCGGATGAACTCCTCGGCGTCGATGCCCGAGCCCATGCCGAAGCCTTTGAATCTCATCCTGCGAATCCATTCCTCCTCCGGCAAGGCCTGGGGGGTACGGTAGTCGATATAGCGTTGCTCAAATAGCTCCGCGCCGTCCACCAGGCAGGTACTTATTTCCTGTACCTCGGCCCAATGTGCGCGGTTTTCCTTATCGTCGTTCGTCGGCCCGGCCAGGCGCTGGACCAGCCAAGTCATCGTCAGTAGCACGACAACCGCCGTGATGAATGCGCGGGTACTGATCATGGTTGATTGACCTGGGGTTCCTTGAAAGCTTGCCACTGGGTTGCAGAAAGTCCCGCTGGGCACGGCGAAGCCGTCGACTCTCGAGCAGCACAGATGCGCTGTGGCCAGACCTGGAGGCCTTCGTTCTTGCCCAGATACACGCCGTTGGCCCAGGTATTACCCAACAAGACCATGGGCACGAGCATGCCCAGGAACAGGCCGATAAGCACATCGCCAGGCACCCGGTCATAGAGTCGGGTCAGGATAGACTTGCCGCGTTCGAAGGGCGCGCGCCGGCTCAAGGCACCCAGCACACCGAGAATTGCGAAATAGGTCGCCGCCCCGGGCAATCCGCCGGCTACGTAGATGAGCCCGCCCAGCAGCGCGACCCAGAGGTTTTCGCGGATCGGCAACGGGGAGGGCCGTCGTAAACTCAGCCAGCGGCCGTAACGAACATTTATCCAATCGTCCAGGCGCCAGGCCTTGCGGCTCAGTTTCTTGCACACTGCGTGAAGTCCCCAGCCGACGACACCCAGCAGCAGGGCGCGAAGCAACATATCGATCACGCTGGTGTAGAACGAGCCGCCTAGTCGATATTCATAGAGCCAGCTCATGCAGATCGAAGTGCCGAGTATGGCCAATGGCACGGCCAGGATCGGCGGCTGGCGCCGCAGCGCACGCCAGTTGTCCGGGCTCAGTTGTGGCTTTTCGTGCAGTATCTGCGGGTAGCGAAGCTGAACGGTGCGATACAGCGTATCGCAGGCATCCCAGTCCGCAGCGCTGAAGGTCATGCTCAAACGCACTCGGGCGTCTTCATCGAGTGATCCAAACAGCATGCGCGAGGCCTGGGACTCGCTGCTGTCGAAGAACTGAGTGAGGCGAGCCTGTTGCGCCAGGAACGTGGCGCAATGGCTGCGCGCCAGGAGTTGACTCCACCAGGGTTCTGGACACGGGCTATGGTGGCCGGTCTGCTTCCAGCCCTGTTGTGCGCAGATGGCATCGAACAACTGCTCGGACCAAGTCGGTGCTTGCAGCAGGGCCATGGCCAGGCAGCGGTTCAGCCATTGCCGAGCGTCCAGGGTCTGTAGCCAAGGACTGGCGTCGAGCTGGCGGGCGACATCGAGAAAGCGTTGACTATCGTGCCAGGCCCCGGTCAGGCGAGACCATGCCAGATCCATGAGCCTGCCGCGCAGTTGCTCGGTGGCGGCGCTGGGCAGGTCCTCGCGTTGCCAAGGGGTCAGCCAGTGCAATTGGGCAATGGCCGCTTCGGCCAGGTCGTAGGTATCTTCCTGCGCCAGGCAAAACTCCAGCAGGCCGTGTTCGAATTCACGCTCGCAGGCATAAAGACGCGCCTGCGTCAGGCGGCTGGCGAGGTTGGTCGCGTCTATCGCCTCCAGGCATTGCGCCGCCAGACGCTGGCTGGGGGAGGGCCCTGTCGGTGCCTGCCTCGGGGTTGGCAGTTCCATGAGGGGCAGCTCGATGGGGGCGGGCTGTTCTTCGTCGACGGCCACGTCCTGCTGCCAGTCAGCCCATTCCAATGCCTGCTCGTAAGCCTCACGCAGGCGCTGGAAACCTTCGGGATCTTCGTCTGGGCGATGCTGTTTGAGCAGACTTGCATACTGGCGCTTGATGCTGCGCTTATCGGCGTCTTCGGGCAGCCCGAGTACCACCCAGCAAGTCATCGCCAGACACCTTCTTCAAGGCTGTCGAGTTGCGCGCTGATCTGCAGCCGAAGCGCGCGGATGTCGTGCAGTTCCTGGGTATCGAGCATCTGGGCGAAACGGGTAGCCAGCTCATCGATCTGTTGGCGCAGATCACCGCGGCTTTCCTGGTAAAGACGTTCCAGCCGGGCGATCAGCAAGGTATTGGGTTGTTCATCCCGTGGATGGATCTTCAGCGCTTCCAGGGCCTTGAGGCGCTGGCTGATCTCTTCGCTATCCAGCACGCCGGCGTTATTGGCGATCACCAGGTTGCGTTGTTCTCCCGTCTGGACGATCTGCGCATCGGCTTCCAGGAGGCCGTTGGTATCGTAAGTGAAACGTACGTCGATCCCCACTTCCCCGGCAGGCATAAGCGGCACCGGAATTTCCAGTTCGCCCAGGAGAATGTTTTCACTGATCCGACGGCTTTCGCCCTGATAGACCTTCAGCAGTACGACCTTTTGCTGGTCCTGGAGTGTGAACACGCGCTTGACCTTGCTCACGGGCACCACGCAGTTGCGTTCGATGATCGGCAGGTAATGGCCGCTTTCGAGCTTGCCGCCATACTCGACCGTAATTTCGATGCCCATGGAATAAGGACAGACGTCGGTGAGCACGACTTCTTCAAGTGCCGCGTCGCGGCTTTTCAACCCTGCCTGCACGGCGGCGCCCAATGTCACGGCTTCATCGGGGTTGAGCTGGATCGAGGGAAAACGTCCGAACAGGCTGGCGGCCAATTTACGCACCAGGGGCATGCGGGTGGTGCCGCCCACCAGCAACACTTCGTCCAGTTCACTGGCGCGGATACGGGCATCGCGCAAAGCGGTTTCGATAGGGGCTCGAAGGCGGCTGAACAGGGGTGCATACAGATCGGTCAGACCGGCCTGGGTGTATTCGCGACGCCATTCGCGCTCGCCCTGGCGTACTGCAAACGTTGCGCTTGATTCCTGGCCCAGGGATTTGCGCACGCGTTCGGCTTCACGGCGCAGCCGACCGTAGAGCTGCGCGTCTTCAAGGGCCAGTGGCCCCTCGGTGTTGCCCGTCTGTGCGGCAACGAAATCCTGGAGTAGCAGCGTGTCGAAATCTTCCCCGCCCAGGTAGTTGTCGCCGGCGCTGGCGCGCACTTCCATGATGCCTTCGAACAGCTCCAGGATGGACACGTCGAAAGTCCCGCCGCCGAGGTCGAAAACCAGGAAGGTGCTGGCGTTATCGCGCTGGTGCAAGCCATAGGCGAGTGCGGCTGCGGTGGGTTCATTGATCAGTCGCTCGACCTTGAAGCCCGCCAGCTCACCGGCAATTCGCGTGGCCTTGCGCTGGGCATCACTGAAGTAGGCGGGGACGCTGATGACGGCTTCTTCCACTGGTTCGCCGAAATGCCGCTCGGCATCCTCGCGCAAGCTGCGCAATACCATGGCCGAGAGTT
Source organism: Pseudomonas sp. RL_105y_Pfl2_101 (assembly GCF_963970585.1). Taxonomy (NCBI): domain Bacteria; kingdom Pseudomonadati; phylum Pseudomonadota; class Gammaproteobacteria; order Pseudomonadales; family Pseudomonadaceae; genus Pseudomonas; species Pseudomonas sp. RL_105y_Pfl2_101. Next base: position 21,987 of record NZ_CAXAPG010000018.1, read on the forward strand.
CCTCGGCCCTGAACTGTTGATGACCAAGCGTGGTGAGGCGGGCGCTGCCCATGTAGCGCTTGAAAAGCGAGGCGGTGACCTGGGGATGGGTCTGCAGGCGCTCCAGCGCCGCGCGGCCGACCATGACGCGGCCTTCGTCGTCCAGGCCTACCACGCTCGGTGTCAGCCACTCGCCCAATGCGTTGGGCACCAGTTGCGCCGCGCCGTCGCGCCATGCTGCGATCAGGCTATGGGTGGTGCCCAGGTCAATGCCGACAATCATGTCCGTTGGATCTCCTTAATCGATGCGTCGCAAGGGGCTATCTGCGAGCCGGTCAGTTTATCAGGCATGTATCGGCGTATTCATGGGAAACTTTGGGGTGATCATGGGCGAGTTTGCATGAAGTCGATCCGATCCGTCACGCCGCTGGCCAATGGCGTTGCGCAGAGAATCAGTGAAGTCATCAAGATGCAGTTTGAGGCGCAATGAACGACGCGTTTCGGGGCCAGAAGATTTGTCGGATCATCGTGGCAGACGAACACCCGCTGTTCCGAGAGGGGATGACGCTGTTACTGGAGCGCCTGATACCTGAGGCAATGATTGAACAAGCTGGGCGCCAGGCACTTTGCGTTAGTCGGGATGATAATCGACGCCTGACCAAGGCCAGGCGCCAATCCATCTAGCGCTTACATCCAGTACCGCAAACCAAGCATCAAGGACTGGGCGTTGTATTCGGTTTCCACATCAGCCGGGGGCAGGCCCTGGATTTTGCCGAAGTTCGCTTCGCCGGTCTTGAAGTAGCGGTAATCCAGGGACATGGACCAATGCTCGCTAAGCTCGTAAGCGATGCCGGCCCCGAGTTGCCAGGCCGAGACGGTGTCGCGATGGGTGCCGCCGAACTCGACGCCGCCTGCTTCCAGGCCCTTGATGGTCAGCACCGCGTAGCCCAGGCCACCGCCCACATAAGGTGTGAAGCGGCTCAAGGGGGCAGGCAGGTTCGGGATGTCATACCAGAGGTTGGCCATGAGGCTGCTGGCTTGCTCTTCGCCTTTACCCTCAATACTGCCTCCGCCCTCGTAGACCCGGTTATTGAATTGGTCCAGGGTATTGCGGCGGTAGCTCAGTTCCACCTCGGGCCGTAGGCCGACCGGGAACCGCCAGCCCAGTGCCAGTCCGGTAGCGTAGCCGGAGTGCAGCGGTTGATTGAATTCCATCTCGACGAAATCGTTGTTGTTCTGGGTCAGATCCTGTTTAGCGACCCAGTTCACGCCACCCATGCCACTGACGTAGGGGCCGAGGTTGTCGCCGAAACTCGATGCGGGTGCGATAGCCCCCAGACCAACGATGGCCATGACAAGATATTGGGTGTTTTTCTGTAGATTCATGCGAGATCCGAAATGTGCTGTTATCGAGAAGTAAGCGAAGCGCGTCCGGGAAGACGCGTTCAGCGCGCGTCCTTCCGGGAGGTATTCACATCAGGTGCAAAGGCGTCGCGGTTTTCGCGTGCCCCGGAGCGCCGATGGCCCGTTGTTCAGCCAGCGTGCACAGGTTGTCCAGTGCCGTGGTCATCGCGGCGGCCAACGCTTTGCGCAGCAGTCCGCGATAGAGAAAACTCAACGGTCCGGAAATTTTCGCGCTATGGATGACATGGGTTTCATCGGCAGAAAACCTGCGCATCTGATGATCGAATTCGAGGTCGATCCAAAGCAGCCGTGCACTGTTGCGATAGCTTTCGTGCAGGCTCACGGCTTCCAGTTTCAGTGGCATGTTCAAGCCGTTCTTGAGGACACATTTGCCGCGTGTCCCCGCCTGGAAAGGGCCGTCGAGTTGACACTGGCGAACGTCGGTATCCCATAACGGCGCTTCTGCAAAATTGCTCCAGATCTTCCAGATTTCAGAAGGGGGCGATTTGACTATGATTTGCACTTTGACATCGTTCACGGCGACACCTTGGTTGTGAGGGGCACGGTCATGCAGGAGGGTTGATTCATTCAAGGCTCAGGCTGCCGGTGCGGATTGACTCAGCACCTGGGCGGTAATGGTCGCTTGACCGATTTTTTCGCCCCGGTTGAACAGGTCGATATAGATGCGGTTGGTCTTGAATGCCTGGAACGACGCATCCAAGCCAGCCTGCGGCGCCAATGACAGCGGGCTGTTCCTGGGGATGGGTCGATCCAGGGTGAAGCTCAAGGCCAGCAGATTCATCGGGGTATTGAGTGGAATCCGCAGATGGCTGTGGGCGATCTGCATGTAGCACTGGCGAGCGACTTCGAGGAAATACACCATCGAATAGTGCCCGGGATCACCTGCCTGGAAGAAGTGTTCCTGTGGCAGCTTCACGGTGTCCACGCTCAGGCCCTGGGCGACGCTGCTCATGTCGCTGACGATGACGTTCTCCTCCCTGGCCTTGTGCAACAGTGCCTTGTTACGGCAGGGCGTGGCGGTGAATTCACCGGCTGGCGATGTCTCGAACGCTGAGCTGTAGGCCATCCCGAGGACGCAGGTGCACATCACTTTCCCGGCCTGCATGACCTTCGCATTGAACACCTGGGGATCCTGGCCTCGCTCGACATACAGATCGATCACGCCCTGCTTCTGTACGTATTGCTGGAACTTGATCGTCAGGGTCTTGATGTAGGCGACCCGCCCGCTCAGAGGGGGCATCGCCAGTTCGATCAGTTGCAGCACGCCTTCGAGCAACAAAATGCCTGGGATGTGATCCAGGGGATGATCGAAAAAGTACGGGTGCGCTTCATCCACCACCAGTTGGGCCTGCAGCGACTGTGGGCTGCGCTGGGCGTTGGCGATCACAATATGTTCCGCGCGGCGCTGCCAGTGCGTCGGGCGCTGGCTGGCGTCGCCACGGTGCAGGGCGAACAGGCTTTCCATGGCGCGAACCCGCACCCGCAGCCCGGAGAGCAGGGTGCTGGTGAGCATGTCGCTGAGTTGCTGCACGTCGACGCCATCGTTCGGCGCTTCGCGGACCAGGCTGACAGGCCGGGCAGACGTGATGACCTGCTGCAGTTCGTGGGATGACGAATGGGCAAAGCGCAACATGAAGGGATGTTTGATGGGCGAACTGGCCTCGGCCGCCGTCGGGCTCCATTGGCGAAGCTTCTCGGTAAACAACCACATCACCGTCTTGCCGGCGTCGCGCACCTCAATCACGGAATGGGTCGCGCCCTTCAACATCACCGCCAACAGGGTTTCGATGCCACTGGCTTCAGCCAGGAAGCCGGTCATCTCCTGCAGTGATCCACTGGCAGGCGTCGCAGCAGGCTGCAACTCACAGACGTCAACGTTCGGATAGTCGCTCGGCGCTTTGCCCAACCGTTGGCAAGCGTCTTCCAACGAGCCGGCAGCGTGGGCGAGGACCGCCGCACGGATCACTAGCAGGGGGTTGTCAGCGGCATCCGGTTGATAGCGACGCAGCGCGATCAGCCCCAGTCCTTCACCTTGCGTGATCGTGCTGCACCGGGCGCGCTCGACCTCGATTTCACCGCTGACAAAACGCCCGGCGCCGAGCAGCAGCGTGGTAATGCCGTCGTTGAACCATTGCGGCGAGGCCAGCAAGGTTTGCCAGAACAGGCCCGCGGTGCCGACCAGGGTCTGATGGAACCCCTTGAAGTCAAAAATCTGCGCCGGGTAGCCGGACAACATGTTCGGCAGCATGGTTGCCACGTCCGTCACCTCGACGCCCGGTGCCGTACCTTGCGCCCGGGAATAGAAGTTATGGGCGCTGCTGTAGGCATTGCTGAAGCGCTCGCCACCCATGTTGCAGCACATGACCATCGCTGTGCCGGGCGAACCGGCCACGCCTGGCAAGCGTCGCAGCAAATGATTGACGCGATCGGTGATCAACAGCTTGAACGGGTCGACATGTGCCAATGGCTTGGGGCCCATGCCAAAGCCATCGATATCGATGACGTGGTCTTGTGCGAGAAATTTTCCCAGCAGCGGTTGGCCGGGTGCCGGGGTGTAATCAACGAAACGCCCATAAGGGAACATCACCGACGGGGCGGCGGGTTGATCGAGTTGCTGCTGGAATGACTGCAAGGAACGGTGGCTGCCCAGCGCTGCTTCTGCCTCGACAATGGCAAGGTCCAGCATCACCACGCCGCTGGCGCTCGCCGGGGCGGTCAGTGGCGCGGCAGGGTGGTTGTCGGGAATGTATTCATCCACCACCAGGTGCGCGTTGGCACCGCCGAAACCAAAACTGGAGATGCCAATCCGGATTGCAGATTGATGCTCCTCCAGCGGGTGAACCTGCTGGGTGGCGAGTCGCAGGCAGGTCTCGTCGACCTTTGTGCTGGGGCGGTAACCGGGCTGCGGGGGAATGCCTTTATGGCGCAGTATCATCAATGCTTTGGCGAGCGAAGCACCTCCGGCAGCGGCCAGGGGATGGCCGATGACCGACTTGATCGAGCCGATGGTGATTTTCTTGCCGTCCGGGCGATGGGGGGCAAAGAAGCTGTTCAGCGAGGCCAGCTCCGTTGCGTCCCCCAGCGGTGTACCGGTGCCGTGGGTCTCGATGTAGTCCACATCGCGTGGATCAAGGCCGCGATAGGCACGTTGGTAGGCCGAGTACTGGGCCTGTTTGCCTGGTGCAAACACCGAGCCTTCGGCGCCGTCGGCGGACATGCCCAAGGCGCGCAGCACGCCAAGGGGACGACGCTGCGCCGTCAGGGCCTGGGCCAGCGGTTCGACCAGAAAGGCCACGGCACATTCGCCCGGCACGATGCCGTCGGCGTCCTGACCGAATGCTTCCATCCGCGCGCGGGCGGAAAAAGCCGTCAACTGCGAGAAACCCAGGAACAGCGCCGGTGGCAGCACGGTGTTGAGGGCCATGACAATCGCGTTGTCGGCCTGGCCACTGTTGACCAGCGCCTGGGCCATATCCAGGGCATAGGGGAACGAACTGCACGCGGTGTCTACCGATAACGCCGGCCCACCCAAGGCAAAGGCGGCCGCCAGCTCTGCCACTTGCTCACCCGGCGTGAAGCCCGGCGGTGTGGCGGCTTTTCCGGACGCGCCGGTGACAAAATAGCTCTCGTCACTCCAGGAGGTTGCGACCACCAGCGCGGTGCGCTCCCTGCTCAGCGCCGAGCCTTGCGCGGCGAGTTGGGTGAGCAGCGTCTGGATCACTTTTTTGCCAATGGCGACCTGTCGTCCTTCGTGCCGTGACGGGGTCGAGGCGTCATCGGTCAGGCAAAAAGCGCTGTCCAGATACGTGCGATCCTTCTCGCCGGTCGTGCTTGAATAGATTGATGCCTTGTCCAATTCCCAGCGTGTCGGCATCGATTCGATCGGTGCGATCTGCCCTTGCGAGAGCAATTGCCAAAGCGCATCCGTGGACGGTGCCCCCGGAAATTCGCCCGCCATCGCGCTGAAGCAAAAATCGCCCGCTGTTGTTACTGCGTCATTCATACCTGTCTCCCTGGTCGCCAAAATGCGGGGTGATCTGTTCGATCACCCGGATTCCATTCCTGTTGCTACGGGGCTCAGCTCAGCCTGGCCAGCAGTGACAAGGCATCCTGGGGCGTGCGACGGGACATCAGCGCTTCGCCGGCAAACTCGCTGGTAGAGCACTGTTGCGCCATGGATTGGCAGAGCGCCTCTCGGGCAAAGCCGTTGAGGCCCAGTTGTGCGAACGGCGTCTGGATGTCGATCGACTGCGCAGTGCCCGGGATCAACGGAGACAGGGCGTTGAGCAGCAGGTTTTGTTCCGGCCCTTGAGTGTCCGTTGTGGCCGGTGAAGGCTCGACGTCAGGCGCTGCCTGCGGTTTTGGATCGGCCAGGGCGGCTTGAATCAGGGCAATGGTTGCCTGTGGGAACTTGGCGTTGGCCAGCTCGGTGCCGTGGGCCTTGAGCTGCGGCCACATGGCGACCACCGACTCCAGGAAGTCCAACTGCACCAGCGAATCCAGGCCCAGGCTTTCATAGCTTTGTGTCGGGTCGATCTGCTCAACCGTAAAGCCGGTGATGCTCGCCAATTGCTCCAATACCCACGCTTGGACATCCACCGCTGGCGCCTGCGGATCGGCTTCAAGCCGTGCCAGCAAGGCGGTCGGGGTAGGGGCATCGAAGAGCTGCGAGGTCAGCTCTTTCTTTTCCGGGAAGTGCTGGGCCAAGGATTCGAACATATCCACCAGTCCCAGCGAGTCGATCCCCAGGCTCTCGAAGCTTTGATCGAAGTCGATCTGTTGCGCTTGGAACCCAGTGACCGAGCTGATTTCGGCGCGCAACCATTGCCCGTAGCTGAGTGCGGTAGCTTGTTCAACGGCTTCGGCTTCGGCTTCGGCTTCGGCTTCGGCGGCAGGCGTCGGGGTCGGTGTTGTCGGGTTCGAGTGAGCCGGCTCCAGCACGGGAACACTGTTGCTGGCAGGCGCTTCGTTCCCATTGGCATAAACGCCTTCAAGGACTTGTTGATGAGCATTGAAATAATGCGCAGTGACTGTTTCAGCCTGTTCCAGAAGTTGCAGCAATATCGATTCTTTAGCGATGTTGGATTCGCACAGTGAATCAATAATCTTTTCGGAAAGAGAGAAATAACTATGGGCTATCCTCCCATTGGACACGATGAATTCCTGCACAACATCATTAAGTTGCAAGCGCATAAGATTCTCCTAACCAAGTCGGTCGATATTTCTATAAGTAAGAAAGATCAAAAATCATGGCCCAGGGCAGGGCCTTGTTTATATCAATTCATAAAACTGGCAGTAGCCATGGAGCGACTTAAAGTTGGAGTTCCACTGCGTCGGTCTCGCAAGTTATTGTTTTTTTGGCGCCCTTGAGCAACCCGGACCTTACGTTCAGATACGTCATCAGCGTTATTGCATCGGCGCCGAGGAAAGCGATATAGCCGTCAGGACGAATCAGCATCATCGTGCCTTCCTTGGCGTGGTAGCGCTTGTGCAGGCGCCAATCGGGGTCCAGCAACGTTGAGTGCCAAGCCGGCAGGCCGGCGCTGTTCAAGGCGTCGATCACGCAATAGGCCTTGATGCCTGGGTAGTCCTTTTCCACCGACTTGGCGAGCGTGTAGTAGCTTGGCAGCAACGGGGAAAACTGATCGGTTGCGCTGAAAATCAACAGCGTGAATGTCCCGTGGAACAAGTCGATCAAGCGTTTGCTTGGCATCCCTTGCAGTTGCCATAATTCGACATCGGGCGCCAGTTGCCCGGCGCGAGGCGGTGCGGTCTGGAACTCGGGTTTCTTTCCTTTCTTGCTCCAGTTTTTGCGCTGCTTCTTTGTCAGCGATTCTTGAATGTACTCGCTTTTGTTGTAGTGATACTGATGACCGGAAATCATCGACGGCAGTTTGCGCTGGACCTTTTTCCGGTTGCTCAACAGCGGCAGGACATTGTCGCGCAGCCAGACCAGGGCGCGACGCCTGACCGTAATCAGTCCCGTCAGCCGGTGTGCGGTGTTCTCGACTTCCAGGGCAACCGGATAGCGTTCTTCGTTGTAGCTGTCCAGCAAGGACGGATTCGCCAGGCCCTGATCGACATAGGCCATTTTCCAGGCCAGGTTATAGGCCTCGGAAACCCCCAGGTTCATCCACTGCCCACCGATGGGGCTGCCGATATGCGCCGAGTCTCCCAGCAGAAACACGGAGCCTTGTTGCATCGATTGCACGCGGCGATGCTGGAAAGAGGCGATGGTGGTCGATGAAATGTTGGACAGCGTCATCTTCTGCCCACGCCCTTCGCACAAGCGCTGGAAGTTCTCCAGGCTCAAGGACGGACGCTCGCCTTCTGGCGGCAGGTTGTAGGGCATTTCGATGAACAACCGATAACGGGATTGGGCGCTGATCGGTGCAACGGCCACATAACCGTCCTGCGCACCGAGGAAGAATGCGCCCTCATCCTTGCTGCCGGACCACTCGATGTCGGCATCGGCGAGCATGAAGAAGCGGTCGTAGGACGAGCCTTCGAAGGTCATGTCCAGGCGTTTTCTGATGTTGCTGCGAGCACCGTCGCATGCGGCCACCCAACGACTGGTGAAGTGTTCGTCGGTGCCGTCGGCATGCTTGAGCGTCATGCGCACCGAACCCGGCAGGTTTTCTATGTCCACCAGTTCGGTATTCCACTCCACCTCGGCACCCAGTTCCTTGAGTCGCTTCAGGAGAATTTTTTCCGTTTGCGGCTGTGGCAGGCTCAGGAGCAGGGGATAGGTCGCATCCAGGTAAGAGAAGTTGTAGTTCAGTACCCGCTTGGCATTCGACTGCACCGAAAACTGGTTGATCGTGAAGCCGTCGCTGATGGCTTGCTCGGCAACGCCCAGGTCCCGAAAGATTTCCAGGGTCCGGGAATGGATAGCCATTGCCTTGGTCGCCGTCGAGGGGCCGGCGTTCCTTTCGATGATGCGGAACGACACGCCCCATTTCTTCAACAGAATTGCCAGGGACAGGCCAATAGGGCCGGCGCCGACGATCATCACGGTCGGGGCGCTGCCAGGTCGCTTGAAATGCTTGGGGGCTAACGTGTTCAGAGTGTTCATCGATCAGTACCAGTTTCTGTAGAAGGGAGAGTTGGCAATGCCGAGCAGGGCATCGTCGCCTGATGAGTCGCCGTAGGCATAAATGTAAAAATCATCAAGGTTGCTCAAGCAGCCTTTGAGCCGCGTGACTTTCTCTCGCTCTACACAGTTGGTACCGGATATCCCGCCGGTCAGTTTGTTCTTTGCCGTTGCCAGGCGGGTGCCGCACACATAGTCAAAACCCGCGGCCTGGCCCCAGGGGATCAGGTAGTTTTCCGGCGAATTGCTGACCAGCGCGGTGACGTGCCCCATGGATTGATGCCATTGCAGCCGCCGCAGCGCCTCGGGCCTGAGCCAGAGCGGCAACTGCTCGCTGATGAAATACCTGGCATGCTCACGCTCTTGCTCCACCGACAGGCCGCCCAGGTAACAGGCAATGAAGGCCAGGCGCGCCTGCATCAGCGGGGTGATGCCGACGATCACGCTGAGCATCTTGGGCAGCAGGGGAATGATTCTGAGCCAGAACGAACGGGTGCCCACGATAAAACGCATGTAGCGCCAGAACGTGTGCCGGTCGGTCAATGTGCCGTCGAAGTCAAAAACGGCCAGGACCGGTTGTGTGCTGTTAGCGTGCATGTGCCTCTTCCTTGAGAGAAGTAATCTCGATGGTCTTGGGCAGCTTGAAGCCCGATAGGTAGCCCGAAAGCAGGGTGGACAGCGCGTTCTGGGTCAGCTCGCCGTTCCCTTCTACACACAGGTGCAGTACGTTGACTTCCTTGTGGTCCGGGACGATATAAGCCTTGGCGCGCACCACGTCAGGGTGCTTGAGGGCGATGGATTCGATTTCCACCAGGTCGACCATCTGCGCCTTGATCTTCGAGATTCGCAGGCGTTGGCAATAGAAAAATACATGCCCATCGTCGTCCTGCCAGACCAGGTCACCGCTGTGGAACCAACCATCGCGGAAGAACCGCGCATTGGTGTCCTCGGCATCGTTGTAGCCGTCGATCACCATCGAGCCGCGTATCAGCAGTTCACCGATGCGCCCAGGCGCCACGTCCTGGCCCTGGGCATCGACGATTCGTAGCTGCACACCGCTGATCGGCTGGCCCATGGCGCCACGGTGCACCGTACCAACCGAGCTCTGGACAATCACGGGCATGCTTTCGGTCAATCCATAGCCCTGCAGCACCGGATTGCACCCCAGCAGTTTCCCTAGCTTCTCGGCTTCATCGGCCGGCAGGTGGCTGCCGCCCGAGTAAATCATCAGCCGTGGGTGCAACGGCAAGAGCGCGCCTTTGCGTTTGGCCAGACGCGTATTGAAGTAGCGAATGACGTCGGGCACCAGGCAGGCAAAGGTGACCTGATGTTCGGACAGGACTTCAGCGAGGTCTCGATTGAGCAGGGTGTTGGTCATCAGCAGGGTGGCGCCGATGCTCAGGGGAAACACCATCATCACGGACAAGCCGAAGATGGCATACAGCGGCAGCGTCACCAGATGGACGGATCCGACGCCTTGCAGATGAAAGTGCTCATGCAACCCATCGCTCGATTGCGTCAGGTCGAGATAGCGGTGAGAAACAGCCAGGGGCCTGCCAATGCCTCGATAGGTGAATTGTACCGAGACGATCGGATTGCCCTCGGGCAACAACAAGGGTTCGATCTGGCAAGGCAGTTGAGAGAGGGCCGTTGCGTTGGCGGGCAAGGGCGATGACAGTTCGCTCCCACCCTCCAGTACCAAGGAGTGCCTGACGCCATTGCCGGCCTGGAATACCTCACTGTGTTGCACCCATAGCGTTTCGGTCGTGACCACGAGCGTCGGCCTGGCGAGGCTGACGACACTGGTCATTTCGAAGGGCGTCAACTTGTAGTTGAGGATGACCGGAATGGCACCCCGCCCGATGATCGCCAGGTAATAAGCGATGAACGCCACCCCATTGGGCAACACCAGCGCTACTTTGTCGCCAGGCAATACACCGAGCGCTGTAAGGGCGCCATTGCATTGTTCAGCCTTGATGCGCAACTCGCGATAGGTAACGGTATCTTCTTCCGTGTCCAGATGCCGAATAGCAACTTGCTCGGGGAACGATTCCGAAAAACCGACAAAGCGATGCAGAAAACCTTCTTTATATGAAAGGCTTTTCATTTACCAACCTCTCTCAATCCTTGGATGTATGGCTAGTCAAAAAAAGTACTACAGAGGCAGGCTATAGCTAAATTGTTTCAATTAAGCATCTGTGTAGTTGTTATTCCGGTACCAATCAAGCGTATCGGTCAGGGTTTCAGCAACGGGACGGAACTTGCACTCCAATTCCCTTGAACTTTTGTTATGGCTGAAATGAGTGCGGCCTTGTTCTTGCTCCATGAGCTTGACCGTGGACGTACTGATGAGTACCGGTTTTTTGGTGATCCGGTAATAACCTTCATAGATAAGCGCGATGATTCGCAGCATGAACAGGGGCACTTTTCGTTCTGGGGCTTTTATGCCACTGACGCTGGACAGCGCCTGGAAAATGCTCTTCATGTCCATGTGATTGCCAGCGGCCAGGTAGCGCTCTCCGGACCTGCCGCGGGTGATGGCCGCGATTTGATGTTCGGCCACATCCCGGGCATCGACAACGGAAAAGCTGCCGGGGAGAACACCGGGCAATTTTTGTCCGACAAAGTCGAGCAGGAACTGTCCCGAGGAAGTAGGACCGATATCGCCGGGGCCGAACATCCACCCTGGCAGGACCATGGCGATAAACATGTCCGGGTGCTGCGTCAGGAATTCCTGGACCTTCTGTTCGGACAGTATTTTGCTCAAGTAGTAATCGTCAGCCTCCAACTCACTGCGAGACATGGTTTCATCGATCACTTGATCCCGATTGCCTTTCAATACGGCAATGGAAGAGGTGTGGACTGCACGACGGATACCGGCGTCATAAGCGGCTTGCAACAAGCGCTCGGTGCCGGTCACATTGGTGTCGTACAGTTTTTGCCAATGTTTCCCGCCTTTGTAACTGTCGCGGAAATAGGCCGCCGTATGAAACAGGGCATCACACCCTTGCAGGGCATGGGCGAAGGCCTCGATATTCAGCATGTCGCCTTCGACCAACTCCACAGGCAAGTTGCCGAACTGTTTTCTGGCTTTCTCTACGGAACGAACCAGCGCTTTTACTTTGATGTTCCGCTTTAACAGCGCGCGAACGACATTATTCCCGAGCAGGCCAGTAGCGCCTGTAACGAAGGCATATTCCATTAAAATCCCGCTCCTGTGAGGTGACCTGGTATGGCATCGAGAGCGGTGTCACTGACTCGATGCGCTGATCAGGCGTTGGGCTCCACCAACGGCGCAATTAAAAACCATTCGGTATCTGAAAATCAAGTGGTATTTCGTCGGATTGTAGAACGGACGGCTCTGAACCGGACTTCATGCCCGGTTTTTTACGTTCCAGCGCGTGGTGGAGGGCAGGAAAATACCCGGTTTGAGCCGCTCAACGGGACGATAGGGAATCATCAAGTGGGGCGAAGCGAAGATTTTGATTCACCCGTATCCCAGCAGACACCGTGGTTGGTAGCCCATCTAGCGTGCCCTTTCGGCTGTACCAACTTCTAGGGACATAAATGGCACTTCCTGAAAGTTAAAATGTAAATGATAGAACAAGGCGCGTATAAGATATGATGGCGAAAACGGGCTCTGTACAGTGAGTAGTCGATTCGTTGCATTCAGTTACACATAGCTATCTTGTTTGGCCAAAGGAGCCGAGGGCGTGATTAAAAAGAGACTAGGTCGAGAAGAGAGCCAGCAAGTAACAAGAGATAAATTGTTCGACACAGCCACTGAGCTGATGATTCGGAAGGGCTTTCATGCCGCCAGCGTCAACGTTATTTCCGAAGAGGCGGGCTTTTCCAAAGGCGCTTTTTTTTCAAATTTTTCAAGTAAATCGGACTTGCTGCTGCAATTGACTCAACGCTTCAAGCGAGTTGAGATCGACCGACTGAGTACGACCTTGGCATCGGGATATTCGGCGGAGCAGTTGAGCCACGGCTTGAATACCTATATCGACACGCTGAAGAACAATACCCGCTGTGCGATCCTCGATGCCGAGTTGCAATTGATCGCCTTGCGCGATGAAGAATTCTCGCCGCATTACTACGACTTGCATGAGGAAAACAGCGAGGCCTTGGGCCAGTTGATTACCATCATATTCAATCATGCCGGCAAAAAGCCGCCGCTGGCCTGCGCCGCGCTTGCCAAAACCTTCACTGCCCTGGCGGAAGGCCTGATATTGCAAGGGCATAAAGACCCAGCTGTTGAAATCAAGCTGGTGTTGAACTCGCTCATCCAGACTGCAGAACCCCTGTAGTCCTCCGCTAGCCTTGCTGATGGACCAGCGACGGGTGTCCAGCATCTGGTTCGCTAATACCGCTGCCTGGATCGACGGTCCCATGAATCGATATTGACCGTACAACTGTCATCGTGAGCAAGCTCGCTTCCACGTTTTTTGGGGGCGGCTGCAAGATTTTCGTCCATCGCCAATCCCCCTGTGGGAGCCAACCTGCTCGCGAAAGCGGTGTAGGTGGTTGCGTTACTGGCGTCGGACCGTGCCAGCTGTATCGGTTGTCATGGCGAATGGTGGCGTGATGGTCAGCGCTGGCTGACGCAAGCAAAAACGGCCTTGAGTGTTTGTTCAGAGTTGCACCCGCCGAAGTCTGCCGTTTAACGGCACCACGCTTCCATCTGGCGTAGGCAGTGGCCGCCCGACCAGCCCCATGCCTTCGCTGACCAGTACCGCGTCGGGTAACAGGCACAGGTTGGAAGGGGTATCCAGGTCGCGGGCGAGCACGGTGACCTGGGCTGTCAGCAAGTCGCAGCTCAGCAGTCGTCCACTGAAGCGGGTAAAGCCGCCATGCAGGGGTTCGCCGTTCCAGTCGGGGAGCAGCGGTTGTTGCAGGCGCTCGCAGAGTTCCAGCACCAGCAGTTGGCCGTTGGGGCGCAGCGCCAGCCCGGTGGGCAGTTGCAGGCCTCGAATCAGGATGTCGATCCTGGCGTTGGCGGGCCAGACCCGGATCACCTGGCCGGCTTTCTCGGCAAAGTCGATGCCCTTGCGGCTCGGGTCGCTGTGCAGTTCGCCCGAGAACAGGCTGATCAGCACGGCGTCTGTCGCCGGTTCGTACACCAGGGTAACGGGAACGGCTTCCTGGCCTTGATCCAGTTCGGGCAGTTGGACCAGCACACGCTCTTGCTGGCCTGTGACGAACTCCACCAACTGATTGGTATCGGGCTTGACGGCCAGCCAACTGCGGCGGGTCGGGTGGTAGCACAGCGCATTCAGGTTGCCACGGCTATGAAAGACCGGTTCGGGCGGTGTGAATTGCAGGTCCAGCAGTTTGGAGCCCGTGATGTAATCGGTCTGGCTGACCAGGCAGCGTCCGTCACCACAGGCAATGTCCGACACCCCCATGATTTCATCGCGCAGCATGCGCGCCTGCATGTTCATCGCGCGAAACCCTTGCGCCAGGGTTTCGCGGGGCAGGTAGGCGCCGGGTCGCTGCGGATCCGGTCGCAGTCGACTGATACGGCCGCTGAAGGGTTGGTCGGGCAATCCCGAGCCTGCTTCGGTGAGCAGCAGGCTGCCGTCGGCTTGCAGGCAGAGGCCGCGAGGGTTGAGCAGGTCCTCGGCGACAAAGGTGCTGGGGCGCAGGCTTTCCCCGGGGTGTGCGGGGATCTGAAGGGGAACGGGCATAGGCTCTCTCCGTGAATGAGCAGGGGATACGGTCATTGCGGCGGTTGCCACGGTTCACCGGTGAGATAGGCCCGCAGCAACGCCCGTTGGCAGGGCGACATCGAGCGCACCACCGGCATGAACAGCGTGGTGCCTTTGTAGGCGTCCGAGGTGCGGGCGAGGATGGGGTTCTTGGCGCCCATGATGGCGTCGGGCTGATTCAGCGGGATATAGCGCGACATGGCGGGGAACGCCAGGTAGTGAAAGCGCAGGACGTTGGGGTACATCAGCGGCCAGGTGATAGTGGTGCCCTGGGGAATGCCGAAGTCGGTCTGGGCGTACTTGCGAAAGTTGGTGAAGTAAGCGCTGCTGTCGAGGCCGTTGGCCGTGCAGGTCAGGGCGACGAAGCCGGCCTGGGCGGCGCTGCCCGGTTTGACGGTGACGGGGAAGCTGGCTGAAAGCTGGCCGGCGCTGACCGTCAGCGAGTCAGGGTAGTCGAGGAAGTCCCAGTACTGCGGTTCTTTGTACGTGGGAGGATCCGCTGCCGGGATTGCCTTCAGGCCGATTTCGGTGGGGCTGGGGACCGCCCCACCCAGGTACCTGACCTGCAAGGTGATCGACAGACCGTTGGGGTAGTCCTCCAAGTAGACGTTGCGCTGGTCGGCATAGATCCGATAGGTCGACTCAGTGGCTTGCAACGTGGTCCCGGCGACCTTGCCCGGTGCGTTGATCGTCAAGGCAGAGGTCCGTACTGCCTGTAGCTGGTCGGCGGTCAGGGGCAGGTCGACGATGCCGCCATACACGTAGTAGTCGAATAAAAAGCGGCTGGTCGGCTCCAGGGTCATCAGGGGGGTGGCGCCGGCGCTGATGGTCACGGTCCCGTAATTGGCGTTGGGTCCGATCGGGCTGGTGATGTCGTCCCTGACGGCCCGGAAGGTTTCCTTCGGAATGACATTCACCATGTCGATGCTCAGGTAACCGGTGTTGTCCAGGTCGGCATAGCCGGCATTGCCCGTGCTCTGGTTGACCAGTTGCCGGCCCGGCTGGCAGTTCAACGGCTCGTCGGCGAAGGCCGGGGCCAGTGTACCGATGACCCGACCGATGCTCGGGTTGGGCGTGTACCGGCCGGCGGCATAGTCAGCGTCCAGTTGTTCGGTGGTCATCGCGGGGCACATTTCGAACATGACGAAACGCAGGACGATGCCCGTCGCCCCCGGTGCCTGGATGATCGAGCGCAGGCCGCTGCTGTTCTGGTTCCAACTGACAATGCTGCTCAAGGGAAAGGTCAGTTGAAAGGTGCCGCTGGCGTGGAAAGAGCCCGGCGCGTCCATTTTTTTCGGCAGCAGCACACGTCCCGCCACGTCGAAACTGCTGCACACGGTGTTGCTGCGGATCAGCAGTTGGATGTTGTCGTTGCCACCGATTTGCAGGCCGCCGACGAAGATTTGGGTGGTCGTCGAGGCGGTGGGGTCCAAGTCCACCATCATCGGGCCGGAAACGGGCCCCTGGCCGGTCACCGGGTCCACCGAGCCGAGCAAATAGACGGCCTGGCCCACCAGGTCGCCGGTGGTGTTGATGCTGCCGGGGATGCCCTGGGAGCTGATCAGGGCATTCTGCATGTCGACGACATGCTGCCCGTAGTGATTCCAGCCACCGGCGGTGTAGTAGTTGCCGGCGGGAGCATTGATCATGTTGTTCAACTGGTCATCGGTGTAGGGCTCGGCGCCCGGTGCCAGGGTCGAGGTGGTCAGGTCGAAGAGCGGCCAGTCATCGTTGCCATCGTAAGGAATGGTCGGGGAGTTGTTCGGCAGGCTGACGTCGGTGCGGATGCCGCCCCAGAAGTTCAGCCGTGGTCCGTTCAGGATGCTCATGAGTTATTCCTCGTCCTTGATGGTGTTGCCGACAGGCGCATTGGCGAATTTGAACAGGTAGGAGTAATCGGATTTGTAGGGGCTCTTGACCGGTGTCGCCATGGAGTGGCAGTTCATGCAACTGCTGTTGGGCTGGATGTAGCTTTCCATGGTCACGTTGGCCGACAGGGCGGGGGTCGGCTGGCCCAGCGGGTTGCTGGGGTTGTCCGGCATCAGCGGGCGCTGGGTGGTGATGAGTTGGTAGTACTTCAACACGCTGCGTTGCAGGTCCGGGTCGCTGCGGTAGCGGGCGTTGACCTCGTTGGTGATCTCGGCGATCGGGGTGTACCGGTTCAATGGGTTCGGGGTCTGGAAAGTGGTGCCAGGTTTGGGCACGCAGACCAGGTGCGCACCCTGGGTCTGCCAGTCGCAGGGCGACTGGTTGAGGGTGGCTGGCGGGGCGCTGGCGTTGAAGTAGGAATAGGCCGTGCCGGAGGCCGGCTGGTCGGCCCACACACCGTTCACCAGTGCTTTGGGCGCAACGTTGTCGATCTGCTCGAAGGTCGACCAGATCCACTGCGGATAGCCGTTCACCTTGGTGATGAGGTGCAGCCCCACCAGGCCCAGGTAGGCCTCGGTGACGCCGGTGCGCTGGCCTTGGTCGTCGAACGTGGCCACGCGCGCCAACATGGTCAGGTAGTGGCTGGCATTGTCGTTGGGGGTGAGGATGCGCCAGCTCGATTTGACCTCGATGACCCCGTAGGGAAAGTTGATGTTGTTGGCTTTGGAAACCACATCGGCGTTATAGAACTGGTTGGCGACGATGTAGTTGTAGGAGGTCTCGTTGGCCGAGATGTCGTAGTAGGTCGGGTTGCCGGCCTGGTCGATCAGCCAACCGCCGACGGCCTGGTCGACGGCATTTACCAGGGAGCTGTTCTTCAGCGCGGCGATGTTGATGATGCCCAGACTCTTGGCAAGCTGCGGGGTGTTCCAGGGCCCTGGATCGGCCCCCAGTGGCAGGAAGGTTTCTTCCACGGTTTTGTAGGTCTGCCAGACGGTGTAGCCAGGGTCCCCCGGTTGTTTGCTGCAGTCGGGATCACCGCGCTGCCCCGCCTGGGCGGGCCAGTTCACGGCGATGAACAGCTGCCAGCTGTACTGATCGAACAGATCCTGGCTGGCGTTGGCCGCCGGCGCGGTGCTGGGCGGTTGGCAATTCAGGCTGGTGGCCTGCGCCTGTCGCAAGGCGTGTTCCTGGGATTGCTCCAGGGCCAGGGCCGGAAGAGTGGCTAAACCCAGTAGTACCAGGGTGAAACGCACTGAAGTGTTCATGGCGATCCCTCGTCATTGGTCAGGGTTTGCGCTGCATGAGCTTGTTCCACTGCGCCTTTTGCCCGTTGCTCTGTGAAGCCGGTGGCTCGAACAACTGGCAGGGTGGTGGATTCGCCGGGCACATCGCGGCCACCTGCGCCCAGGTCTGGGCCGGGTCCGGTTTGGCGGTGCGGAAGTTGGTGTAGTTCTGGCTGACGATGGGGGCATTGGCGACGCTGGTGTCACCGGAGAAAAAGAACGATTGGGGTTGCCGGTAGGGCGGGTGCCCCAACATCTTTTTGTAGAAGGCATAACCGAACAGGATCGGACCCTGCGGCGATTGGAGGTCCAGCGCGTAGGCCTGCACGCTACCGTTGAGGTTTTTGCTGCGCTCGGCACTGTAGGGTAGGTGCTGGATGAAGTTTTGCCGCGGCGGATGATTCATCGGCGAGAACATGCAGCAGGCCGGCATGTCCTTGGGGCGATCCTGCGGGTAGGTCAGGAAGTACGCTTTGTTGCCCAGGGACACGAAGGAGCAGGTGTAGTTGTTGTTCTTGATCGGGAAGATCGGCAGGCAGTACTTCTCATAGTGCTCCATCATCGCACCGAAGCCGTCGCCATCGGCCGGGATATAGGCCGTGTCGTAGTAGCTGGTCCCTTGGGAGACGGTGTAGTCCGCCGGGGTCAGGGTGGAGGGCGGATTGCTATAGGGCGGCGGGTTTTTTTCGTAGTTGTGCATCACCCGGTACATGGTCCAATCGCTGATCCAGAACGCCGGGAAAAAAGGATCGGAAGGGTCGCCCGGGGCGCGCTTGGCGATGCAGTTGCCATTCTGTTCGTTGCAGCCCTCGGTGTTGTGCACCCCCATGGTGAAGTACACCGCGCCGCTGTCCTCGGCGAACAGAGGTGGGCTGAACAGCAGGATCAACAGCAACAACCGGTTCAAGAGACTGGTTTTCATAGGTCATTCCTTTGAAAAGTACCAAGTGACACTGTGTGCGAGTCGGTGGGAGCAAGCTCAGCTCCCACCGACTCGCTCCCACAGTGGTTTATCCTCCTGGGATGAACAGCGTTACGGTCAGAGGTTGTCGTAATCGCTCATCTTGAGTTGTTGTGGCGGGTAGTTGCGCTTCACCAGCTTCTTGGCCCACAGCTCCAATACCGCACGACGGCTCTGGGACATGTCACGGGTGATGGGCATCGAGAGCGTGCTTTCCTCCTGGTAGGGCTTGCTGATCAGCACAATCAACTGGTCGATGGCGCCTTCGACACGTGCCTGGGAGTTGAGCGGCATGTACTTGTTCATGATCGGGTACAGGTAATAGAAGGTCTGCAGGATGCGTGGGTAGAGGAAGCCCTCCCACAGCTGCGTGGCGGCGTTCTGATCCTTGTAGACGGTGTTCCAGTAGTTGATGAAGTCCTGTTGCAGCTGCAGGTCCAAGGGCAGGACACGGAGCGGCGTGAGGAAGTCGATGTAGGCTTGGGGCAGGGGAAAGCTGAAGGGAATGACCGGATCGCTGGTGCCTTCCTTGACGAAAAAGCGCAAGGTCGGGAAGCCCGGGGCCACGGCCCTGAAGCTCACCTGGGCGATGCCGTTGGCGTCGGTCGTAGTCGTTACATAGGAGTAATCCACCGGGGTGGCGTGGACGTCGTCGCTCAGGGTTCCGGTGGCGTAGACGCCGGCATCGAATGCCAGGCAAGGGTGCAAGTCGATCGTGACCGGTTTGCCGTCGCCCTGCAGGAATTGCTGATAACCGATCGGGTCTCCACTGGACTGATCCGTATTCTGCAGCGCGGTCAGTCGGCGGCCGCTGCCTTCGGCCAGATAGTTTTGTACGGGCGGCGCGTTATTGAAGTTCGGCAGATTGGCCTTGTTCAGGTTGGGGTCGTTCGGGTGGTCGAAGAACAGCGTGAAATTGGCCGCGTTGCTGGAGGCCAGGTAGTAGTCGCTGGTGGTCACCATGTAGGGGTTACCATATTCCGCCACCCACAGCGTGGTATTGGCCGCCGGCTGACCATTTTTCTGCACCATGATGGTCAGTGTCTTGTGGTCGCCCACGTCGATGAAACTGCCGCTCTCCACCACTTCGGCGGTCCAGGTCTGTTGGGTGGCGGCGATCACCGGTGTCGGGGCGGCTGTGGGCTTCAGTCGCAGCTCCAATGGATGACCTGGTTGTAGTTTCGTCAGGTCCGCGTCGCTGAGGGGGAAGTCCTGCAGGCCGGAGCGTTTGTCGAAGGCTGCCTGGTTATATCGGTCGAAACCGAAGTCCACGACCGGCGTGAATTGATCACCCTCGCGTACACCCAGTTGATAGTCGCCGGCCTGGAATTTTTCGGCGGTCAGGATGGGGGCATCGGGCTCTACCGGATAGAACGGGAACGTGTTGGCCAGATCCAGCGACAGGGTGTTGCCGGTAATCTGCACCGAAGTCACGCCCAGTGTGGCGTTTTGGGGAGCCCCGCCTGGTTGAACAACAGATACGGCCTTCGCGGGCACCAGGCGCAGGCCGGCGGGGGCGGTCGGGTATTCGTCGGCGAACCAGAGGCCCAGGGTCGCGGCGGTGCGGCTGTAGGCGGGGTTGAAGAAAATGCCGGAAACGTTGTCCAGGCCCTTCTGATACATCGCTTGCAGACGAGCCGTATCCGAGGGGGCATTGGAACGGGTGTTGACGTACGGGAAGTCGTTGAAAACACCGTTCCTGTCGTAGCAGGTCAGGTAGGTGGAGAACCTGAACATCAGGCCCTTCGCCCCTTGCAGCTTCATCTGCTGCTGGAGGTTACTCAGCAGCGCCGAATCGCCGATGACCCATTCCAGGTTTTCCTGGGGAAAGCAGGACTGCCAGGTGGTGGTGACATACACCAGGCCACCGAAGGCGCCCCAATTGAAATTCAGGAACCGGTCCATCATCCGATACTGGCGATTGAGGGTCAGGCCACAGGTGGTATCCCCCAGCATCAGCTTGTCGAAGTACAACGCGGTGAAGGTGTTCTGCCACGGGCTGACGTCCACGAAGCGCGCGGCAGTCGGAGCGTTGCTGCCAAAGGGATTGCCGAGCAGCTGGTAGTCCCTGCCAACCAACGCATCCTCGGTGATGTAGGTGTTGGCCTGCAGCTCGCCGCCAATGATCGTTGAGCGAGTACCTTTGTAGCTCACCGTGCCGCAGGCGTTGTCGCCAAACAGATCCCATTCGGCGGGCATGTACGGGTAGGTTTTCGGGTTGGCATTGGTCGGTACCTGCAGCATATAGGCCGGCAGCTCGGCCATTGTCAGGGGCTTGATGGCCCAGGGCATCAGTAGGGTGGGGGCGTTCGCGGCGTTGATGTCGAAGTGGCTCATGAACGGCCAGTTGATGTCCGCGTTGACCGCGTCATACAGCGGATACACGTCATTGTTATTGGCCGTTGGCGGGTTCCAGAACATATGGCCGTTGAGGTAGATACGGGGGAAATTCAATACGCTCATGTCATGCTCCTTAGCGTTGCCACTGGGCGCGTTTCAGCGACCAGACAAAGTCCAGTTTTTTGTAGCCATCGAATGCCGAGGGCGGCAGCGGGGTGGTGGGATAGACGATGCCGCCCCCCTGGTTCAGAGCGAAATTGAAGTAGCCTTTGTCGTTCGAGTAAGCGGCGGTGCCGTGGCAGGCCAGGCAGGACGAGGTGTTCTGGAACGCCGATTCCAGTTGTGAGTTGGCCAGTACCTGGGTGATGGGTTGGAACTCGACCCCGATCAACTCGTACTTCGACAGGTTCCGATTGTTGGCCTGGAAGCTGGCATTCACCGGCTTGGCGGCCGGGGTCGGCCCCGTGGTGTTGGTCATCGGCGCAGGCGGGGCGGCATTGGTGACGGTGTATTTACTGTTGTTGATGTTTTCGAAGGTGGTCCAGACCCAGTCGGCATTCAGTTTGTTGACGACATGCAGGCCGCTCAATGCCACATAGCCGACCTGGTAAGTACCGTCGTCCTGCCGGTAGTAGGCCTGGGCAATGTAGTAGCCGTCGTTCACCAGGGTTTGTCGGTAGGTCGTGTCCGTGCCGATCCACAGCCACGCGGCTTTCAACTCCCAGGCGGTGGGGGGGAAGTCCAGGTCGTTGGCCAGGGCGGCCTGGCCATTCATGTTGTAGACCTGCTTCTTCACGACGTAATCGAACGTGTCCTTGCCCATCAGCAACTGAAAGCGTACCGGATGGCCTTGTTGGGGATCGGGCACGGCACCGCCCATTTGCAGGATCAGGCCATCGACCTGTTGGGTGGCATTGATGTTATGGAAGGATCGGGACAGGTCCATGCCTTGTGCCTTGGCTTGCGTCACCACCGCGTCCGGGAGCGGCGCGGAGCTGTCATAGGTGCCCGGTGGAGCGCCGTTGGGCAGGTAGACCTGGTCCGAGGGCTTCATCATCTCCCACACGAGATTGCTGCTTTGCGCGGTACTGGGTTGGTTCAAGCAGACGAACCAGTTCCAGGCCATGGTCTCGGGGCTCTGGGCAAACGCGGTCCGAGTCTGGTTGATGTCTGCTCCAAACTGCAGGAAGTTGCTGCAATCGAAGTTGTTGGTGTCCTGTGCCTGGGCCAAACCGGCCAGGGCACTGAGAACAGTTATGGAAATGGCTCGCCGCATGGAAGCTCCTTGGCATTCGCCGTATCGGCATGAGGGTGCCCCCGGAAGTGTTCCAGGAGCAGTTGCTTCACCGCCGTGGCCGCAAGGTGCTGCGGCAACGCCAGATCACAATTGGTGATGAGCAGCGGGCCGGTCTTCTCGCTCGCGGGCAGCCGGCCATGGCTGCCGCGGACCAGGCGGGTGTCCAGCGGAATCAGGTCCATGTAGTAGCGAAAGCCGAGCTTTTTCTGGAGCAGGCGGCGCGCCACTTTCAATGTCGGGAAGCGAATGGCCGGGTCGATGAACAGCTCGAGCGGGTCGTAACCTGGCTTGCGATGAATGTCCACGGTGCGGGCAAAGTCGGGAGCCTTGCGCTCGTCGAACCAGTAGTAGTAATCGAACCAGTAACCGGCGGCGGCCACGGCCACCAGCTCGCCGCTACGGGGGTGATCCAGTTGCCAGGCCTGTTGTTCGGCTTTATCCAGTACCTGCTCGATGCCGGTCTGGCGTTGCAACAGCGCCTTGACCCGAGGGATGTCGTGCGCCTGTTTCACGTAGATGTGCGCGACCTGATGATCGGCCACGGCAAACGCGGCACTGGCACCGGGGTCGAGCAACTCCCAGGTCAGCGATTGACGTACCTGCAACAAGCCTTCGGCGCGCAATAACCGGTTGATGGAGATAGATTGGGAGACGGCTTCGATCCCGTATTCAGACAGCAGCATCACCGCCGCGCCTTGCGCTTGGGCAAAGGCCAGCAGACGCCCGACTTCGCTGTCGATGGCGCGTACCTCGTCGGCAATCGCCGGGTGATCGGGCCCCAGGCGTTGCAGGCTGTAGTCGAGGTGGGGCAGGTAGATCAATTGCAGGTCGGGGCGGTTGAGCTGGAATTCGGTGATGGCGCAATCGACGATCCAGCGGCTCGAGGCAATGCCGGCCGCCGGGCCCCAGAAACCTGGAAAGGGAAATTCGCCGATCTGCTGCTCGATACGCTTATGCAACGAGGCCGGCGTCGAATACAGGCCGAACATTTTGCGGCCATCGGCCGGGTAATGTGGCCTAGGGGTAATGGCGGCGTCCACGTCGGCATACATGTTGTACCACCAGAACAACTGGCTGCAGCGAAACCCGGGGTACTGACGCTTGAGGGTCTGCCAGACCTTTTCCCCCTGGATCAGTGCGTTGGGTTGCAGCCAGAAACGTACCTCGGCCTGATCGCGAAAATACCAGCCGTTGCCAACGATGCCGTGTTCCGATGGTGGCTGTCCGGTAAGGATCGAAGCCTGCACGGTCGAGGTGACCGCCGGGAACACCGGTTGCAGCGTGGCCATCTTGGCCGTTTTCAACAGCGCATTGATGCAGGGTGTCGCGGGACCCAACAGCGCGGGCGTCAGGCCGACCACGTTGATCAGCAGCAGCGGCTGGCGCACAGGATCAGCGCGCATGGGCACGAACCTCCAGCGCTTGAGGTTGCAGCAAGCGGCGTTGCTGCAACTGATCCTCGACCCAATGCAACTCCGCCGCGATGCCCTGGAGTTGGGCGTGCTCGGTCGTGGGCCGTAGCTGGCTGGGCAGGACGCCCCAGCTGTAGGTTTCCACTTCCAGTACGGGGCGAACATCCCCATGGTCGGCCAAAAATTCGAACGTCTGCGCCAGGGCAAGCTGGCTGCCGCTGAGTTCGGGCAGCAGCAGGTGTTCGCTGAACAGCGGAATGTGGAAGTGAATCCTCAGTTCGGGATGAGAGGCGCGGCGCTGCTCACAATCATCCAGGGCCGCGGGGAGGTCCGCCCAGGCCGACAACCGGTCCCGCCCATCGCGGGCCTTCACTTGATGCAGGTAGGTGGGCTCGGCAAAGCTGCTCAACGTTTTGAGCACCTGTTCGCGCCTGTGCTCGTCCTCAGGCAGATGACAAATCAGTGCATTGGATAACTGGATCTTGCCGATGGGGACCTGGGCCTGACGCAATCGGTCCAGTGATTGATAGCAGTCTTCGAACATCACGGCCTGGTGGCAAACGTCAAAGCACAGCGCCAGGTGTTCATGGTGCGGGTCCGTGGCTTGCCAGTGGCGGAAGAAGGCGATGGCCTGGTCGGTGTTTTCCAGCACGCAATCGGGCTCCATTTCCAGGCAGACCACGATCTTCTTGCCCGTCTCCCGCTGTAGACGCGCCAGCGCGGTGGTGAGCTCGCGCAGTTGGTGCTCGGCACGTTGCTGTAGCGTCGGGCTCCAGTGGGCGGAATAGCCTAGCGGCAGGCTGGAGATCACCCCCTGGGCACAGTCCGCTGGCAGGGCCTGGGCGAGAAATCGAGCCAGGTCCAGGCTGTACGCCAGCCGCTGCGGATCGGCCCAGTTGGGCAGGTAGACGTCGGCTTTCACCGCGCCTTGGTGAAATTGGCCGTAGGGGAACCCATTGAGTGATGTCAGGCGCAGTCCGCTGCGTTGCAGCAGGTCGAGGAAATCCGCGCGGGCCGGCGCTTGTTGGAGTTCGGCGGCGGCGCGGGCGCTGATCCACAAGCCACTGTCCTGGGTGTCGAGCCCGCGCAATGTGCGTACGGTCTGGAAATGCCGTTCGACGGATGCGCGCAGCCCGCCCAGGTCATGGGTCGGGTGCACGTTGCTGCAATAGCCGATCTGCATGGCCGTCCAACCCGTGCGGGCACTCATTTGATCACCGGTTCCTGGCCGCGCAGGGCGGAGTTGTCCTGCCACTGTCGCCGTTGATCGATGGGCAGGGGCGTGCTGACCAGGGTTTTGTCCAACTGGCCGCTCTGGGCGAAAAAGTCCACCGGGTTGTGGAACAGCACTTGTTCGACTTGCGCTTCACTGAAGCCTGCGACCAGCATCGCCTGGCCGGTCTTGGGCACTTTGAGCGGGTCGCTGATGCCCCAGTCGGCGGCGCTGTTGACCACCATTTTTTCCGTGCCGTACTGCTGCAGCAGCGCGACCATGCGCTGTTCCGACATCTTGGTATTGGGGTAGATGGAGTGGCCGCGCCAGCAGTCGCTGTCCAGCACCAGGGGCAGCGTCAGTTCGTTGAGGTGGTCAATGATCACCAGGTGCTCGGCAATGCCGACCTCGCGGATGACCGCAAGCGTGCGCTTGGTGCCACCAATCTTGTCGCGGTGCGGGGTGTGTACCAGCACCGGCAGATTGAATTGCTTGGCCAGCTCCAATTGGGCGGCGAGAAAGCGATCCTCTTCCGGGGTGATGTCGTCGTAGCCGATTTCACCGACCGCCACCACGCCGTCTTTCACCAGGTAGCGCGGCAGAATCTCCAGCACCTCATTGGCCACCGACAGGTCATTGGCCTCCTTGGGGTTCAGGCCAATGGTGCAGAAGTGATGGATGCCAAACATGCTGGCGCGAAAACGCTCCCAGCCCAGCAAGGTGTCGAAATAGTCAATGAAGCTTCCGACGCTGGTCCTGGCCTGACCCTGCCAGAAGGCCGGCTCGATCACCCCGGTGATGCCGGCGGCCGCCATGTTCTGGTAATCGTCAGTGGTACGGCTGACCATATGGATATGCGGGTCGAAGTACTTGAGCATGGTGAATCCTCGTCAAAAAAAGCGGGGGACGGTTGGGCATCAACTCGGCGAAACGCCGCCCAGGTGCTTGTGCCATTGCGCCGGCAAGCGTCGTTGCTGGCCCAGACCGGCCAGGCGCTGACGTTGCGCCGGGCTCAGCAGATCGAAGGCAATCACGTGGGGCAGTCCGGCGGACACCGTTCGATCGGCGGCGAGTTGTTCGTCCAACAGGTCGAGGGCCAACTGGTTGAGGGTGACGCTTTGTCGTTGCGCCAGGCCGATCAGGCGTCGTACATCGAGGCCCATGCCCAGCGCTTTCAACACCAGTTGGTTGAAGGCCTGTTCGTTGTAGTGACGCGACGGGTAGGCGGTGTCCAGGGCGAGGGCGGCGAACACCTGGCTGTTGCTGGTGCGCCCGGCCTGGCGTGCAAGCTCCACGCACACCCCGCAGCTATCGAGCCAATCGAGGGCCTTCAAGGTGGCGATTTTTTCCTGGTCGTCGCCCCACAGGAACAATTGGTGCAACAGGGGGATTTGCCCGGCGGCGGGCTGCTGCTCCAGCACCTGGGCCAGCAGCAACGCCCGCGCCAGTTGGACGTTGCTCCAGCCGTCGCTGCCGGGCTGCGCACGCTCCTTGAGGTTGCGCTTGCATTGGCTGCTCATGAGCGCCGCGGTGTTGGCGTCCGGGTGTCGGGCAAGCCGTTCCTGTGCCTGATGCCACCATCGCCGTTCGGTTTCCTCGAACTGGCGGATGAAATGCTGGCGTTGTTCGTTCAGGCAGTCGTGGCGCATGTCGAGGGCCGCCGATGCCGGTGCAGTCACGTCCGTGTTCATGTTGGTTTGATCCAGCGTTGGAAATGAGGAAGCAGGAAAAACACCAGGACACATAACAAGCTGCCCAAGGGCTGGTTAGCCACGGCCAGCACCAGGGCATCGAACAGCGGCAGGGCTGCCAAGCCGGCGCCGATAAAGGCGCGAACCTGCCGTTGCCGTGGGTTGGCCAGGTTGCGCCAGTAGTGCCAGCCCAACCAGCCCAGCCATAACAGCAGCACCGGCCAAAACCAGGCGCTGCCGGCGTAGATCGCCAAGGCCAGCGGGCTCAGCATCAGCAGCAGGGGGAGGCGGCTGATCAGTTGGTTGCGGTGTTCCTGGCGAGCCAGGTAGGTCAGGCCGCTGATGTAGACCCCCAGCAAAATGGCGCAGAGCCAGATCGGTTCGGGTGGCACCGCCAGACTGGCCGCAGCGGTGAGGTAGAGCGCCGAGCGGCAGGCACCCATCAGCCAGACGCTGTGGGTGTATTTTTTGTGCAGCAGGTTGTAACCGAGGATGCAGCCCACCAACAGGGTGGCGCTGGCCAGCAGCCAGTGCGGCTGCTCGATCAGTCGGCTCAGGCCCAGCAGCGAGGCCGCGGCCAGCACCAGCAACAACGCAGTGGCCAACCGTACTTGCTGGCGGCTGACCAGGCCCAGGGTAATGGGGCGGGGATTATGATGTTGTTGGTCCCAGTCGGCGTCCAACAGGTCGTTCAACAGCATGCCGGCCAGGTACAGCAGCGACAGTGCCGCCAGTAGCAGGATCCACACCAGGGACGACGGCGGTGCCAGGGCCCCGGCGCTGCTGGCGAGCAGGGCGGCGGCCAGGGTGTTGGTCCACACCGTGGGCAGGTTGGACACACGGCCGAGGGTCAGCCAGGCCTTGAGGGTCGGCGCCGTCTGGTTCATTGCGCACAGCGCTCGTTCAGGGTCGGGGCAAGGTCGACTTGGGTGGACAGGCGCTGCAAGGCCTGCTCCATTCGCGCGGTATCGATTTCATGCAAGTCCACCGACTCGCCGATCCGACTGAGCATGGGGATGGAGAGTTGTCCGCCCAAATGCTGGCGGAACTCCTCCAGCCCCAGCAAAACCTGCGAGCGCCCCAGTGCATCTTTCAAGGTCAGCTCCGGCGGGTTCAGGCAGAAGCCGAGCTTGAGCAGCAGGTTCAGCACCCGTTCGGTGTCGCTGTCGCTCAACAACCCCAGGGCATTGGCGTAAAGCCCATCCAGGGCCATGCCCACCGCGACGGCTTCGCCATGGCGCAGTCGGTGCTGACAGAGATTCTCCAGTTTATGGGCGGCCCAGTGCCCGTAGTCCAATGGCCGCCCGTTACCGCGTTCGAATGGGTCGCCGGCACCGGTGATGTGCGCCAGGTGCAATTCGGCGCAGCGGCGGATCGCATAGCGGCTGGCCCCTGGTTCGAAGTGGGCGAGGGCGTCGGCCTGCTGTTCCATCCACTGGAAAAACGCCTGGTCCTTGATCAGCGCCACCTTGACCGCCTCGGCCAGCCCGGCGATCTGGTCGCGCCGGGTCAGGCTGGTCAGCAATTGAAAGTCGTTGATGACCGCGGTGGCGGGATAGAAGGCGCCGAGCAGGTTCTTCTGGCCGAAGGCGTTGATGCCGTTTTTCACGCCGATACCAGCGTCGTTCTGGGCGAGCACAGTGCTTGGGATGCGAATCAGGCGAATGCCGCGGTGGAAGGTGGCGCAGGCGTAGCCCACCGCATCCAGCACCGCGCCGCCACCGAGGGCCAGCACATGGCAATGCCGGTCCAAGCCATGTTTCAGCATGTCGGTGTACAGCCGCTGCAACACCTGTGAATCCTTGCTCGACTCGCCGGCCGGAACCGCGATCGGCGGCGCCTGCAGGTGCAGGTCTGGAAAGTGGCTGGCGAAGTAGGCGTTGATCTGTTCCAGCAGGTGCGGGGCGCTGTCCAGCAGTTGTTCATCGGCGAATATCAACACCGTGACCGGGCCCCTGTGGCCGGCCATGAGCTGGCGGTGCAGGCAGGGATTGAGCGGATCGAATACATGATCGGTGAACACCACCGGGTAGTCGTAGCTGACCTTGAAGCGCCCGTGCAACGCTTGCTGCGCGTCATGCCGGCGAAGGTTCTTGAACAGGCTGTACCCGGCGATGAACAGCCCGGGCAATACCATGCTGGCGAGCAGGGTCACCAACAGCGCGTTCTGCTCGACGAGAAAGGTACCAATGGCGCTGTAAGCCAATGCAAGGCCGGCGTTGGCCAGGGTGGTGACCAGGATGAACGCGCGCAGTGGGTAGCGTTGCATGCCGGCGGCGACGACCGAGGTTTCCGCCAATACCGGGACCCCGCGCAGGCAGATCAACGACAGTGTGCCCAACCGGTACGCCAGTTGCCCCGGCTGGCGTTGATGCAGGCCCAGGCGGCCGGACAGCAAGCGTAAATAACCGGCTCCCAGCGCATAGCCCAGCCCGGCGCCCAGACACAGACCCACGAAAATCGCCAGGTAACCCCCCACGCTGCCGAGCATGGCCACGGCCAGCAGTGCGACCATGCTCGACGGCACCGGCAGCACCACGTCCAGCGTCAGCAGGGCGATCAGTAACATCGCCAGGTAGAGTTTCTGCGCGGGCGTCGAGGGCAGGTACAGGTTGAGATGGGTCAGGAAGTCCTGGATCTGTTGTTCGAACAGCAAGAAGCTGGCGATCACCAGGGCTGAAAAGCAAACCAATGACAGCCAGAAATGTCTGGCTGCTCCTTTTTGCGAGAGCAAACGATACCCACGGCCATGCTTCATCAAGCATCCCTCTTGTTGTTATGACTGATTCCGTGTCAGTAATTGAAAGCAACGCCAAGTGTGTGTGTTAGGCCAATAGACGTTCTCGCTCGAAGGGCTCTCAGGTGTGGTTGATGATGTGGTTGGAGACAGGTTTGAATCTAGACGGCCCGGGTGTTTTTGCAAGGCCATCTGATGGCAATTTGATTTGGCGTGCCACTTCGCTTTTCAGATGACCGGTATCAGCGGTTTGTCCCGCTCGTTCAGGGCTTCGAATACCCGCGCAATTGCGCCGGGCTGACGCCAAGGCGTTGCTTGAACAGCGTGGTCATGTGCGCCTGGGAGTTGAAACCGCAGGTGTGCGCGATATCGGTCAGTCGGGCGGCGGCGTCACGCATCAGCGCCCGTGCCTTGGCCAGGCGCCGGTCGATCAGGTAGCTGTGGGGGCTTTGGCCGGTTGCCTGTTTGAATGCCCGCATGAAATAGCCCTCGGACAAGCTAAGCAGTCCGGACATTTCCTTTACCCCTAGCGGACGGTCGAGACCGGCGTCGATGAACTCGTCGAGCAGGCGCATTCGTCTGCCCGTGAGGGCGCCGTGGGGGTATGCCGATAATGTCTTGTGGTCCTTCACCCGTTCAGCCAATCCGAGCGTCCAGGCCTCCCAATCATCCTCTGGGGTGGCACGCAGCAGTGCGCTGCGCATTCTCAGCGCGAGGGTGATGGCCTGCGAGTCGATACGGTTGTTGAACGCATGCTGCCCCGGCAACGCCACACCGTCGGTGCGCACGACCCGCAGGTATTCACCGCCCCTGGGGGATTCGGAAAACACGTCGCATTCGGCAGGGACGAATGCCAGGCCGTTGGGGGTCGCCTCGAAGGGCTGCACGCGGTCGCTACCGATGGCGTGCAGGCCGCGCTGGCTGTCGAAGGCAAAGCCGATCGCCGACTGGGTTGCGACATAGCGGGTGGCGTAGGCGCAGCCGGGCAGCAATTCGATCACCCAGGGCCCAGCTTCGATACGACGGACCGGTTCAGGTGAGGGCGGCGGTTGGCGGTTTCGAGGGTTCATGAACAGCATAGTAGTGAAGAGAGGGCCTGAAAGTCAGGTCAGTTTTCTGAAAGCCCGCCGGTGGCGCCCTGATTAGACTGGGCAAAACCTGGAGGCCCATCATGCACACACTGACCCGCGACGACATCGAACACGCTGCCCACCACCTCTACCAAGTCATGCCCGCCACCGCCCAGTACGCCTGGCCGTTGTTGGCTGAGCGGCTGGGTTGCACGGTGTGGGTCAAGCACGAGAATCACACCCCGACGGGGGCCTTCAAGGTGCGCGGCGGCCTGACCTTTGTGCGCTGGCTCAAGCACGAGCACCCAGAGGCAAAAGGCATCGTCACGGCGACTCGCGGCAACCATGGCCAAAGCCTGGCGCTGGCGGCCACTGCATTGGGTTTGAAAGCGTTGATCGTCGTGCCGCAAGGTAACTCGGTGGAGAAGAACAACGCCATGCGCGGTTTTGGCGGCGAGGTGGTCGAGTATGGCCGCGATTTCGACGAGGCCCGTGAAGAAGCCGCACGCCTGGCTCAAGCGCATGGCCTCTACCTGGTGCCGCCGTTCCATCCCGAGTTGGTCAAGGGCGTGGCAACCTATGGGCTGGAGCTGTTCAGCGCGGTGCCGGACCTGGACACCGTCTATGTGCCGATAGGCTGTGGCTCGGGGATTTGCGCGGTCATCGCCGCCCGCGATGCCTTGGGCTTGAAGACCCACGTGGTGGGCGTGGTGTCCACCGAGGCCGTTGCGGCGAAGGTGTCGTTTGAAACGGGTGCGCTATGTGAGACCGGTTCGGCGAATACCTTTGCCGACGGCCTGGCCGTGCGCAGACCCGTTCCCGAGGCCTTTGCCATCTACGGGGCCGCGGCGGCGCGAATCGTAGCGGTCAGCGATGCTGAAATTGCCGGAGCCATGCGGGCGTATTACACCGACACCCACAACCTCGCCGAAGGTGCCGGTGCTGCCGCCTTGGCAGCGCTGATGCAGGAGCGTGAAGCGATGCGGGGGAAAAGGGTGGCGGTGATTCTGTCCGGTGGGAATATCGACCGGCCGGTGTATGCCAAGTTGATTGGTTGAACCGCTTCAGAGCCGCTTTATTGAGTCGCTCGCAGACATTGCATGCACCACAACCCCCTTGGGGAGCGAGTTTGCTCGCGATAGCGGCGGGTCAGATCGCACTGAGAGTGGATGCCGCCTCCGCGGCCATGGCCGCCCGGACGCTGGGGCGTGCGGCGATTCGCGCCATGAACGCCGCCAGTGCCGGCCAGTCGCTGATCTGGATATTGAACAACGGCAGCCAGTTCAAGACGGTGAACAAGTAGCCGTCGGCCAGGCCAAAGGTGCCCATCAGGTAATCCTGTTGTTCAAGGGCCTGGTTGAGGTAATCCAGGCGCCTGAACAGTTTCGCCCTGAAGATGGCCTTGGTCGGCTCTGCAATCTCGGCGTTGAACAGCGGCGCACATCCGCTGTGGATCTCGGATGTGATGAAGTTCAACCATTCCTGCAGGCGGACCCGCTCCCAGGTGCCGTTGGCCGGCGCGAGTGCATTTGCGGGAATCAGATCGGCCAGGTACTGGACGATGGCGGCACCCTCGGTCAGGACTTCACCATTATCCAGCACCAAGGCTGCCACGTAGCCCTTGGGGTTGATGGTCAGGAAGTCGAGCCCGTCGGCGGTTTGCTTGGTCTTGTTGTCGACCCGAATCAATTCAAAGGGCAGGCCCAATTCCCGCAGCACGATGTGCGGGGACAATGAGCAGGTCATGGGGGCGAAGTACAGTTTCATGGTTTCCTCAAGGTCGGGGGACGTGCCGCCAGAATCCACGAGGGCTGGAACATTTTCAAAGGACATCTTCGGTGCTAGCGTATGACAAAATCTCATGAGTAAGTCAGACCTCCATGGCCACCCGAATACCTTCCCTCAATGGCCTGAAAGCATTCGAATCAGCCGCCAGGCACATGAGCTTCACCAAGGCCGCAGAAGAGCTGAACGTCACACAAACCGCCATCAGCCATCAAATCCGCCGGCTCGAAGAGGAACTGGGCGTGCGCTTGTTCCTGCGGCTCAAGGATGGCCTGGCTCTGACAAATGAAGGCCATGACTATTTTCCTGGCGTTCGTGCGGCATTCCATGAGCTGCGCTATTGCACGCAGACGTTGCTCGAGAGCCGCAATAACAGCGTCTTGACGATCAGTACCCTGGTTTCATTTGCCTCCAAATGGTTGTTGCCGCGACTGGCGTCTTTCCAGCAGGCGTATCCCAACATTGATGTGCGCGTTACGGCATCCACCGAACGGGTGGACTTTCGTAAAGGCGGCGTCGACGCGGCCATTCGTTACGGTTCCGGCGAATGGAAGGGGTTGCGGGCTGACTGGCTGATGGCCGACGAAATCTTTCCGGTGTGCAGCCCCAGACTGCTGCAAGGTCCGACAGCCTTAGAGAGTCCGCACGATCTGACCCAGCACACTTTGTTGCAGGTCAGCGGGGTGACCCACGATGACTGGAGTGCCTGGTTGAGTGCCGCCGGCCAACCGAAAAAACTGGCCGAAGGCAGCCGGTTGACATTTGACCTTGCCATGATGGCTGTTCAGGCTGCGGTTGACGGCCTGGGGGTCTGCATCGGGCGTTCGACTTATGTCGAGGACGACCTGAAGGCCGGGCGATTGGTTGCCCCCTTCGATCTGCGATTGAAATCTGAACTCGGCTTCTATTTCGTGAGCCCGCATGAAACAGCCGACACCCCAAAAGTGCAGGCCTTTAGAACCTGGTTGATGGATTCGGCGGGGTTTGGCGCCGAAACATGATTACACCGTGCCGTTCAGCCGTCAGTCAGCGAGCCGATATAAGAACGAGGTCCGCTTACTTTCAGGGTTCACCGAGGGTACGTCATGTTTAATACAACACTAAAAAATGAACTGACGGCTAGGACGGCCGAATTGGCAACCTACAAAGGACTGGTCGGCGCCTTGGAACGGTCGATGGCTGTTATCGAGTTCAGCCCCGATGGCAAGGTCCTTAGGGCGAACGAGAATTTCCTCGCTACGATGGGCTACCGAGCGGATCAATTGGCCAGTCTGTCCCATCGGGATTTCTGCACTCCAGCGCTGGCGGGCAGCGCCGAATACCGTGAATTCTGGAACCAGTTGCGCGCCGGTCAATTCGTTTCCGGCACGTTTCAGCGCCGCAGCGCGCAAGGGCAGAACGTGTGGCTGGAAGCCAGCTATAACCCGGTAGTGGACGAGCAACGGCGCGTCGTGAAGGTGGTCAAGTACGCGCTCGATGTCACCGCCAAGGTTGCCAACGAGGCCGAAACTCGTGGTCGGCTGGCGGCACTTGATCGTGCCATGGCGGTGATCGAGTTCGACCTGGGCGGCAACATCCTGACTGCCAACGACAACTTCATGAATGTCATGAACTACTCGCTGGCAGAGCTAAAGGGCAAGCACCATCGGATGTTTTGCGAACCGAGCCTGGTCGGTAGCTCGGAGTACAGTGATTTCTGGCGGCGTCTCAATGCGGGTGAGTTTTTCAGCGGCCAATTCAAGCGTCTCGGCAAAAACGGCAAAGTCGTCTGGCTGGAAGCCAGCTACAACCCGGTCTACGACGCTGAAGGCAAGTTGTGCAAGATCGTGAAGTTCGCCAGTGATATCACCGAGCGGGTGGAGAAATTCGAAGAGGACTCGCGCGGTGCTTCCCGTGCGTATCACATCTCCGCCGAGACCGAACGCGTGGCCGAGCAGGGCGCCCAGGTGATCCACCAAACCGCCAAGGAGATGCGCGAGATCGCCGACAACATTGGCGCGTCCGCGCGTCTGGTTGGGCAACTGGGGGCGCGTTCGGAAGAGATCACGGCCATCGTCAACACCATTCGCGGCATTGCCGACCAGACCAACCTTCTGGCCCTCAACGCGGCGATCGAGGCGGCGCGGGCCGGGGATCAGGGGAGGGGGTTCGCGGTGGTGGCCGACGAGGTCCGGCAACTGGCCGGGCGCACCAGTCGCTCCACCTCTGAGATTGCCGAAATGATCGGCATGATCCTCTCCGAAACCCGCGATGCCGTCACCAGCATGAACGTGACCCATGAAGGCGCATTGCGCGGCGTAACCCTGGCAGACCAGGCCGGCTCGGTCATCGTGCAAATCCGGAACGGGACCACGGATGCACTCGAGGCAGTGAGCATGTTTGCGTCCAAGCTCGACGAGTCCGAGGTGATTCCCAAAACGGCTATCGGCTGGGTGGGTTGAGGTGAGCTGAGTCCTCGCCCCTGAGATCCATGCGTTTGCCCCCCTTCAAGCAGCACCGCTCGCACGGGTACGCCACTTCCGTGACAAGGACGTCGAGGGACTGGGGTTGTCCATCGTCAAGCGAATCATCCACCTGATTAACTCGCTGGGCTCCCGGCGCGGTAAGGGCACGCGCGCATTAATGGGCACGCCGCACTCATAAGCCTGTTTCCACCCTTCCATTTTATGAAACGGTGGATTGCAGTTTGTGCGTATTCCTGCGCAGTCGCTTTGGGCAGAAGATGACGCCATCCACTTGCACACCCGTGCAGAAGGTGGCGGAGAATCCCTAACCGTAGCGCACTGTTGCAGGCGTTCAGGCTGCGAGCGCGAGGAGTCGCTGATGGACGAAGTCGTGCAAGCACAAACCTCACCCTGGCACGAAGGAGAGCTGGCCTTGCAGCGCTCCGTCGGGGCAGTCGACATGATGGCCGGTGTCGGTCAACGGCAACTGGCGCGCAGGTGGATGCCGGACCAGCACCGGGAGTTCTATGCCCAACTGCCTTTTGTGGTATTGGGGGTGGTGGATCGGCAAGGCGACGTCTGGGCGACCCTGCGCGCTGGGCAACCGGGCTTCATGAACTCGCCCGATCCGCAGACCCTGCACATCAACCTCGCGCCTGAGCCGAACGACCCGGCCCAGGAGGGCATGGGCGAGGGCGATGCCATCGGGATGCTGGGCATCGAGTTGCACACCCGCCGGCGCAACCGCATGAACGGTGTCGTGCGCCGTCAGCTTGCCCCGGGGCTCGAGATTTCAGTGAGCCAGGCGTATGGCAACTGCCCTCGCTACATCAACCTGCGCCAGTACCACTTTGTCGACGCGCAGATCGTGGCGCCGCGTCAACTGACCGTGCCCGACCCGCAGGTGCGACGCCTGGTGACGGCGGCCGACTCGTTCTATATCGCCACCTACGTGGTGCGCGATGGCGAACGTCAGGTCGACGCTTCTCATCGTGGTGGCAAGCCGGGGTTTGTGCGCATGGATGAAGACGGATCGCTGACCATTCCGGACTTTTCCGGCAACCTGTTCTTCAACACGCTGGGCAACGTCCTGCTCAACCCTCGGGCCGGGCTGGTGTTCGTCGATTTCCAGACGGGCGATCTGCTGCAAATGAGTGGCTCGGCGCAAGTGCTGCTGGACGATCCCGATATCAGCGCGTTCCAGGGCGCCGAGCGGCTGTTGCGCTTTATCCCGCAACGCATCGTTTATCGCCCGGCCGCCATTGCGCTGCGCTGGACGGAGCAGGACGAAGGCGACTCGCCCAATTCATTGATGACCGGCAGTTGGGAGCAGGCCGCCGAGCGCTTGCAGGCCGAGGCGCTGCGTAGCCGCTGGCGTGCGTTGCGGGTCGCGCGGGTGGTGGATGAGAGCTACAACATTCGCTCGTTCTATTTGCAGGCGAGCGATGGCTTGGGGTTGCCCCGGTTTGAAGCCGGGCAACATTTGCCGGTGCGGATCTTACTGAAAGGGCAGAGCACGCCGTCGATCCGGACCTACAGCGTATCCAGCGCGCCGTCGGATGATTTCCTGCGCATCAGCGTCAAGCGCGATGGCTCGGTGTCCACCCATCTGCATGAACAGGTGCAGGCGCTGCATGAGATTGAGGCGCGAGCGCCCCAGGGCCATTTCACTGTCCAGGCCACCGAGCGGCGTCCGTTGGTCTTGCTGGCGGCGGGAGTGGGCATTACCCCGTTGTTGTCGATGCTGCGCGAGGTGGTTTATCAGGGCCAACGCATCAGCCGCATGCGCCCGGTCTGGTTGGTGCAAAGCGCCCGTTCGGTGGCCGACCTGGCTTTCCGTGACGAGATCGACGAACTGGCCGCCCGTGCCGGCGACAAGCTGCAGGTTCTGCGCATGGTCAGCCAGTCGGCCTCTGAGGCAGGGGGCGCTGAGGGCTATGACCTGGCGGGTAGGATCAATGTGGAACTGCTCAAGCAACTGCTGCCGTTCAACGACTACGACTTCTATTTGTGCGGGCCGGGCAGCTTTACCCAGGCGCTGTACGACCAATTGCGCAAACTGCGCATCCCTGACGATCGCATCCATGCGGAAACCTTCGGGCCCTCGACGCTTGTGCGGGATCTGGAAGTCAGCGTACCTGCGCCGGTGCAAGTGCCGGCCGCTAATGAAGCGGTTAAGGTCTTGTTCGCCAGCGCTGGCAAGGAGGCACGTTGGGAGCCCGGCAGTGGGACGCTGCTGGAGTTGGCCGAAGCGCGTGGTCTGAACCCGGAATTCAGTTGCCGTGGCGGCTCCTGTGGTACCTGCAAAACCCGCTTGAGCCGCGGCCAGGTGCACTATCTGAGCATGCCGGCCGAACCGGTTGGCGAAGGTGAGGTGCTGATCTGTTGCGCCGTGCCGGCCCGGGGGAGTGAGCCGTTGGTGCTTGAGGTCTAGGCCCCACGGCGCACTCGTCCTGGCGCCTCGCCGTAGATGTCCCGAACTTGGTTGCAATGCAATGTTTGGGTGTCGTCTATGGATCAGATCGTACAGGCAATGTTCACCGCTTATCCTGGCGCACCGGATGCCTATGTCTATGGCCCGATCTGCGTAGGCGAGGAAGAACGTGGCAAGGGCTTGGCCCAGCGAATGTTCGCCGATCTTCGGCGGCGCGAGCCTGGGCGCGAAGGTATTCTTTTCATACGTAAAGACAATGAAGCGTCGCTTCGTGCGCACTTGAAGATGGGGATGAAAGAGGTCGCTTGTTTTCCGTTCAATGGGTTTGAATTCGCTGTTTATTCGTACATTGGCTAGGCAGGGAAAGAAAGCCCCCAATAGGTAACGGCTTGGTTTTCAGCAACGCCCAATAGAGCGGGAAATTCCTCACCATTGGCCGGCCGCCAGTTCCTGTAATTGCCTCCGGGGCGAAACGGTCAGGAAACAGGTCTCGCCAACGTTCTTGTCCGCGGTGCCACGGCTAAGTCGACACCGAATCATGGCAGCAGACGCAAAGCTTGTTGCCATCGAGATCTCGAAAGTAGGCGCCGTAGTAGTCGGGGTGGTAGTGGGGTCTCAATCCGGGTTCTCCCTCACACGTCCCGCCCAGTGCCAGTGCTGTCGCGTAGCTGTCCCTCACGGCTTCCCGGCTGGGTGCGAGCAGAGCCACCATTTGTCCGTTGCCGGGTTCGTTCGCCTTGCCGTCAAAGGGTTTCCCAATCACGAAGATCGGGCGAGGTGAATGCTCGGCAACCCAGCCCGCCCAGCCTTTGCGGGCGTCGCTAAATTTCAATGTCAGGCCCAGCCCTGCCATGACCTTTGAATAGAACACCAAGGCGCGATCAAAATCGGCGATACCTAGAAAAACATGCGAGATCATGATGGCTACCGTTTTGCTGTGAGCGCGAGGGTTGTTTGAAATTCCAGCCTACGCTGCCACAGGCGTCATCGCGCTGCCAAGCCCGGGTGGTTAGAGCGCCGGTTCAGAAGCCTGGTGCCTGGTGCCTGGTGCCGGTCATCGAGGAGCACGAGGTGGCGTTGACGCGATCCCAGGCATCGTACGGCGATGAGGCCGTGCCGTGCCATGCAACAATATTTCCGGCTGTAGAACCGGGTCTTGGGACTGCGCAGCAACCCCAAGACCCAGCCAGCTCAATGCTCAGATCAAGCCGACAGCGGCGGCGTCCGAGGTGGGATCAGGCGTTTGGAGCCAATCGATTCAAACGCCGCAGCCAGTTTCAACAGCGTCGAATCATCATAGGCGCGTCCGGCGAACGTCAGCCCGACGGGCATGCCGATGTCCGCCATGACGCCCATCGGCACGGTGACAGTGGGCACACCCAGGTGGCGGATGGCAAGGTTGCCGTTGGCGACCCAGACCCCGTTGCTCCAGGCGATATCGGCAGACGCCGGGTTGATGTCCGCATCGGCCGGCCCGACATCGGCGACGGTCGGGAAGATCACCGCATCCAGGCCCAGGCGCTCCATCCAGTCTTCCAGATCGATTCGACGTGTCTCTTCAAGTCCACGCAGGCCGTCGGGCAGGGTCGGGATCTGGTCCCACGGCGTGATACCGCGCTGGGCCATCTTTACGTACTCATCCATGCCAGCGGCCAGATCGTCCTCTCGGTTGGGCAGGGTGCCCGGGTCGTGGGGGAAGATCTTCGGGCCGTCGACGTCGGCCAGGCGATTCAACGTTGGATCGCCGTTGGCCCGCAGGAAATCATCGAATGCCCAGGCCGACAGGTCCCACAATTCATGGTGCAGGAATTCCTTGGAAACCAGGCCGCGGGTGAGCACCGTCGGTGCGCCGGGACGGTCGCCCTCGCAGTTGGACACCAGCGGGAAATCCACCTCGACCACTTCGGCGCCACAAGCCTCCAGGGCCTTGCGAGCTTGTTCCCAAAGATCGATCACCGAGGCGCGGGTGACGA
Organism: Pseudomonas sp. RL_105y_Pfl2_101; assembly: GCF_963970585.1. NCBI lineage: Bacteria > Pseudomonadati > Pseudomonadota > Gammaproteobacteria > Pseudomonadales > Pseudomonadaceae > Pseudomonas > Pseudomonas sp. RL_105y_Pfl2_101. The sequence goes on from NZ_CAXAPG010000018.1 coordinate 60,707, forward strand.
TTCGCTGCCCGGTCGGGCCGCCGATGCCGGGGGACTCTGCCGTACCGGCTTCAGGGTCCGCGTTGATGTACATCCGTGGCACGCCGAACCGAATGCCGGCCAGCGCCCCCGGATTGCTGGCAAGGCTCGGATACGAGGCCGGGCGAACCGACTCGACGCTGGGAATCGGCACCCAGGGTTGCAGGCGCCACAGGTCGCCACGGGTGTCCGGGTCCTCGGCGACCACCACGTCCAGCACTTCGAGCAGGTCGGCCATGGTTCTGGCGTAGGGTACGACGACGTCCATCGTCGGCGTCAACGGCCAGTTGCCACGCACCGAGATCACGCCGCGCGATGGTGTATACGCGCACAAGCCATTGTTCGACGCTGGGCCGCGTCCGCTCGACCAGGTTTCTTCCCCAAGACCGAACGCTGCGAAACTGGCGGCGGTTGCCGTGCCCGCACCGTTCGAGGAGCCCGAGGCAAAGGGTGCGGTGAGGTAATCGCCGTTGTATGGGCTCTCGGCACGGCCATACACCCCGCGCTGCATGCCGCCGTTGGCCATGGGCGGCATGTTGGTCTTGCCCAGGCAGATGGCCCCGGCGGCGCGAAGCCGTTCGACGGTGAACGCATCGCGATAAGCAATCAGGTCCTTGAACGCCGGGCTGCCGGAAGCGGCAGTGAGCCCCTTGACCAGGTAACTGTCCTTGGCCGTATAGGGAATGCCGTCAAGCGGCCCCAGGGTCTGACCGCTGGCCCGCCGGGCATCGGAGGCCTGGGCCTCGTTCAATGCATCGGGGTTGCGGACCACCACCGCGTTGAGGGCTGTGGGCGTATCGGCGCCGTCGTAGGCATCGATCCTGGCCAGGTAAGCCTGGACAAGCGCTACCGCCGTGGTCTGGCCCGATTCCAGCGCGGCGCGCAGTTGGGCAATGGAAACTTCGGTGATGTCGATCATGCAGTTACCGCCGCGGCAGGAGGATGATGGGGTGTGCGGGTCCGTTGAGGTTGGGGCCTGGCACGTCAGGGTCATCTCAAGGTGGATATTTATCGGGTTTTGCCTACTGTACTACGGAAAAACGATCAAGGGCAGCCCGGGTTTGACCGGACTATTTTTCGACCGACCCCAAATTTGCCACCTTCAGACTTCGTTAAGAAACGGCCCCGATACTTTCTCCCAATAGCCCGAGGGAGAACGTTGACCCATGCCCGATTTCGACTGGAACATCCACCTGCCGCTGGCGTTTGGCGACGCCGGCCTGCCGGTTCGCCACTTGCACCGGACTTTGCCGGGGCAACCTCGGCGAACTGAGTTCGAAGCGTTCATCCAGCAGCGCTTTCGCCAGGTCCACGGCGCCGATATTCGGCACTTCATGCCGGAGCTGTTCGGGCTCGACGATGTCCGCGGCACGCTCTGCGCAGCCGCTGGCGTGCGCCGGGCCGCCCAGGGGCCACTGTTTCTCGAGCGTTACCTGGACAGCCCCATCGAGCCTTTGATCAGTGCCGCCGCCGACCGTCCGGTGGACCGCGTCGGCATCGTCGAGGTTGGCAACCTGGCCGCCAGCGACACGGGCAGCGCCCGGCTGAGCATCATCGCGATCACTTATCTGTTGGCCATGGGCGGCCTGGAGTGGGTTGCGTTCACGGGCAACATCGGCTTGGTCAACAGCTTCCACCGCCTGGGCCTCAAGCCTGCGACGCTGTGCCCGGCCGACCCGCAGCGCCTCGGCGACGACCGTCATCTATGGGGTCGCTACTACGAGAGCCAGCCGTGGGTTCATGTCGGCAACATCCGCGCCGGTTTCATTCATTTGCGCAATACCGGCCTGTTCAATCGCCTGGGACTGCCGACGGACCTCGGAGAAACCAGCCATGTTGCCTGAAATGGAACGCTTCAAGCGCACCCTACGTGGTCATGCTGAGCGCAGGGGCCACGCCGTGGCGCTGTGGGGTGACGGCTCGCAGCTTGACTACGCGACACTTTATTCCGAAGTGGTGTACCGCCAGCAACGCCTGCGCGACGAACACATCAGTGTTGTCGCCCTGGCCCTGGACAACGGCATCGAAGTGATGCTCTGGGACCTTGCCGCACTGTTCGAAGGGCTGACCTGCGTCATCCTGCCCGGGTTTTTCAGCCAGGCGCAACGTCGGCACTGCCTGGAACAGAGCCAGGCCGAGCGAGTGATTGCCGAGCCGGCATTCGAAGCGCAACTGCAAGCTACCGGATACGAGCACAGTGGCGAGTTCTGGCGGCGGCACTTCGACGGACCGAGTCGTCTGCCGGCAGGCACCGCCAAGCTGACATTCACCTCCGGCACCACCGGCACGCCCAAAGGCGTTTGCCTGAGCGCCGACAGCCTGTTGCGGGTGGCCCGTGAACTGGAGCAGGCCAGCCAACCGGTCGAGGCCAGGCATCACCTGGCGTTGCTGCCCCTGGCGATTCTGCTGGAAAACCTTGGCTGCTACGCGGCGTTGTATGCCGGTGCCATGCTGAGCCTGCCCAGCCAGAAGACGCTCGGTATCCAGGGCGCCAGCGGGGTTGATCCGTTGCGGCTGCTGGGGTGCCTGGCCGAGCGTCGAGCGCAGAGCCTGATCCTGGTTCCGCAGCTGCTGTTGATGTTGGTCACGGCAGCCGAACAGAAGATGTTCAACCCGCACATCGTGCGCTTCGCCGCCGTTGGCGGGGCACGGGTGTCCCACGATTTGTTGCAGCGGGCCCAGCGGGTTGGCCTGCCGGTGTTTGAAGGCTATGGGCTGTCGGAGTGCGCCTCGGTGGTCTGCCTCAATCGGCCACAGGCTCATCGTGCCGGCAGTGTCGGCCAGCCGCTGCCCCATGTGGAGGTGCGCTTGGCCGATGACGGCGAAGTCCTGATCAAAGGCTCGACGCTGCTCGGTTACCTGGGGGAGCCACCGCACGTCAGCGAATGGTGGCCCAGCGGCGACCTGGGCGAGTTCGACGAAGACGGTTTCCTTTATCTGCGTGGTCGCAAGAAGCACCAGTTCGTCACCAGTTTCGGGCGCAACGTGAACCCTGAATGGGTTGAAGCCGAACTCACCCAGGGCGGTGACATTGCCCAGGCCTTCGTTTATGGCGAAGCCATGCCGCACAACCATGCACTGCTCTGGCCCGCCCACGCCGACTGTACCGATCAAGCATTGGAGCTGGCCGTGGCCAAGGCCAACGGCACGCTGCCCGATTACGCACGGGTCCATCGCTGGACGCGCCTGGACCAACCCTTCAGCGCAGCCAACGGCATGCTCACCGCCAATGGCCGGCCACGCCGGGAGGCCATCGTTGAGCATTACCGCGCGCAGCTCATTTCATCTGCCTTGTCCGAGGAATCCCCATCATGAGTTTTTTTGACGCGTTGCAAGAAGCCACCCAGCAAGAGCGCCAGACCCTGTTCAATCTGCCGATCATCGGTGACGCCCTCGACGGTCAGGTGAGTCAGGCCAGTTACCGGGGCTTCCTGATCCAGGCGTATTACCACGTGCGCCATACGGTGCCGTTGATGATGGCTTGCGGGGCGCGCCTGCCAACGCACCTGGAATGGCTGCGCAAGGCCGTGTGCGAATACATCGACGAAGAGTACGGCCATGAACAATGGGTGCTGGATGACATTGCCGTGTGCGGTGGCGATAAGGAAGCGGTGCGCAACGGCCAGCCTTCGTTGCCCATCGAGCTGATGGTCAGTTACCTCTATGACTTGATCGCCCGAGGCAACCCGGTAGGCCTGTTCGGCATGGTCAACGTGCTGGAGGGCACCAGTATCGCCCTGGCGACCCATGCCGCCGACAGCATCCGTCAGCGCCTGGAATTGCCGCCCACGGCGTTCAGCTACCTCAGTTCCCATGGATCGCTGGACATTGAGCATATGCAGACCTATCGCGGTTTGATGAACCGGCTGGACGATCCGGCGGACCAGGCTGCGGTGATCCATGCCTCCAAGGTGGTGTACCGGTTGTACACCGACATGTTCCGCGGCCTGCCGCGTGATGGAGGGCATGAACATGCGCCTGTGTGATACGCGTGTCGTGCTGACCGGCGCCAGTGGCGGAATTGGCCAGGCTATCGCTGCCGCGCTGTGCGCCAGTGGTGCGCGGGTGCTGGCCGTGGCCAGGCATCACGAAGCCTTGCAGCCGTTGCTGGAACGTTATCCGCAGCACTTGAACTGGGTCGAAGCCGACCTGACCTTCCTCGCCGACCGGCGCAAAGTGCTGGTCGCCGCGCAGGCCCAGGGCGGCATCAACCTGCTGATCAATGCCGCCGGGGTGAACCACTTCGCCATGCTCGAACAACTCGACGACAGCGAGATCAACGCCATGCTGGCGCTGAACATCAGCGCGCCGATCTGCCTGACCAAGCTGCTCTTGCCGCTGCTCAAGCAGGCTGACAGCGCGATGGTGGTCAACGTCGGCTCGACCTATGGATCAATCGGCTACCCCGGCTATGCCAGTTACTGCGCCAGCAAGTTCGCCTTGCGGGGTTTTTCCGAAGCCCTGCGCCGGGAGTTGGCCGATACCCGTGTCGGGGTGCTCTACGTGGCGCCCCGGGCCACCCGTACCGCCATGAACAGCCCGGCGGCCGATGCGCTCAACCAGGCCCTCAAGGCCAACGTCGATGACCCGAAAACCGTGGCGGCGGCGGTAATCCACGCGATTATCGGCGACCGTCGTGAGCTCTATCTGGGGTGGCCTGAACGCTTTTTCGTCGGCCTCAACAGCCTGCTGCCCAACTTGGTGGACCGAGGCCTGCGCAAGCAATTGCCGCTGGTCCGCCGCCTCAGCCACAAACCCGAAGACGAGCACTTCAAACCATGAAAAGAATCCTCGCTTGCCTGTTGATCGGCACCCTGAGCCAAAGCGTCTGGGCGTTGGAGGCGGCCGACCAGCAACGTCTCGGCGACATCCAGCAGCGCTGGGCCCACATTCAATATGAAGTGCCCGAAGGCCAACGCGCCGATGCGTTCGAAAAACTCGCCGTCCAGGCATCGGCGTTCAAGCAGGCGCGTCAATCGGTGGCCGAAGCGTGGATCTGGTCCGGCATCGTCAACAGCAGTTGGGCCGGTGCCAAGGGCGGGATCGGCGCGCTGGGCAAGGTCAAGGATGCCAAGGGCGACCTGGAAAAAGCCCTGACCCTGGACCCCAAGGCCCTGCAAGGCTCGGCCTACACCAGCCTCGGCGCACTCTACGACCGAGTGCCGGGCTGGCCGCTGGGATTCGGCGACTCGGACAAGGCCGAGCAATTGCTCCAGCAGGCTTTGCAACTCAACCCCAACGGCATCGACAGCCTGTACTTTTGGGGCGATCACCTCTACCGTCAAAAGCGCTATGGCGAAGCCAAGGCAGCGCTGCAAAAAGCCTTGCAGGCAGCACCGCGGCCGGGTCGAGAAACCGCCGATGCCGGGCGCCGCAAGGAGATCGACGCGTTACTGGTGGATGTGAACAAGCAATTGAACTGACAGGAGCGCATGTGCGTTTATTACTGATCGAGGATGACGTGGCCTTGGGCGAGGGCATCCATCAGGCCCTGAGTCGCGAAGGCTATACCGTCGACTGGGTGCAGGACGGCAGCAGCGCCTTGCATTCGTTGCTCAGTGAAGCCTTCGACCTGGCGGTGCTCGACCTGGGCCTGCCACGCATGGATGGTCTGCAAGTGTTGCGGCGCTTGCGTGACAGTGGTTCCAACCTGCCGGTGCTGATCCTCACTGCCCGGGATGCCACCGAGGATCGCATCGCCGGGTTGGACGCCGGGGCCGACGATTATCTGGTCAAACCCTTCGATCTGGCGGAACTCAAGGCCCGGTTAAGGGCCTTGTTGCGCCGCAGCGCCGGCCGCGCCCAAGCGTTGATCGAACATGCCGGCATCAGCCTGAACCCCGGTACCCAGCAAGTCAGTTACCAGGGCAAGCCGGTGGCCCTGACACCCAAGGAATATCAGTTGCTCCATGAACTGCTCTCGCCGCCGGGCCGCGTCATGACCCGCGATCATTTGATGCAGTTGCTCTACGGCTGGAGCGAGGAGGCCGAGAGCAACACGCTGGAAGTGCACATCCATCACCTGCGCAAGAAATTCTCCACCGACCTGATCCGCACCATTCGTGGTGTCGGTTACCTGGTGGAGGAGCGTCGATGAGTTCGATCCGGCGTCGCACCCTCACGCTGATTCTCGGCCTGCTGTTCCTTGGCCTGTTGATCATCACCGTATTCAATCTACATGACAGCAACCACGAAATCGCCGAGGTCTACGATGCCCATTTGGCGCAGAATGCCCGGCTGTTGCAGGGCGTGATGCGCATGCCGATGGCGAGCAAGGAGCACGCCGAGCTGTATCAGGCGTTCAATTCGGCGTTGGGGCAAGCGGGGCCCGAAGTCAATGGTCATCCCTATGAAAGCAAGATCGCATTCCAGGTCTGGAACTCACAGGGGGCAGTGCTGGTTCATACCTCCAGCGCACCGTCGTTCACTTCACCGCCGGGTGCGCCCGGTTTCAGTGACGTCGTGGATCAGACGAACCGTAAATGGCGGACGTTCGTGCTGGACGATGCGCAATACGGCTTGACGATCTGGGTGGGCGAGCGCGACGACGTGCGTGCCGACCTGGTCGATCGCATTGTTCGTCACACGGTCGTGCCCAACCTGATCGGCAGCGTGGTGCTTGCCGCGGTGATCTGGCTGGCCATTGGCTGGGGGCTCAAGCCCCTGGTCGATATGGCGGCAAAGTTGCGCGCCAGGCATCCTGGCTCACTGGAACCGCTGCAAATGATGCCGCTCCCGACGGAGCTTGAGCCCATGCAGGCGGCCCTCAACCGCGTCTTGGCGCAGATCCAGGAGGTGATGGGCCGTGAGCGGCGTTTTATTGCCGACGCTGCCCATGAAATGCGTACGCCCTTGGCCGTGCTGCGGGTGCATGCACAGAACCTGATGGAGGCGGCGAGCGAGCAAAACCGTCGCGAGTCCCTGGAACACCTGATCGCTGGTGTCGATCGCACCACGCGTTTGGTCAATCAACTGCTCACCATGGCGCGGCTCGAACCGCAGGCGGGTGTTCCGACGCCTGCGGCCATCGACCTGCCCGCCACGGTTCGTGCGAGCCTGGTTCAACTGACGCCCTGGTTGTTAAGCAAGGGGCTCGAGCCGGTGCTGGATGTCAGCGATGACATCGGCCCGGTTCGAATCGACCCGGTGGTCATCGACATCGCCTTGAACAATCTGGTGACCAACGCGGCCAATTTTTCTCCGGCCAACGGCACAATCACCGTACGACTGGCCAGGAAAGACGATCACTACGAGCTGTCCGTCGAAGACCAGGGGCCGGGTATCGACGAGGCTGAGCGTGAGCGGCTTTTCGAGCGGTTCTATAGTCGCGGCAATGACCAGGGGGCGGGGCTGGGCCTGACGATCGTCCGCACCATCGCGGATCGACTGGGAGGGCGCATACGCTTGGACAATCGCACCGAGGGTGGGCTGTGTGCGACCTTGGAAATAGCGCGTTTCTAAGCGTTCCTCGCGGCCATGACGAGTGACCGGCCCCGTGCGGTGGTTCAAGCAGGCGCATCGGCCGGAGATTGTTCGGCAAGAAAGGCGACTATCTCGTCAACCGAACTGCGTGCCGTGCGTGTGACACCGATCAGAGTGGCGGAAGCCGAACCCGTCCACTCGCCGTAGCCGACCAGCCACAGCCTGGGCTCTTGTATCGAGTGAGTGCCCTCGACTTCCACGCGGCCCTCGTTGTTGAGCACCCCCAGCGCATCCAGGTGCTGCAGCGCGGGCCTGAATCCAGTGCACCAGATCACCACGTCCACCGCTGATTCGTGGCCGTCGACCCAGATCACGCCGTTGCGGGTGAAACGCTCGAAAGGCCTGACGGCCTGAAGGACGTTGCGTTCACGGGCCTCGACCACCGGCGGCACCATGACGATGTCACCCAACCCTCCTACAGGCTGGTCGATGACGCGACCTTCCTGCTGGGCCTTCCAGCGTTCGGTGGCGCGCTCGAACAACACGCGCCCATCCACTTCGTCGGGAAGAAACAGCGGCTCGAGGGGAGTGACCCAAGTGGTCTTGGCGATTTTCGACACCTCGGCCAGAATCTGCGCCCCTGAATTACCGCCGCCCACCACCAGGACTTTCTTGCCGGCGAAAGGGGATGCCTCGACATAGTCCGCCGAATGCACTTGCTGGCCAGCGAACAAGGCCGCGTCAGGGTAGCGAGGGATGTAGGGGTTGCTCCAGGTGCCCGTTGCGCTGATCACGACCCGGGCGTTCCATTGCCTGTCAGGAGCATGAACGCGCATGCCCGTTTCTGTCCGCTCTACACGAGTGACCTGCACTGGCCGCACCCTAGGAAATTCATAGCGCTGCTCATAGTGCTTGAGGTAATCGATCACATGGTCTCGCGACGGATAGCCATCTTGTGTGGGGGGCATCATCCAGCCGGGGATCGAGCTCCAGGTCGCCGGGGAAAAGAGTCGCAGCGAATTCCAGCCATGGCGCCAGGCACCACCGGGTTCTTCCTGGGCGTCGAGGATGATGAACGACAGGGGCGTGCGTCGCAGGAAATAGGCCGCCGCCAGGCCCGCCTGGCCCCCTCCGATGATGACAACATCATACGTATCGGGCTGTGGGCAGGGCATGGCGATGATTCCTTGGGTCGAGGGAGTCTGTTGCAAGACGCCAAGGGGGGCTTGCAAGGTTAATGGCCGTTCCAGGAGGAGGGCCGTTGTGCGCCTCAGCAACGTTTGCAGGTCTTGATGCCCAACAACGAATAGAGCGGGCAGAAGCGAAAGATGCCCGTGGCCAGTGGCACCAGGCCAATCCAGCCCCACGCACCGATCAAGCCCGTCAGGCTCAGGATGATGAGGACAAGTCCCGCGGCAATACGTGCGCCGCGGTCAATGGTTCCGATGTTGGCTTTCATGGCAATCTCCCGATCAATGGACGCGCCGGGTTTCCAGCGCGGTGAACAACAACATGCCCGCCAACATGGCCAGCATGAACACAAAGGCTTGCCAGTGTCCGGTCAGCAGAATGGCCACGGCGGGGCCGGGACAGATGCCGGCGATGCCCCAGCCGATGCCAAACACCAGGCTGCCACCGATCAGGCGTGGGTCCAGTTCGCGCTTGACCGGCAACTGCATGGGGCTGCCCAGCAGCGAATGAGTCTGTTGGCGCGCCCAGGCCAGCGGGACAATGGCGGTGCCGATCGCGCCGATCATCACCAGCGCCAGGGACGGGTCCCAAGTGCCGGCCAGATCCAGGAAACCCAACACCTTTTTCGGGTTGGCCATGCCTGCCAGGAGCAGCCCGAGGCCAAAGAACAGGCCCGCGATGAATGCCGTCAGTTTGCGCATGTTCAAACCCCTATCACGTGACGCAGGACAAATACCGTGGCGAAACCGCTGAGCATGAAACACACCGTGGCGGCCATCGAACGCGGTGAAAGGCGCGATAGGCCACACACGCCGTGACCACTGGTGCAGCCCGAGCCGTAACGAGTGCCTACACCCACCAACAGGCCCGCGACAGTCAGGCCGAACCAGCCACTCTGGAACTCGATCGGCGGCAACCTCGCAAACACGCCCCATAACAGCGGCGCGACGAGCAGACCCAGGAGAAACAGGGCCTTCTCGCCCAGCCCTTCGCTGCCACGCTGCAGAAGGCTGCCGATCAGCCCACTGATGCCGGCGATCCGGCCGTTGGCGACCACGAACAGGCTGGCCGCCAAGCCAATCAACATACCGCCGGCCAGGGATGACCAAGGCGTAAAGTTGAACCAGTCAAGATTCATCAGCGTTCTCCGGTACACCATCGTTGATATTTCACTGCGCGATTCAACCCAGGGTTTTTACCAGCAGCGCGACCGCTACCAGCGTCGACACAAGGGCGAAGCCTCTTTGCAGATAGGGTTCCGGCAACCTGGCGGCGACCAGGCGCCCGCCGAGCATGCCGACGATGGCCCCCATGGAAAAGGGTAGCGCTATTGGCCATTGCAGGTGGCCCATCGCCGAACTCGCCAGCACCCCTGACATGGAAACCAACGCGATGACGGTCAGCGATGTGGCGAGCACCGACTGGGTGGTCAAATTGGTGTACCGCTGGAGCGCCGGAACCATGACAAAACCACCGCCGACGCCGAGCAGTCCGGAAAGAACCCCGGCGACTATGCCTGAAGCCGTGAGCGCCCACGCACAAGGGCCGGTCCAGTTGAGCTTGCCGCGATTTTCGTCCAGGACACAGGGCGGCGGTTTGCGTGTTTCGGATGCCTTTTTCCTGACAGACGAAGGCAATGATTTTTGCAATGCCCGGAACGCCACGTACATCAGCAACAAGGCAAACAGGATCGTCAACGGACGGTTGGGCGTGCGCTGCGCCAACCAAAGGCCCAGCGGCGAGCAGATGACGCCTGCTCCGGCCGTCACCAGTGCAGCCTTGTAGCGCACGATGCCTTTGCGCAGGCCCATCACGGCGCCGAGGGTGGCGGCCAGGCCTACCGCCAGCAAACCAATGGGCCCGGCTTCGGCCATGCTCAAGCCCACGCCAAAAACCAGGAACGGGACGGCGAGTATGCCGCCGCCGGCACCGGTCAGCGCCAGGATCACGCCCACCGCAAAGCCCAGTAGCAGGACTGCAATCATCTCGGTCTCCTGGTGCGGAGGTTCGATTTCATAGGTCCGCCAGTTCAGGTTTCGCCAGCCACTCACGGCCCTTGAGCATGGCTTTCCAATACAGCGGCGGAAGAATGCGCTCTTTCAGTAGCCAGGCGAGCCTCGAAGGCTGAGTACCGTCGATCAGCCAGGACGGGAAGCTGGGGGCCAGCTTGCCGCCGTAGGTGAATTCAGCGAGCACGACCTTGCCGCGTTCCACGGTCAGCGGACAGGAACCGTAGCCGTCGTAATGGGCGCTGCCCTTGGCCTTGCCCATGGCCGCCAGCACATTGTGGGCGACCACGGGCGCCTGCTTGCGCGCCGCCGCCGCGGTTTTTGCGTTGCTGGTATTGGTCGCATCGCCCAATGCGTGAATATTCGCCCAGGTTTTATGCTGCAAGCTGTCGGGATCGACATCGATCCAGCCCGCCACATCGGCCAGAGGGCTTACGCGGATAAAATCCGGCGCAACCTGGGGGGGCACTACATGCAGTAAGTCGAAGTCGTGCGTCACAAGGTGAGTACTGCCGTCGGCCTTGACGCACCTGAAGGTCGCCGTTTGTGCCGGTCCATCGACAGACGTCAGCGTACTGCCGAAACTCAGGTCGATCCCATAGGCGTGGACGTATTTCATCAGGGCCGGCACGTAGTCGGGAACGCCGAACAGGACTGTCCCGGCGGTGCAGAAGTCGATCTCGATATCGCCGAGTACCCCTTGGCGTCTCCAGTGGTCGGCGCACAGGTACATCGCTTTTTGAGGGGCCCCGGCGCATTTGATCGGCATGGGCGGTTGCGTGAAAATGGCCCGACCACTGCGCAGTTGCTGCACCTGTTCCCAAGTGTAGGGGGCCAGGTGGTACAGATAGTTTGAGGTGACACCGTTGCGCCCCAGCGTCTGCGGCAGGCCTTCAATGGCATGCCAATCCAGTTTAAGGCCCGGGCACACGATCAACTGCTCGTATCGGACCACTCGGCATCCATCGAGAATAATGGCGTCGTTTTCAGGTTCGAAGGCTGCGACAGCCGCTTTTATCCAGTGCACGCCCCGAGGAATGGTCGCGCCCATCGTGTGGGCAGTTTTGTGCGCCTCGAACACGCCGCCGCCGACGAGGGTCCAGCCGGGCTGGTAATAATGCACATCCGCCGGATCGATGATGGCAATGTCCAAGCCTGGCTCGCGTGCCAATAAACTCGAAGCCGCCGCGATGCCCGCCGCACCGCCGCCGACAATGACCACCGCATGTCGGGCTTCGGCCACGCCCACAGGCGTGCGGCCCTCGTTGGCAATCCTGCGAATGACGCCTTTTATGTCGAAGCCGGCTTTGCTGGCTGTTTCGACAATCTGGGGCAAGGGCTGCTGGCCGGCCTGGGACAGTGCCCACATCGTGGTCGAGCGCATGCCGGAGCGGCAATACGCCAACACGGGCTTGGGCAACGACTCGAACAATTTGCCGAAGGTCACGCCCTGTTCGTCGGTCACCTTGCCGGACTCGGCCGCAAGGTAGTGCGCCTCGATGCCCATCGCTTGCGCTGCGCGCTGGATGTCGGCAAACAAAGGTTGATCGCTGCCTTCACCATCGGGGCGGTTACAGATGATGGCGCGATAGCCGCTGTTTTTGATCTCACTCAATTGTTCGGGATGGATCTGCCCTGATATCGAGAGGCCGGACGCAAGGTGGCGGATGTCCATGAATGTCTCCGTGATGACTGTTTTTCTTATAGGGGGGGCGTCAGAGTCGATTGAGCGGGATTTTCAGGTAGCACGTGCCGTTCGATTCCGGCTCCGGGAAATGCCCGGCCCGCATGTTGACCTGGACCGATGGCAGGATGAGCGTCGGCATCTCCAGCGAGGCATCGCGCTGGGTGCGCATCGCCACGAATGCTTCTTCGCTGATGCCGTTACGGACATGGACATTGTCGGCACGTTGCTCGGCGACGGTGCTGGAAAATTGCACCTCGCGGCCACCGGGTTGGTAATCGTGACAGGTGTAGAGGAGGGTGTTGGCCGGCAAGCTCAAAACCTTGTTGATGGATCGGAACAAGGTATGCGCGTTGCCACCGGGGAAGTCACACCGTGCGGTACCGTAGTCGGGCATGAACAAGGTGTCGCCAACGAATGCCGCCGTTTCCTGGCCGTCGCTGACGACATACGTCATGCAGGCGGGGGTGTGGCCCGGCGTGTGGAGCGCGCGGCATTGCAGCGTACCAATAGTAAATGACTCGTCATTGACAAACAGATGGTCGAACTGACTGCCGTCGCGAGGCATCTCCCCACGTGTGTTGAACAGCGTGCCGAAGACTTCCTGTACGGCGGCAATCCGGCTTCCGATCCCTATTGTGCCGCCGAGTTTTTCCTTCAGGTACGGGGCGGCGGTGAGATGGTCGGCATGGACGTGGGTCTCAAGAATCCATTCGACCTTCGCCTCCAGCTCGACCACCCTGGCCATCAGCTTGTCGGCCGAGGTGGTTGCGGTACGGCCAGATTTGGGGTCGTAGTCCAGGACGCTGTCGATCAATGCGCACTGGCGGGTCGCTTCGTCCAGCACCAGATAGCTGACGGTGTGGGTCTCGGGATCGAAAAAACCTTCGACGTGCGGTTTTACGGTCATGAACGGTCTCCTTCGGGGCTCTCGGCCGCTTGAAGAACAGACACAGCAATAATGCTGCCATGTCGATCCCGGATTTGGATAAAAACCTAACTGCATGATTTTATTGATTTAAGTTCACGGGTCTCGACAAGGCCTCTGCCGATCTACAGACAATTAAACTGCCATTGGCAGCATTTGTTGGCATAGTGGCAGTGTCACCCCTGCTGGATGCATTCACTGGAGCCGCAATGACACACCGCCTGTCGCCTACCCAAGACCTGCCTCCACATCCAGACCAGGTGCAGTCCCTGGTCTCGTTTCTGGAGCACGAGTCCCAGCCGATGATCGTCCTTGATCCCGATTACAACATCCTGGCGGCGAACACGGCTTACCTGCGTCAGTTCGGCAGCGCCGACAAACCATTCATTGGCCATAAGTGTTATCAGATTTCCCACCACTACGACGTGCCTTGTGACCAGGCCGGCGAGAACTGCCCGATGAAAAAGGCCAGGGAAATGCGCAGTCCGGATCGGGTCTTGCACATTCACCACACACCGCGCGGGCCCGAACACGTCGACGTGGAACTGCGGCCAATTCTCAATGAACATGGCGCCATCAGCGCTTATGTGGAACGGCTCACCTTGGTACGTAGCGCCTCGGCCCGGCCCAGTAATGAAGGGCTGGTGGGCAGTTCGCCGGCCTTTAATCAGGCGCTGTTGGAACTGCAGCGGGTAGCGCCCTCGATGTTACCGGTGCTGTTGCTGGGAGAGTCCGGCACAGGCAAGGAGCTGTTTGCCCGCGCCGTCCATGAAACCAGTGAGCGGGCCGCGGGACCTTTTGTCGTGGTTGATTGCTCCGGCTTGACCGAAACCTTGTTCGAGAGCGAGCTGTTCGGCCACGAGAAGGGCGCGTTTACTGGAGCCACCGTGCGCAAGGTGGGCCTGGTGGAGACCGCCCAGGGCGGTACGCTGTTTCTCGATGAGATAGGCGACGTGCCCTTGGCCATGCAGGTGAAACTGTTGCGACTGATTGAGTCTGGAACCTATCGCCGTGTCGGCAGTGTAGAAACCCTGCACGCGGATTTCAGGTTGGTGGCCGCGACCCATAAGCCATTGGAAAAGATGCTGGAGAAAGGCGAGTTCAGGCAGGACTTGTACTACCGCATCAGCGTTTTTCCCATCCATCTACCGCCCTTGCGTCATCGCCTTGAAGACATCGGCTTGTTGGTGGACTCGTTCCTGCAACGTTCCGGGACCGGTAAGCGTCGGCTGACCATCGATCCCGAGGCGCTGATGCAATTGCAGCGGTTTTCCTGGCCGGGCAATATCCGCGAGTTGCGCAATGTCCTGGAAAGAGCCGCGCTGTTTGCCGACGACGGCGTCATTCACGCCTTGCATCTGCCCGCGCCCCCCGTGGCGTTGTTGGCCCCAGCCTTGGCTCCTGCGCCCGATAGCAGGGACCTGGAACAGCTCGTGGCCACTTTCAGAGGCACCCGCAGCGAACTGGCCAAACACCTGGGTGTGAGTGAACGCACGTTATACCGGCGGTTGAAAGAACAAGGTCTGGCCTGAGCGCCATCGAGCCTTGACTGCCAATGACTGCCATCGCTGGCAGTTTGGCAGGCTTTTTTCTCTCCATACCAGCCGACGAGTTTCGGCGGTTTCACTAGTTCCTTGTTTTATAAGAATAAATAATCAAACCCGGCGTTGGCATGAGCCGTGCTAATGCTTGCCCCATGACTATTTCCGATAAACGACTGCGTCGCCATCTGCTCACAGCAGTGCTGATCAAACTGGTCGTGCTGACAGTGCTGTGGTGGCTGTTCATCAAGGATTCGCGCGTCAGCGTTGACTCGAACACCATCAGCGACAGGTTCGGCGTACCCACCTCGGCTCAAGGGGCAAGTAAGTGATCTCAGAACAATTGGTGGATTTGTCACGGCTGCAGTTCGCAGCCACTGCGCTGTACCATTTCCTGTTTGTGCCGCTCACCGTGGGGATGGTGTGGCTGCTGGTCATCATGGAAAGCGTCTACGTGATGACAGGTAATGTCATCTGGAAAGACATGACTCGCTTCTGGGGCAAATTGTTCGGTATCAACTTCGCGTTGGGCGTGACCACCGGTATCACCCTGGAGTTTCAGTTCGGCACCAACTGGGCGTACTACTCGCACTACGTCGGGGACATCTTCGGTGCCCCGTTGGCCATCGAGGGCCTGATGGCGTTCTTTCTCGAATCGACCATGATCGGGTTGTTCTTTTTCGGCTGGGATCGCCTGAAGAAAGAACATCATTTGCTGGTCACGCTGTTGATGGCCATTGGCACCAACCTGTCGGCGCTGTGGATTCTGATCGCCAATGGCTGGATGCAGAACCCGGTGGGCTCGCAATTCAGTTACATCACCATGCGCATGGAGATGGTGGATTTCTGGGCCGTGGTCTTCAACCCGGTGGCGCAGGCCAAGTTCGTCCATACGGTGTCTGCCGGTTATGTCACCGGCTCGATGTTTGTGTTGTCGATTTCCAGTTGGTACTTGCTCAAGGGGCGTGATGTCGAGTTTGCCAAGCGCAGCTTTCGAGTGGCGGCCGCCTTCGGCCTGGCTTCGGTGCTGAGTGTCATCGTACTGGGGGATGAGTCGGGTTACACGGTGGGCGAGGCGCAGCAAACGAAGCTGGCGGCCATGGAGGCCATGTGGGAAACCAAACCTGCACCGGCGGGCTTGACCCTGGTGGCCAGCATTAATGAAGCCGAGTCCAGGAATAACTGGGAACTCGATGTGCCGTGGGTGATGGGCTTGATCGGCACGCGCTCGGTCAGCAAGCAGATTCCGGGCATCCATGACATCAAAGCGAAAAACCGCGCGCGCATTCTGCGGGGCATTACCGCCGTCAATGCGCTTGAAGCGCTGCGCGCCGATCGCACCGATAAGGTCGCGTTCGATACCTTCGAAGCGTACAAGGCCGACCTGGGTTTTGGCCTGCTACTTAAAAAGTACGTCGAGGATGTCAACCAGGCCACGCCAGCCATCATCGACAAAGCGGTGAACGACACCGTACCGCGCGTGACCCCGATGTTCTGGGGGTTGCGGATCATGGTCGGCCTGGGCTTTGCCATGCTCGTGCTTTTTGGGATGGCATTCTGGAGCACCTTGAAGTCGAGCGGCCCACATCATCGCGGGTTACTGCGCTGCGCACTGTTGATGCTGCCTGCGCCATGGCTTGCCTGCGAACTGGGTTGGTTCGTGGCTGAATACGGCCGCCAACCCTGGACCATCTACGGTGTGTTGCCGACTCACATGAGCGTTTCCACCCTCAGTGTCGATAACCTGTACGGCTCTCTGGCTGGGTTCGTCGTTTTCTACACGGTGCTGCTGGCGGTGGAAATGTTCCTGATGGTCAAGTTCGCCCGCCAGGGCCCCGGCAGCCTCGGTACCGGTCGTTACGTCCACGACGCCAAGTTGAAGGAGCTTCACCATGCTTGATTACTTCACGCTCAAGATCATCTGGTGGGCGCTGGTCGGCGTCCTGCTGATAGGTTTCGCCATCATGGACGGCCACGACATGGGCGTCGGCACGCTCTTGCCGTTTGTGGGGCGCAATGACATGGAACGCCGCGTCGTGATCAACACCGTGGGGCCGCATTGGGATGGCAATCAGGTCTGGTTCATTACGGCGGGCGGCGCGTTGTTCGCCGCATGGCCGGTGGTCTATGCCACTGCATTCAGCGGATTCTATTGGGCGATGATCCTTGTGCTCTGGGCGTTGTTCTTCCGCCCGGTGGGTTTCGACTACCGCAGCAAGATCCACCATCCGGTATGGCGCAGTACCTGGGATTGGGGGCTTTTCGTGGGTGGGGCCGTGCCGCCGCTGGTGTTCGGCATCGCGTTTGGCAACTTGCTGCAGGGTGTACCGTTTCACTTCAATGAGTACCTGGTGTCAACGTACACCGGCAGCTTCTGGCAATTGCTCAACCCTTTCGCGCTGCTGACCGGCCTGGTCAGCAGCGCCATGATTACGCTGCAGGGGGGCACGTACCTGGCCCATCGCACGGAGGGCAACATTCAGTCCCGGGCGATAAAAGGCGCGGTAGGCGCGGCGATCGTGCTGGTGTGTTCGTTCATCCTGGCGGGTATCTGGCTGCAATGGATCGAGGGGTATCGCATCACGTCGCTCGTGGATACCGCCGGGTTGCCCGACATTCTCGGCAAGTCGGTCGTGAGGGAGGCGGGGGCCTGGATGGCCAATTATGGTCGCTATCCTTCGCTGTGGCTGCTGCCCGCGCTTGGACTGGCCGGCGCCGCCGGTGCGGCGCTGTTGCTGATGAGGCGCCGTACCCTTTCAGCGTTCGTCGCGTCATCGCTTGCGGTGGTCGGTGTCATCGGTACGGCAGGGGTATCCATGTTCCCCTTTGTCATGCCGTCGTCATCGATGCCTGCGGCGAGTCTTACCGTGTGGGACAGCGTTTCCAGCCATCTGAGCCTGGCCATCATGTTCTGGGCCACGTTGTTCTTCATGCCATTGATCGTGATCTATACCGCTTGGGCGTATCGCGTCATGCGGGGCAAAGTCACGGCCAGCCAGATCAAGGCCAACGAACATTCGGCGTACTAGTGTCGACAAAGGAGTGATGCAATATGTGGTATTTCGCCTGGATGCTGGGAGTCGGTTTCGCACTGCTGCTGGCGATACTCAATGCGATGTGGGGCGAGAATGAGGCTGCTCGAGCCAGGAGTGACCGTGACGAGGCGC
The DNA here is from genome assembly GCF_963970585.1 of Pseudomonas sp. RL_105y_Pfl2_101. Lineage (NCBI taxonomy): Bacteria > Pseudomonadati > Pseudomonadota > Gammaproteobacteria > Pseudomonadales > Pseudomonadaceae > Pseudomonas > Pseudomonas sp. RL_105y_Pfl2_101. The sequence goes on from NZ_CAXAPG010000018.1 coordinate 78,667, forward strand.
AGCCATGATGCCGAATGTCGCTGACGGCCAGCCCTCTTCACGGCTTGATCGGCTGAGCCTGGCCGTCGCGGTGACCATCATGCTGGCCTGTACGCTCTACCCCCCACTGATGACGGCGCCGGACGGGAAAGCCGACCATGCGCTGGCAACGGCATTGTTCATCGCCATGAGCGTGGCCTTTGTAAGAGGGGTGGGGTTCATTCCGCGCAAGCTTGTCTGGCGAAGGATGTTCTCGGGCTGGACCTGCCTGGTGGCACTGGCGCTTGCCGGCGCGTTGAAGCTCTTGCACTGAGAGCCTGACGACAAGCCCCGCAATGACCACACGGTTATCGAAAACCTCACCTGCCGACGGAGCAGGTGGGGCGGGCAGCATTTGGAGGCCTTGCACCGCCCTGGGCGATAGGTCTAGCGAGATGGCGTACCCATATTCTGCTGGTGCTGCATCATCTGCTCCATCATCATTTGCTGCATGCCCATGTAGTTGTCCATCATGTACTGGTGTTGCTTCATCTGCTCGGGCGTCATCCGGGAATAGTGGTTGCCCATTTGTTTCCAACCCATCATCGGGCCGTTCCCCTTCATGTGGCCGCCCATCATGCCGCCCCCCATCATCCCATTCATCATCTGCATGCTTTGCTGCATCATGGTCTGGTGATCTTGCATGAGTTGCTGGCGTTGCACCGGATCGGTGGTTTTCTGGATCAGGCTCATTTGCTCCTGCATCTTCTTCAGGTTTTCCTGGGCCTTCGCCATCTGCTGATCAAATTGTTCAATGCTCATCGATGGCGGCGTCGGCATGGCGGCGTCGGTGGCTTGCTGGGCAAAGGTTAGCGTGGGGAAAAGCACCGCGGTCAGGGCGAGGGCGGCGAGTTTGGATGCGTTCATGGTTCAGGTCCTTGCGAGGTGGGTGGGGATCGTCACGGTTGCCGATCAGGCTCGGTTAAACGCAGCCGAATCTGTTTTTCAATCTCGATGATGGCGAACAGCGCAATGCCCACCGCGATGATCAGCAGTCCGTCCATGAAGGGGACCGCTTGGGTTGCGAACACGGCTTGCAGTGGGGGCGCGTAGGTGATGGCGAACTGAGCGACGGTCACCACCGCGATGGTCGCCCACACAACCTTCGTACCTCGAAGGCCCTTCCAGGTCAGCGACGTGCCGTAGAGATTGCGGATAAAGAACAGATGGAAAATTTCCATCACGACCAAGGTGTTCACGGCCAGGGTGCGGGCCAGTTCGACGGGGTAGCCTCGGTCCAGGGCATAGGTAAAAATGCCGTAGACACCGCACAGGAACAGAATGGAAACCAGCACCATATGCCAGACCAATGCGCCGCTGATCAACGGCTCCTGCCGTGAGCGCGGTGGCCTGCGCATGGTGTTGTCTTCGGTCGGTTCGAACGCCAGCGCGACACCCAGCGTGGTGGCGGTGATCAGGTTGATCCACAGGATCTGTATCGGTGTGACCGGCAACGTAAAACCAAACAGCAGCGCGACAATCAGGGTCATGGTCTCGCCCGCATTGGTGGGTAACGTCCAGCTCAGCACTTTCTTTATGTTGTCATAGACCGTCCGTCCTTCACGCACCGCGGCCACGATGGAGGCGAAGTTATCGTCCGCCAGTACCAGGTCCGCGGCTTCTTTGGCGGCCTCACTGCCTTTGTCGCCCATGGCGATGCCGGCATCTGCGCGTTTGAGCGCTGGTGCGTCGTTGACGCCGTCGCCGGTCATGGCCACGGTCATGCCGTTGCGTTGCAGCAATGTCACCAGCCGGAGCTTATGCTCGGGGCTGGTACGCGCGAAGATGTTCACTTGCTTGAGCGATTCCCTGAGGGTGGCATCGCTCATGGTGTCCAGGTCGTTGCCGGTCAGTACCTTGTCGGGGTCATCCAGACCGATCTGATCACCGATGGCGCAGGCGGTGCCGGCGTGGTCCCCGGTGATCATTTTCACGACAATGCCGGCTGCCTGGCATTGCTTGATTGCCTGGATCGTTTCCGGGCGAGGCGGGTCGATCATTCCCACCAGGCCAAGCAAGGTCAGTGTCCCTTGTACATCGGTAAATTCCAGGATGGCGTGCTCGGGCGGCACTGACCTGACGGCGAGCGCCAACACGCGTTGGCCCTTGCGGGCGATGACATTGGCCTGCGCGTGCCAATAGTCGGCATCGACCGGGGCCGTTGCCCCTATGCTGCTCCGTTGGCGCGTGCACATGGTCAAAATCTGCTCCGGCGCACCTTTGACATAAATCGCGGCTTGTCGGTCATGGTTGTGATGCAGCGTCGCCATGAAGCGGTGTTTGGCGTCGAACGGAATGGCATCAGTGCGGGCCCAGGTGCCGCGTTCCTCTTCGCCGTTGATGCCGGCCTTGGCGCAAAACACCAGCAGTGCGCCCTCCATGGGGTCTCCTTCGACCTTCCAGGCGTCTTCGTGCTGCCTCAAGCTTGCGTCATTGCAAAGGCTGGCCGCGCGCCCCAGTTCGGCTAGCACCGGGTGGTGGGAGGTGTCGATCAACTGATCGGCAAGGTTCATATTGCCCGAGGGCTGGTAGCCGACACCGTCGACCGTGAAGGTCAGGTCACTGGTGACGACGGACGCCACCATCATCTCGTTACGGGTGAGGGTACCGGTCTTGTCCGTGCAGATGACCGACACCGAGCCCAGCGTTTCGATGGCCGGCAGGCGCCGAACGATGGCATTGCGACGAGCCATCGCCCGCACGCCCACCGCCAGGGTAATGGTCAGTACGGCGGGCAATCCCTCGGGTATGGCGGCGACCGACATGCCCACCACGACCATGAAGATCTCGGTGAAGGCGTAATGCCCGACAAAGTGGCCATAAGCGAGTAGCAGGCCGGAGATCAGCAAAATCAATAGCGTCAACCAGCGAGCGAAGACGTTCATTTGCTGTATCAGGGGCGTCGTCAGTGGCTCCACTGCCGACAGCAGGTTGCTGATGCGCCCGATTTCAGTCGAGGTTGCCGTAGCTACAACGACCCCGGTTGCTTGTCCGCAGGTCACCAAGGTGCCACTGAACGCCATGCAGGCACGATCACCCAGAGCTGCTTCGATGCGCACCGCTTCGGTATTTTTTTCAGCCGGTGCGGATTCTCCAGTGAGGATGGCTTCCTGGACCTGGAGCCGGTTGGCATGCAGCAAGCGCAGATCAGCCGGGACTTTGTCGCCGGCCTCCAGCAAGACGATATCGCCGGGTACCAGTTCTTCGCCTGCAATGCCCAGGCGTTCGCCGGCACGAATCACGGTTGCACGAGGCGCCAGCATGTTGCGGATAGCATCCATGGCCTGTTCGGCCTTGCCTTCCTGGACATAGCCAATGATTGCATTAGCCACCACGACAGCGAGAATGACCACCGTGTCCCACAGGTGTTGCAGCGTTGCGGTGATCGCCGCAGAACCGAGCAGTACATAAATCAGGATGTTGTGAAATTGCAGCAGAAATCGCCGCCATGCGGGCCGCCGGGCAGACGCTGACAACTGGTTGAACCCCGTACGCTCCAGCCGGGCCTGGACTTCGGCCGTGTCCAGCCCGGCTTGTTCATCGACACCCAGGTATTTGAGCGCCTGCTCGGCGGGCAGCGTGTGCCAGGCCAGGTTTTGTGGGGGCGTTGGCGGGTGCGCCGCGGGTGCATCGCTCGGTCGGTTCATCAGCCACGTTCCTGTGAGTACGGAGCGGTTGTTCTACAGGTCATCGGCACAGCTCTGCCTTCAGCCCATCTGTTGCGGCGCAATGACCCACACGCTGCAGGGCAGCTTGTACAGCAGGCCTTCGATGGTGCTGCCGATCAGTTTGTCCACGTTGCCGTAGCGCACGCGCCCCATGACGATGACATCAATGTCATGGGACGCGGCGTAGTTCGCCAACACCTTGGCCGGGTCCCCCATGATCATGTGTCGCTGATCCGGGGCGATGCCATTGCGTTCGGCCAGTGCATCGAAGGCGGCGCCCTGGGACTCGTAGAGTTGGCGGGCGAGGGTCGAGGAGAAGAACATCGAACCGTTGCCAAAACCGTATTCAGCGGCGGTAATGGACGAAAGATCATAGGCGTAGATGACTTCCAGCGTTGCGTCGCAGCGGGTGGCCAGCTTGTTGGCTTCGCTCAGGATCCGGTCATTGAGGCCTTCGTAGCGCCCGTCCTGATGAAACGGGTCGATGGCGGCCAGGATCTTGCGCGGACGCGCGTGGGCGACCTGGTTGACGAAGTGCAGTGGAACTTCGCATTCGCGCAGCAGATGCACGTCCAGCGGCGTGAACATCAGTCGGGAAAACCACGACTCAGGGTCCACCGACTTGATCAGCGCTTCCATAGGCGCTTCCTTGAGGTGGACCAGGATCTCCTGCAGGGGGCGCTCGACCCACATCACTTCTGTCGTGACCTCGATACCGAGTTTGCGCAGGGGCCTGGCCTGTTCCTCCAGCCACTGCCGATGGCGCTCGATGTAGCCCAGGCGCATCTGCTCCAGTGCTTGCTCGTTGACCAGGGCGGCCGTGGCCAAGCCTTCGAGGTAGTCAAAAGCGACAATGTGCAGCGCCGCGCCTTCGGCCCTGGCCAGTGCGGCCGCCCGGTCGAACGCCGGGCTGTGTTCCATCAGTGGCGAGACGACCAGCATCAAGCGTGATTGCGTAGACATGACAAACCTCCTGGGCAAGGACCTGTTGGCACCGGGCGACGTTTCGCGCGGCGTGGTGTCTGTCATCAATGATGAACATCATGGCGCCCGCTAACTTGATTTGCATCAAACACGCTTCAACGCGTTGCATCGAAGGCGGCAACGGCGAGGCAATCGCGCTATGTTTGAGCATGATCAGTCGCCCCAGGACATGAGTGCAGTTGGCTCGTGCCCCTGGATTGAGTGACAACCGCAAGCCGCGCGAGAGAGCCGTTACCATGACTGAAACCCTAGCGTTCACCAATGCCGCCGCCGCACTGGGCATCGGCCTGCTGGTGGGGCTTGAGCGCGAACGACGCAAAGGCGAGGGCGAGCGGCGCGACTTCGCCGGTCTGCGCACCTTCGCCATCACGTCCGTGCTCGGTTACCTGGCGGTCCAGGCGGGCGGTCCCTTGTTGCTGGGAGGCATGACCCTTGCCCTGGGCATGTTGGTGAGCGTGGCCTATTGGCGAAACCTTGACAAGGATCCGGGGATTACCAGTGAGGTGGCCTTGTTCGCGGTATTGGCACTGGGCGCGCTCTGTGCGAGCGACCCGGGCCTGGCGACCGCGATTGGGGTGGTGATGGCCGGGCTGCTCGCCAGCCGCCAGGCGTTGCACCACTTTGCCCGCAACCAGTTGACCGCCACCGAGATGCGCGATGGCCTGGTGCTGTTGATCGCCGCGCTGGTCGTGCTACCGCTGGCGCCGGATCGTTTCCTCGGGCCTTATGACGCCATCAACCTGCGCAACCTGTGCACCCTTACCGTCATGCTGATGGCGGTGGGTGCGCTGGGGCACGTCGCGGTTCGAACCCTGGGGACCCGCTATGGCTATGCCCTCAGTGCGATTGCCTCAGGGTTCGCTTCTGCCACCGTGACGGTTGCGACCATGGGCGGTATCGCGGCCAAAGAGCCTCTCAATCTCAAGGTGGTGAGCGCGGCGGCGGTGTTATCCAACCTGGCGACGGTGGCCCAAATGGGCCTGATTCTCGTGGCCGTGGACCCCGCGCTGCTGCGTTGGATGTGGGGGCCGTTGATGTGCGCGATACTGATGGTATTGCTCTACGCCGGCGTGCTGATGTTTCCCCGCCCAAGGGCGCGGGCCGATGAAACCATCAAGCACGGCGGCGCTTTTAGCCTCAAGCTGGCGTTGACCATGGTCCTGGCGATGACCGCTATCACCGTCCTGTCGTCGGCGATGCTCGATACGTTTGGTCAGGCCGGGGTGACCGTCACCGCCGTTTTCAGCGGGTTGCTCGACGCCCATGCCTCGACAGCCTCCATCGCGTCTCTGGCCAAGGGGGGGTTGTTGCCCTTCGACGGCATTGCGGTGCCGATCTTGATGGCGATGAGCAGCAACTCCCTGAGCAAGTGCGTCGTAGCCTGGCTCAGTGGCGGGCGAAGGTTCGCCGGGTATGTGATTCCCGGCCAGGTGCTGGTAACGCTGGCGATGTGGGCGGGGCTGTTGCTCCCGAGTTTGTCGACCTGAATGATGGCTGTTTGATGAAGATCAAGACCTGCCCCTGGCCTATGTTCATTCTGGAGCCCTCAATCCTTTAGTTGGCTGTCGCCACGTACCGAGGTGTTCCATGTCCCAGACTCAACGGTTGTTGCTATTGGCGCCTGACGCCATGATCCGTACGCCGGCGTTCGACCGCGCCACCGAGTTGGCCCTGGCGCTGGATCTGCCCCTGCACATTGTGGCGATCGACTACCTGGAGTTGCTCTCGGTGGCCGGTCTTTTCGCCCCGGAGCAGGTCAAGCAGGCGCGTGAGGGTTATCTGGAAACCCATCGGCATTGGCTGTGGCAACAGGCCGAACTGGCGCGCCGGCATGGCGTCGAGGTGACCTGCGAGGTGATTTGGAGCAAGGATGCCTTCCAAGCCTTGCAGCAATACGTCAAGGAGATGCCGATGGCCTTGATCATCAAGGACGCGCAGCCGGAACCGGCGATGAAGCGGGTGTTTTTCACGCCCCTGGACTGGCGCTTGCTGCGTGACTGCCCGGTGCCAGTGCATCTGGTCACGGATTCTCGTAACCCCCGGCCTCGGCGGGTGCTGGCGATTGTCGATGTGCTGCGCAGCGAGGATCAGGACCTGGTGTTCAACGACCAGATCGTCGATGCCGCGGTCAAACTGGCTGAACAATGCAACGCCCAGGTCGAGTTGCTGCATGCCTTCGATTGGACGGCTGTCTACGCCTCGGACATGGGCATTGGTGCGTTGCCCCTGGCCACCGGGCTCTATGAAGCGCTGGGCCAGGCACAGCATGAGGTGTTCGAGTCACTGGCCGAGCGGCACGGGGTCGCACCGAAGTTGCGTCACTTCATCGAAGGGGCACCGCTGAACAGTATTTGCACGTTCGTCGCCGATCAGCAGATCGATGTCATCGTCATGGGCACCACGGCCCATCGTGGCCTGGACAAGCGCCTGGGCACCACCGCCGAGTTCCTGCTGCAACGGGCGCCCTGCAGCGTATTGGCGATCAAGCCGCAAGCGTGACGGGATCAACGCTGCGCGAGGCCGGACCAAGGCCTCGCGTCAGCGTCCGGGCTAAAGGTGGAGCCGGTGGATGACCTGTCGGGTGTCGTCGGGGTCGCTGTGGGTTTCAAAACCCAGGCTGTGGGCAAGCTCTCGCATCGGGGCATTGCTGGCCGCGTCGACGGAGTACATCTGGAGGTAGCCGTTTTTACGCGCGGTGTCGATCAGGTGCTCCATCAACAATGTCCCCAGCCCCAGGTGTTGCCAAGGGTCAGCGACGGTCACTGCGCACTCGCATTCGTGCTCCTGGGTCGCGCAATAGCGGCTGACACCGATCTCGATCAACTCGCCGTTGTCATGGACCAGGGCGATGTAGGCCATGTGGGTCTTGCAATCGACATCCATCAATTGATTGAGCAGCGCCGTGCCTGGCTCATTGATCTGCGCCAGGAAGCGCATGTGCCGAGACTCCGGCGACAGGCGCATGATGAAGTCGTATTCGCGCTGGCGGTCCTGCTCCCTGAGCGGGCGGATCAAGACATGCCGGCCGTCCTTGAGTGCCTGGATCCAGTGCTTGCCACTGATGCTGGCATACAGGGCTGCGGCGCGTTCGTTGTGGTCTTTGACAGTGAGCATGGTGTGATCCTCCCTCGGATGTGCACGTGCGGTGCGCTAAAAAGCCACGCATTCGATACTGTTCTACGCCCGCCACGGCGATCGATTCTGATCTGGATCAGTGCCCACGTATCCGTCCGTCGATTGCCCTGCCTTTGATGCAGATCAAACCGTCCGGGGCCTTGATGGGCGCACGCTGAAGATCGCGTCGGAAAAGGCCGGTGCGAGGTTTCGGGCCTGAGATGATCGACTCGATGGAGGTGTGCGATGGGGCAATACCAGCGTTTGCTATTGATCGTCGAACCTGATCTGCACCCCTCCGTGGCGATGCGCAGGGCTTGTGCCCTGGCCAGGGCCAGCGGCGCGGCTCTGCACTTGTGCGCGTTCGTCCAGCCACCGGCCCGCACCCACTTATGGGGTGAAAAAACCGATGAAGCGAATGAGCAACGCTACTTGCACCGCTATCGGCGCTGGATGGTGGAGGAGGCTGTGCTGCTTAAGGAGGAAGGCCTGGATGTGACCACTCACGTGGTCTGGACGCTCCATCCGTTGCTGGACATCCTGCGCTATGTCGAGCAGTTCCAGCCTGACCTGCTGATCAAGGACGTCACGCTCGAGCCGCTGCTCAAGCGTGTGTTCGCCACACCGCTTGACTGTCACTTGTTGCGCGACTGTCCGGTGCCGGTGCACCTGGTCAACCAGGCGGTGCACGGCTTGCCGCGGCGGGTCGTGGCGGCGGTGGACCCCTCGGACCCCGAGGCCGATGCCTTGAACGAGCGCATCGTCCAGACGGCCACCGCGCTGGCCCGGCAATGCGACGCCTCGTTGCATCTGCTGTATGCCTGCGACCTGTCGCCTGCCTTCAATGGCGACGCCTCGTTGCTGGTCGGCGCCTGGGATGACGACTTTGTCGACGCCCTGCGCGAATCGCTGCATGCGGCCTTTATCAACCTGGCCGGGCGCTGTGGCGTACCAGCGGAGCGTCGGCACTTCATCGTCGGCTTGCCGGTGCCGGTGATCCACGAGTTCATCGACGAATTCGAGGCCGACGTCGTGGTGATGGGCACTGCGCACCGCGCCGGTCTTGAGCGTTTGATTGGCAGCACGACAGAACGTGCCTTGTACTCATTGCCGGGCAGTGTGCTGGCGGTCAAGGGATGAGTACGATGGCCCCGTTGACCTGTCCGCTCCTCAGACGCTCCAGCGCTTGGTTGGCTTGGACCAATGGGTAGCAGGTCACGTTGCAATGCACGGGTGTGCGCTGGATCTGTTCGAAAAACGCCACGCCGTCCGCACGGGTCAGATTGGCCACTGAACGCACGCTGCGCTCCTGCCACAACAGACGATAGGGGAAGGCGGGAATGTCGCTCATGTGAATGCCGGCGCACACCACGCAACCGCCTTTGGCGGTAACTTGCAACGCCAGCGGCACCAGTTCGCCGACGGGGGCGAAGATCAGGCTGGCGTCCAGCAGGTGTGGCGGTGCCTGATCCGATGCCCCGGCCCAGGTCGCGCCCAGCGAACGGGCATAGTCCTGGCCGCTGTCATCACCGGGGCGGGTGAAGGCATAGACTTGCTGGCCCCGGCCCACGGCGACCTGGATCGCCAGGTGCGCAGCGGCGCCGAAGCCATAAAGGCCCAAGTGAGGGGCATTTTGCGCCATCTGCAAGGCCCGGAAACCGATCAGCCCCGCACACAGCAAGGGTGCGGCTTCGGCGGCCTCCAGTGTATCGGGGAGAGGGAAGCAGAATCGCGCATCGGCGACGGTGTAATCGGCATAACCGCCGTCCAGCTGACAGCCGGTGAACAGCGCCTGGTCGCAAAGGTTCTCCCGGCCCGAGCGGCAGAACTCACACACGCCGCACGTCCATCCCAGCCAGGGCACACCCACCCGGCGGCCGATCCAGTCCGAGGCTACTTGCCCGCCAACGGCGCTGACCTCGCCGACGATCTCGTGGCCCGGTACCCGAGGCAACCGGGCCTGGGGCAGTTCACCGTCGAACAGATGCAAGTCGGTGCGGCACACACCGCAGGCTTGCACCTTGATCAGCATTTGCCCGGCGGCAGGCGTCGGTTGGGGACGTTCCTCCAGTTGCAAGGGCTGGCCGATCGTGTGCAGGACCATGGCGCGCATGAGCATTCTCCTGTGTGAACGGGCGCCCGCCATGCCAGTGCGCGGTGTCAGGGCGTCAAGCAAGCACCTTGTATGACCTTAGCGTCCCTGGTTCTGATGTAAATCAAGTCACGCTTATTCCTGCGTTCCAGAATCAAACATGGCAACCCTGTTTTTTTGCGGAGGACGTAATGAGCGATTTTCTCAGCCCCGACCAACTGGAAGGTATTGACGCCTATTGGCGCGCGTCCAATTACCTGGCCGTGGGACAGATCTACCTCAAGGACAACCCCTTGCTGCACACACCGCTGCAACGCGATCACGTCAAGCCGCGCTTGCTGGGCCACTGGGGTACGACGCCGGGGCTGAATCTGATGTACGTGCACCTCAATCACCTGATCAAGACCCATGACCTGAACATGATCTTGATCACCGGCCCCGGTCATGGCGGCCCGGCCATCGTTGCCCAGAGCTACCTGGAGGGCAGCTTTACCCAGTGTTATCCCTCGGTGGAACAGAATGAAAACGGCATGTTGCGCCTGTTCCGGCAATTCTCCTGGCCTTATGGCTTATCCAGCCATGTCTCGGCGCAAATTCCCGGCTCTATCCACGAAGGTGGGGAGCTGGGTTATTCCCTGGCCCATGCCTATGGGGCAGCGTTCGACAACCCGGACCTGATCGTGGCCTGCGTTATCGGTGACGGTGAGGCTGAAACCGGCACGTTGGCGGCGAGCTGGCACTCGAACAAGTTTCTCAACCCCAGGCGTGACGGCGCCGTGCTGCCCATTCTTCATCTCAACGGTTTCAAGATCGCCAACCCCACGCTGCTTTCGCGCATCAGTGAAGACGAGCTGTCGGCCCTGATGTATGGCTACGGCTACGATCCATATTTTGTCGAAGGCGACGACCCGCAAACGGTGCACCAGCAGTTGGCCAGGACCCTGGACGGCATGTTGCTCAAAATTCGTGAAATCCAGCGCATGGCCCGCACGGACTCGTCGGGACGTACCCTGGAACGTCAGCTCTGGCCGATGTTGGTGTTGCGCACGCCCAAGGGCTGGACCGGTCCGAAATTCGTCGATGGCCAGCAGGTCGAAGGCACCTGGCGCGCCCACCAGGTGCCGCTGAGCCACTTCGAACTGCCCATGCATTTGACGCAGCTGGAACAATGGCTCCAGAGCTATCGACCGCAGGAACTGTTCGACGACCATGGTGCGTTGCTGCCGGACATTGCCGCGTTGGCGCCGACGGGACATAGGCGCTTGGGTGCTAATCCCCATGCCAATGGTGGCTTGCTCCTCAACCCCCTGGAACTGCCTCGTTTCACCGATTACGCCGTGCAATTGTGCGCGCCCGGTAGCGTGCAGGCAGAGGCCACCCGGGTGTTGGGCGGTTTTGTGCGCGATGTGATGAAGCAGAACCTGCGGGCAGGCAATTTCCGTCTGTTCGGCCCCGACGAAACTGCCTCCAATCGCCTTGAAGCGGTGTACGAGGTCACTGGCAAAACCTGGATGGCGGCGCTGGAGACGGGCGACACGAACCTGGCGTGCGATGGCCGAGTGATGGAAATCCTCAGCGAGCAAGTGTGTGAAGGCTGGCTGGAGGGGTATTTGCTGACCGGTCGTCATGGGCTGTTTTCCTGCTACGAGGCGTTCATCCATATCGTCGATTCGATGTTCAATCAGCACGCCAAATGGCTCAAGACCGCCGCCCAGATCCCGTGGCGCGCGTCGATTGCTTCGCTCAATTACCTGCTCACGTCCCATGTCTGGCGTCAGGACCACAATGGCTTTTCCCACCAGGACCCGGGGTTCCTAGACCTGGTGGCAAACAAGAGCGCTGACGTGGTGCGCATCTACCTGCCAGCAGACGCCAATTGCCTGTTGTCCGTTGCTGATCACTGCCTCAAGAGCCGCGATTACATCAATGTGATTGTGGCCGGCAAGCAACCGGAATGGCAGTGGCTGGACATCGATTCGGCCGTTCGGCACTGCTCGATCGGGGTCGGTCGCTGGGCCTTTGCCTGCAACAACGACGATGACCCGGACGTAGTGATGGCCTGTGCCGGTGACGTGCCGACGTTGGAAACCCTGGCCGCTGTCACGCTGCTGCGTGAATACGTGCCCGACCTGCGCGTGCGGGTGGTGAATGTCGTCGACCTGTTGGCCCTGCAACCGCCGCAGCAGCATGCCCACGGGTTGCCGGACGTCGAGTTCGATGGGTTGTTTACCGTGGACAAACCCGTGATTTTCGCCTTCCACGGCTATCCGTCGCTGATCCACCGGCTGGTCTACAAGCGTCACAACCACGATAACTTCCATGTCCGCGGTTTCATGGAGGAGGGCGCCACCACTACGCCGTTCGACATGGCGGTCATCAACCATCTGGATCGCTACCAGTTGGCGCTCGATGTCATCGAGCGCGTGCCGCGGTTGCAGCCGCTGGTGGACAGCGCCAGGGATCGCTACTGGGCAACCATGGAAAAGCACCAGCTGTACCTCATCGAGCATGGACAGGACATGCCCGATGTCTTGAACTGGCGCTGGACACCGACGCCGCAATGACGGCCAACCATGCCTCATGGCATCGACGCTGCGCCGTGGCGCTCGAGCCCGACTTTGGAGACCCATCATGAGCCAATATCAACGCCTGCTGCTGATCCTCAACCCGGCGCAACGCCATTCGCCTGCCCTGCATCACGCCGCGGCCCTGGCGGGAGCCAGCGGGGCGCACTTGCATGTCACGGCCTTGATTCCTTCGCTGGACATTCTTTCGCTGCTCGAAGAGGAGCCTCGTGAGGAGGCGCGGCAGAACTATCTCCAGGACCATCGCCATTGGTTGGAGGATGAGGCGGACAAGATGCGTCGCCGCGGCCTGCGGGTCACCACTGAGGTGGAATGGGCCCAGAAACTGGGCAAGCAGATCCTGCAACACGTCACGCAGATCCAGCCCGATTTGCTGATCAAGCAGGTGCAACACGAGCCCATGCTCAAGCGGGCTTTCTTCACACCGCTGGACTGGCAACTGCTGCGCAACTGTCCTGTTCCGATGTACCTGGTGGGGGCCACCGGTCATGCGCTGCCGCGCAAAGTGGTCGCGGCGGTGGATCCTTCCAGTGCATTTGCCCAGAACAGCGGGCTGAATGACCGGATCATCCGCCAGGCAATGGGGCTGGCCTTGCAGTGCGACGCCGAGCTGCATCTGGTTTACGCCTATGAGGTGTCGTCAGTCTATCTGGGGGATGCCGGCGGTGGCGGCCTGTCGCTGTCGCAGCTCAGCAAGGAACTGCGCATGAGCCTGGAAAAAACCTTCCTGGAACTGGCGCACCTGTTCGGCGTGCCGGCCGAGCGCAGGCACTTTCTACTGGGCCATCCGGTCTCGGCCCTGAGTGAATTTGCCCTGGAGCAAGAAGTGGACGTGATCGTCATGGGGCGATTCCAGCACAATGATCTGCATGGGCTATTGGGCAGCACGACCGAACACATCCTCTACCAGGTGTCGTGCAGTGTTCTGGCGGTGTGATGAAGCGGACCTGACCGCTGGGCTGTTGACAAAGATCAACGGCAACCCGGGCAAGCAATGTGACCAATAGACTGACTATCGATCATCCAGACGCATCGCCATGCGCATGACATTCCTCGGCGTCGTATTGACTCGTACCACTTGTATCGCCTGAAACAACGCTGGGCGATCCCGGATATCCCGATCTACCTCAACAGCCCCATGGCCATCGACGTCACTCGGTTGTACCAGCGCTTTGGCGACGAGCATCGCCTCTCCAAGGAGGAGTGCGAAGGCATGTGCCACATCGCCCATCCGGTGCGCTCGGTCAAGGACGCCATGGCCCTGGACCTGCAACGCACCCCGGCGGTGATCATCGCCGCCAGTGGCATGGCCACCGGCGGGCGAGTGCTGCACCACCTCAAGAGCCTGGCACCCGACCCGATCAATACCTTGCTGATGCCCGGTTTTCAGGCTGGCGGTACGCGAGGGGCGAGGTGTGAGGTGTGAGGTGTGAGGTGTGAGGATTGTGGCGGGCGAGCCTGCGGTGCGCATCCATGGCAAGGACGTACCGATCCTATGTCGTGCATGGGGAGCCCAATGCGTCCGATGTCTTGCGCCATCGCATTGGCGACGAGTTGGGTTGGTCGGTGCCGGAGTACCGCGATAGCGTCGAACTCTGAGTGGACCGCCTTCGCGAGCAAGCCCGCTCCCACAGGGAATTTTCTGCAGTCGCCGGATTAGTGCCCGCCACGGTCCGGTGTGGGAGCGGGTTTGCTCACGAAGGGTTGGAACGCTGAGTCTTAATTTCGGCTTGGAGGCGTTGAGTGGCATTGATGTGGATCAGATGTCATGCGAAGCAGGCATCACAGCTCCGCATGACGATGGCAACCGGCGACTTTTTGCTTGAGACCGGGCAAATTCAGAATGGTGACATTGCGCCCATGCATGTCGACCAGTTCTTCCTGGCGCAGGTGGGCGATGCCCCGGCAGATGGTTTCCAGGCGCAGGCCCAGGTAGGAGCCGATGGCTTCGCGACTCATGCGCAGCACGAATTCCCTGGGGGAATAACCGCGCATGTTAAGCCGCTGGGATAGGTTCAATAGAAACGCCGCCAGGCGTTCGTCGGCGTTCATGTTGCCGAGCATCAACAGCATGCTGTGATCGCGCACGATTTCCTGGCTCAGGAGTTTGTTCAGGTTGTGCTGCAACGACGGTAAGTCGTGGGCCAGTTTTTCCAGGAGGTTGAAAGGCAGCGGGCAGACTTCGCTGTCTTCCAGGGCAATGGCATTACAGGCGTAGTGATCGGTACTGATCGCGTCCAGGCCAAGCATTTCGCCTTGCATCTGGAAACCGGTGACCTGTTCGCGACCGTCTACCGAAAGGACGCTGGTCTTGAAGAAACCCAATCGCACCGCATACAACGAGCGCAGTGGATCGCCGGTGCGATACAGCGCTGCGCCTTTCTTGACCTTCACCCGCTGGGCGATCAGCGTGTCCAGGCGCTCCACTTCACCGCCCGTCAGGCCAATGGGCAGGCACAGTTCAAGCACGCTGCAGTTGGAGCAAGCAGCCTTGAGGGAGTGCACATGTAGAAGTTGGGCTTCGGGCTTGGGCACGCGGATGAGCTCCTTTGGGTGGACCAAGCATAGAAGAGCTATCCTGTCGCGCTTGTTTTTTTTCGACTAAAGGCATGCCCTCGGTCGATTCGTCGTTGAGCTGGGACCGCAATTGGGTTATTTCGCCAGGTGTCAGCTTTATGCGGGACGTCCGCTCCACAATGTTTCTGTATTTTTGAAGCCGTATTGTTTTGCCGTGATTCGTTCAATGATCTTTTCGCTTGAGGTCGGTTCACTCAAGTCGATGATCGAGGGGGTGACGTAGGCGTTTAAAGAGGTGGAGAAGAAGGTATTTACTTTTGGGCTCAATAACGAACACGGGTTCTGCTCGGTGACCACGCCGATAGCGCCGCCGCTGAGGCGAACAATGGAGCCAACCGGATAAATACCGACTGACTTCACAAAGGCCTGGAATACCGTTTTATCGAAATGTCGATTCCATCCCGACATTTTTTGAATGGCAATGGCGGGGGACCAGGCTTCGTTGTAGGGGCGCTCCGATGTGACTGCGTCATAGACATCGCAAATGGCCGCCATGCGGGAGAAGAGGCTGATCTGCTCACCGATCAACCGATCTGGATAGCCAGACCCGTCCATTTTTTCGTGATGATGCAGGCACACGTCAATCACCGCTTCGCACAGCGGTGCCGAGGTTCGCAATATTTGCGCGCCTAGCTGCGGGTGTTGACGAATGACCGCGAATTCATCATCGGTCAGTTTTCCCGGCTTGTTAATAATGATGCCGGGAATGGCCATCTTGCCAATGTCATGCAATAAACCCGCAAGTCCAGCTTGATGAATAAGCTCTTCAGGAAAATCCAGTTGCTGAGCCACGGCAATCATCAGGGCGCTGACGGCGACTGAATGCATATACGTATATTCAGTCGCCGTTTTTAGTCGGGCCAGACTGATGAAAGCACTTGGGTGACGCATGATTGAACGGGCTATATCGTCGACGAGCTTATCCGCTTGGTCGATGGAAATGGCACGCCCCATTCGTGCATCACTGAACATCGCCACGACTGCCGACTTCGATTGGCGACAGAGTTCCCTTGCCGTGATCAGCTCTTCATTCAGCGTCGTAGAACTCACCTGGATACTGGCAATAGCAGCCTTATTGATCGAGGGGAAATTTCCATCATTTGCCTGAGGGGCCAGGGAATGGGAGGCGTGCGAGGTGTCTTGATGAGGGGGTTGACCGTTCCAATAGGGGGACTCGGAACGAGAGCGACAGGGTTCGATAGTGCTATTTATGTAATGTTTTTCGGTTTCTTTATCGTTCGACATGGCCTTTGCTCTTTCGGAGTCGCGGTGTCCCTTTTACTCAGGACGTCCTTGGCTTTGTTTTCAGCGTTCCCGGAGTGGCGCTTGCTTGAGGATAGGCGGAGTATGCGCCGTTATGGCTGATGTCATGGTGATGTCATGGTGATGTCATTGTAGCCTGCTTAGTATCGGTTTGTACCTGTTTTGTACAAGGTTGCCAGGCGCGGATCGCGACAACGTTTGGGCAATGAAGGGGCTGTCAAGTCCTCGACGCTCCCAAGGGCTCGGTGTTCGATAGCTATCCCTTGATGCGCCAGGCGGCGGTCGGGACATGGCATCGCGTTGGGGGTGGCGGCGCACCGCCCAAGGCTGCTTGAGAGCGGTGCGTGGGTGAGACCTTGCGTAGAAAGCGTCCCTTTGCCTGATGCGGTATCGGTGTTCAGCCGGCCGGGCGGGGAAGGTCGGGTTGAGGTCGGCGCGCTGCTTGACTGGCTTGATTGGCTTGAAGGTGAACTGGGAAGTGATAGTCAGGCCGGCTTCGGTCTGTCGCGGTTAAACCGGTGAAGCCGCCATAACGGATAAAGTATTGGGTATCAATTGTGGCAGGCTCAGAACGGCCCCAGCTTGAGTGGGTACTGGACGACGATATACAGCCGGTCGATGTCATCGCCGCCCTGGCTGTTGTTGGCGCGATGGGTGACATGGGACAGTTGCAACGACAGGTCCTTGGCCGGGCCTGACTGCACGATGTAGTGCAGGTCCAGGTCGCGCTCCCAATGGCGTCCGCCAGCGCCTTGTTGCGGACTGTAAGTGCCGGTGTCGCTATCGAATGGGTTGTAGGCACCGCCTTGAGGGGCATGGCTGCCGTCGACCCCGCGTCCAGTCACATAGCGGGCCATGAAACTCAGGCCGGGGATGCCCAAGGTGCCCAGGTCAAGGTCGTAGCGCGCTTGCCACGAACGCTCACCGGGGCCGTTGAAGTCGGCATATTTGATCGAGTTGGCCAGGTAGATGGAGTCGCCGCCGACGAAATCGAAGGGCGTGTCGCCGTTGGTTTTCTGATAGGCCAGGGTGAACGCCTGGGCATTGAGCCGGTACTTGCCGCTCAGGCTATAGGCGGTGGTGTCGATGGCCCCGGCAATGGCTTTGCCATCGTCGCGGGTGTGATACAGGTTGCCGTCGAGGAACAGTTCGCCAAGGGTGGTATGCAGGTTGGCATAGTACTGGCGCCAGGTATCGCTCAGTTCGGAGGCGTAGAGCGCGCCGCCCAGGGCTTGGCCAGTGAGCAGGTCGGCGCCGATGAAGTCGATGGCGCCGTGGCGCGTCGTCGCCCCATACCCGGAAAAATCACCCTTGCTGGTCGAAGCGTCCTGATTCTTGAACGCATTGAAGTGACCCGCTTGCAGGTCGACCCCTTCGAACTCACGGCTGGAAAGCAGCAGGCCGCTGGCGTATTCGGGTTGCAGGCGCTTGTCTGCGGTATCGAATACCGGGCTCTGCACCGTCATTTCGCCGACCGCCAGGGTGGTGCGTGAGGTGTTGAATTTCAGCGCGCCGCCGGCGCTGGAGTAATGGTCCTCGCTTCGCCCGTTCTCATCCAGCGGCAATAATCCCGTTCCGGAATGCCCCTTGCCGCCGTCCAGTTTCACTCCCAGGAACGCGTGGGCATCGATGCCTACGCCGATCGTGCCGGGGGTGAAGCCGGACTCGAACGAGGCGATGAAGCCCAGGGCCCATTCCTGTTTGTAGCTTTTGCCTGCCGGGGTCGGGGTGCGATAGTCATTGTTGAGGTAGACGTTGCGGTTGAGGACTTGCAGCGTTGCCCCGTCGAGAAAGCCAGGCGCGCGTTGTGCGAATTCAGCTGCCATTGCCGGCGCGGCGCTGCCGCTGAGCAGGGTAAGCAGCCAGAGCGGCTTCAGGGCGACGGTTGAGTGGTGTGGTGCAGGCAACATGCTTCATTTCCATGTGAAATTGGGCGGGCGAAGGGGCGGCACTAGGCGCAGCCAGGTGGGAAATGTCCGGCGCACCGCATGGTGGGCGGGCAGCTTCCCGCTTGAGGAAACTGGTCTGGGCAGAGGGCTTCATTCTTGGGCGTGGGGCGCGAGCGTGCGAGTTAAACGTTGTTAATTGCGTTCAGGTACGGCGCTGGGCCTTGTTTCACTGCCGGAGCGATTGTAGATCCCCAACACTTGAGACTTGGCGTCAGCGCGTTTGGACCTGAGCCTGCAACCGTCCGCCGACTATGGATATTTCCTGGAGCTGAAAACCGTCGCGCACGACGAACAATGCGTCCATCCCGCGTTCTTGTGCCAGGCGCAGGCCTTGGGTTTCGCCCAGTACCATCAGCGCTGTGGCCCAGGCGTCGGCGAGCATGCATGAGGTCGACACCACCGTGACGGCCGCGAGTGCGTTGCACAGAGGGGCGCCGGTGACCGGGTTCATTGTGTGGGCGAAGGATTGCCCACTGACGTCGACCCAGTGTCGATAATCCCCGGAGGTGGCGATGGCGGCGTCGCTGAGTTCCATCACACCCATGACCTCACGCACGCCCCGACGAGGTTTTTCCATGGCCACGACCCAAGGCTGCCCATCCGGTTTGCTGCCGCGGGCGCGCATCTCGCCGTCGATGCCTACCAGGTAGCGTGTGATGCCAAACCTGTCCAGGCAGCGGGCCAGCTCATCGACACCAAAACCTTTGGCAATGCCGTTCAAGTTGAGGTTAAGCGGTGCCTGTTTGCGCACCTGGTTGCGTTGTGAATCAACGACCAGCGCTGCACGGGTCGAGCGTCGAGTTGGCGCAGGCGCAGGCGCCAGTTCGGTGATGGACCGCTCGCCGGGACCGAAGCCCCAGGCGTCCACCAGATCACCAACGGCGATGTCGAAGGCGCCGTCCGATTGGCGGCTGACGCGCAGCGCCGCAGACAATACCGTGGTCAGTGCCTCGGGCACGGCTATCCATTCTTGCAAAGGTGCGTTGTTGAGGCGATTGAGGTCCGAGTCGGGTTTCCAGGTCGACATTTGCTGGTCCACCCGGGCCACGGCACATGCCAGGGCGTGGCTGATTGCGTGGATATCCGGTTCGGCTTGCGCATGGAACAGGGCGGTGTAGCGCGTGCCCATGGTCTCGCCATTCAGACTGTAGCGTCGCCATTCAGTAGACATCTTCACGGTAGCGCCCCTGTGCCTTGAGGGTCAGCACATTCAGGTTGAGAGGGGCCAGCACTTCATCCAGTGCCAGCATCACGCCCTTGGCCATCTCGCGACCGCCGCAAACCAGTACCTGGGCGCCTTTTTCAATCAGCCGTCGCAACATCAGGGCGTCGCTGATCAGCCGGTCTTGCACGTAGGAACGGTCCATGACCTGGGAAAAAGCCGCGTGCAATGCCGTCAAGCGACGGTCAGCCAGGTAATGGTTGAGCTCGGCTTCGTAGAGAAAGTCCGAGTCCGGGTTACGTCCGCCCCAATACAAGTGCATGGGGTGGTGGGCCTTGTTGTTCCGGATAAAACCGGCCAGCGGCCCGATGCCGGTACCGGCGCCGATCAGGATCACTGGGTGCGCACCCGACGCGGGGCGAAATTGTGGGTTCGGTTGGATGAAGGCGTCGATGGGCGCTGCGAGCTCCAAGCTGTGAAGGAATGACGAGCACAGGCCTCCTTTGTGTTTGCGTACGCAGATCTCCAGCACGCCGTCCTGTGAGCTGCTGGCCAGCGAGTAGAACCGAGGGAGGGGGGTGCCAGGGGGCAGGATGCCGACCAGATCACCGGCTTCAAAGGCCGGTAATGTCCCTGAGGCTTTGAACCGCAGCACGTGAGTGGGCGCGCCTACCTGTTCACCATAGACAATGCGCTCGACCAGGATCAGTTGTTGGGTGCGTGGCGGCTGTGCGGTGTGGATCAGCGTCAAGTCATGCCCCAGCACCTCACCCACGGCGTGGCCCCAGCGAGCAAACTCCTGGGAGGATTGGCGGTTGATGGTGTCCAGTCCGATCAACGGCGTGCCACCGGCCTGCAATAAGGCGTCCTGCACCTGGTGAGCAAACTGACAGAACTGGGCAAACTGTCGGTCACCAAAGCCCAGCACGGCAAACGCCTGGCCGGGTTTCAGGCCGGTGCTGGCCAATTGGGCCAGGAACTGCGAAGCCGAGGCCGGGGCGTTGCCGTCACCGTGGGTTGCGGTGAGGATGAACACCCGCTGCGCGTTGATGCAGGCGTTGGCGTATTGATTCATTGCCGCGCTGTGAACGCGGTGGCCGGCTTGATGCAAGGCTTCATGCAAGGTGTTGGCAAAGCCCCAGGTGCTGTTGGTTTCGCTGCCTACCAGGATCACAGTGTCGGCGGATTGCGCGGTGCTGTCATGACGGATGTTCGGCGCGGCTTTGTGGCGACGCCACCACATCAGGATGCCGGTGATGCTCATCACTGGTACGCAGAGTGCACTAAGGCCGAGCAGCAGGCCGAGCCACCACAGTCCTTCACCGGTGTGCAATCGATAGATCCATTCGTAGACGGTGTGTATCCCGTCATGGGCTTGATACGACAGCAGGGTGCCGCTGGCCGGGTCCACATAACCGTCGCCCTGGGCCGTGCGCAGGGAAAACACGTCTTGCGGGTTATTGGGACTGGGGTAGACGAGTTCGCGCAGGTCATTCAGATCGATTGACGCCAAAGCGTGCAGGTTCGCCACCGGCAAGGCCGGGGCGGAACTGACGCGGTCGGGGAACGCGGGCTCGACCTGGCTGCCGTCGGCGATGAAGTCGAACGTCACGGCGCACAGATAGAGCCCGCTCAAGGCCGACAACAGCAGCCCCCATAACGCCAGCCGCCCGAGTTCAGCATGCCAACGCTGGCTGAAGTTGCCCCGCAGTGGACGCAGCAGGTTGCGCCAGCCGCCGACGCGCCGGACCAGCAACAGTGCCCCGGACACCAAGAGCATCAGCATGACCAGCGCGCCGGCCCCCGCGACCCCATGGCCCGGCGAACCCAGGAACAGCGAGCGATGCAGGTCTTTCATCCAGCGTAAGAACGTGCCGGGCTCGTACGGTGCCAGGCCTTGACCGGTCAACGGGTCGACCTCGTCGGCGCCGACCTCGCCGTCACGGTTGTAGTAGACGATAACCGTACCGGAGGCCGTACGCTGGATCTGCTCCACCGCTGGAAAGTGCTCGGCGACGCGTCCCGCCAACTGGGCGACATTGACCTGCCCGACCGCAGTGGACGTGTTGTTCAGCCGTTCAAGGGCCGGATCGAGCGACAATATCGCGCCGCTGACGGCCAATAGCATGACCAAAAGGGCGGCGATCAAACCGGGTAGGGCGTGGAGCTGGCGAAGCATGTTCGGCCTCCGCAAATGGCAGGTGCTACAGATCGTAGGTAAAGGATTCGACGTAGGTATTACCGGCCGCCGGCTTACCTGCGCCTTCGCTGGTCAGTGGCACGCTGACGTCGGCCCGGGCATCACGCTTATCCTCGACGGCGCTATCGATACGGATCTGATACCCGGCATCGATCAGGGTGTCTGCCAGCTCGACGCTGACGTTGAGTGTGTCGCCGCTGCCAACGCTGGCGCCGCTGACGCCGTCGTACTCGCTCGGGCTCATCTTGCTTCCACGGGCCCAGTCGGTCAGGTGCTTGTAGTACTTGGCCTTTTTGCCGGCCACCCAGAGGGTTTTCTGGTATTGGCCGCTGGCGTCGGTGACGTAGATCGCCAGGTACGCATCGTTGCCGCTGTAGCGCTTGAGCTGGGTTGTGAGGGTTACTTCACGGGCTTGAGCCAGCCCCGGCAGGATGATGGCGCCGGCGAGGCAGGTTGCAGCGATGATTTTTTTCATGGGGTTGTCCTTTTGATCGTTGGGGCGAGAGCCTGGACCTGCTTGCTGACAGCAACCTGAACGGCAGGGCCAACGCGTCGAAATGTCACGGTGCGGGTGCGGGGGCGGGGGCTGGGGTGAGGTAGGCGGTGGCATCCTCATCGTCCCGGAAGTAGATCTCGAGCTTGCGCAGGTGCAGCGATGCCGGTGCGTAGCGGGCTTCGATGACATTGCCCTGGCGGTCCAAGCCCTTGAGCTTGTAACAGCCGTCGTCGACTTTGATGCGCTGCACTGTCCAGCCGTACCGCTGCTCCACCTGCAGGCGCAGGGTTTCCCGGGGTTGCCAGTCGTTGACCGGTTCGCCGCAGTCGTCATCGGCCAAGGCGTAACCGTTGGCAAGCACACTTATCAGCGCAGTGCTGGCGATAAAACCTGATTTCATGATCTGTCTCCTGCCGGGGCTTCGTTGTAGGCATACCCTACGGTGCATTCCTGACAACCAGCTGAATCTTCAGATTCACGTCAGGTAAGGCCGCTAAGGTGCGGTACCACCACGACTACAGGAGCTGCCCGATGCGGGTTTTATTGGTTGAGGACTCGCCAAGGTTGGGAGATGCGGTGCGCGAGCAGATCGCCGATGACGGCCATGCCGTTGATTGGGTGCAGAGCCTTGCCCATGCACGCAGCAGTGTGAGTACCACCGCTTATGACCTGATCCTGCTTGACTTGATGTTGCCGGACGGTCGAGGGCTGGACTTCCTGCGTCAGCGGCGCAGCGCAGGTGACGTGACTGCGGTGATTATCTTGACGGCCCAGGACCAGATATCTGATCGAATCGCCGGTCTTAATGCCGGCGCCGACGATTACCTGGTTAAACCCTTCGACCTGTTTGAACTGTCGGCCCGTGTGGCTGCGGTGGCCCGTCGTTACAGCGGCAACCCCAATCCCCAGATCAGGCTCGGTGAACTGCACGTCGACATGACGGCTCGTACGTTGCATCGGGCCGGCGTGGCCGTGGACCTCACTGCGCGGGAATGGGCACTGTTGGAGGCGTTCATCCAGCGTCCCGGCGCGCTGCTGTCCAAGGCACAACTCGAAGATCGGCTGTACGCCTTCGGCGCCGAAATCGAGAGCAATACGATCGAGGTCTATATCAGTCGATTGCGAAAGAAACTGGGGCGCGACCTGATCGAGACCGTGCGGGGCATGGGTTATCGGATGGTGTCGGCATGAAGACGACCTTCAGTCTGCAAAAGCGTCTGGGCCTGGGACTGACGCTGGGCATGACGTTGCTCTGGCTGGTGGCGACGGTCGGCACCTGGCGTGGGGTACGACATGAGTTGAACGAGGTTTTTGATAGCGCACTGGAGGAAACGGCTCAACGCATCCTGCCCTTGGCCGTGCTGGAAATCAGCAACCGAGAAAACCCGGGCGAGGCGCAACAGGTTGCCACCCTGAAGATGCACAAGGAGTACTTGAGCTATCTGGTGCGCGATGCTGGGGGCCGGGTCCTGATGCAGTCCCACGATGCCAACCCGAAGGTATTCAGCAAGCATCCGATTGAAGGTTTCTCCAGGACTGGAAAGTACCGTCTGTATGGCGCCAGTGCGCTGCGTGGGACGGTATTCATCGAAGTCGCCGAGCCACTGCGCCATCGCCGCGGGGCCGCACGGCAGGCCTTGTTTGCCTTGTTGTGGCCATTATTGGCGCTGATCCCTATCAGCCTGTTGGGGACCTGGCTATTGGTGCGCATGAGCCTGGGCAGCGTGCTGGTTTGTCGTTACGCGGTAGAGGCCCGTGGGGTGGGCGACCTGTCGCCGATCAAGGTGTCGCGGCTGCCGGCGGAAATCGCCCCCTTGGCGGACGCGGTCAACCGCCTGCTGGAACGCTTGCGCAAAGCCCTGGAGGCCGAGCGCAGCTTCACCGCCAATAGCGCACATGAGCTGCGTACACCCTTGGCGGCGACATTGGCGCAAGTCCAGCGGCTGTACCAGGAGGCCCCTGAAGGTCCGTTGCGGTTGCGTGCGAAAACGATCGAAAGCGCTTTGCGCGAATTGGCCCGGTTATCGGAAAAACTCATGCAATTGGCCAAGGCTGAAGGGGGTGGACTGCTCGCGCAAACGCCCCAGGACCTGGTTCCCTTGTTGGCTCATGTGGTGGATGAGTGGCGCCACAACAGCACCCGTCAGATCGCGCTGCTACTTCCTGCCCAGGCCCATGTGTATTCGACCGTCGACCCGGACGCCTTCGGCATCCTGTTGCGCAATCTGATCGAGAATGCATTGAAGTACGGTGCGATGGATCAACCCATCGAAGTTACCCTCACGGACCAGGCGCTGCTGCGGGTGATCAATGCCGGAGCGGTGGTGCCGGTGGCCGTCCTGCAGCGGCTGACCGAACGTTTCGTGCGCGGTCAGAGCGAAACCAGTGGGTCGGGATTGGGGTTGGCGATCGTCAAGACGATTGTGCAGGGGGTCAATGGGCGAATCGAACTGTTGTCTCCAGCAAAGGACCGGCAGGAGGGGTTTGAGGTTCGGGTCTGGCTACCGCTTGCCACCGTTGCGGGTTAAACCGCCTGCCATTCGCCAGCGGCGGTGTTCCCATTGCAGGTCGGCCACATGAGCGATTCCATGTCTCTGGGCTCGGCCATGGGCATCGACGCCGGGATTGCCTACGGCGTCGATACCCATGGGGCGTTGGTGTCGCCAAGTTTTCTCGGCACTGATAAGCGCTACTTGCTGATTGCCGTTACGCTGCTGGGGGCTGGCGAAAGCGGCTTGACATTCAGCCCCGATGCTAACTGACCCGCCGCCATCTCGAGCAAGCCCAGCCCTTGGCTTCAAGTAGGGCGCTGACTGTGCTAAATCTCTTACCGGCAGCCCACCAACCTCTCTAAACCCATTCAAGGAGTGATCATGAGTCTCCACGGTCAGTACGATCCGCAAAACATTTTTGCGCTGATCCTTCGCGGCGATGCGCCGTGCTACAAGATTTACGAAGACGCCGATGTGTTGGCCTTCCTCGATCTTTTCCCTCAATCGCGCGGCCATGTCCTGGTCATCCCCAAAGCCTCCCAGGCGCGAAATATCCTTGAGGTCGAGCCCGCTGTCCTGGGCGCAATGACGTCTGCTGTACAGCGCCTGACGCGCATCATCGTGGACGAATTGCAGCCGGACGGGGTTCAAGTCGCGCAGTTCAATGGTGCTGTGGCCGGGCAAACGGTCTATCACATTCACATGCACATCATCCCTCGTTGGGAAGGTGAGGCGCCCGGTGTGCATGGCAGGGGCAAGGCGGATCCCGAGGAACTGGAAGCACTCCAGGCGCGTCTGGTCGAGCGCATTCGCTCGGGGGCCTGACGCTGGGCAAGAGCCTGCAAGGGGCACAGGGCGTGCCCCACTCATCAAGACGGGCGGCGACCTTGCCTCAAACCTAGTCTCGCGCGCCTCTCAGCATTGGGCGATGTGATGGGTAAAGTAAGCGGCTGTTGTCTGCCCAGGGCCGAAGGACGCTCACACCTGATCCATAACCTCGGTCTCACACCGGTCTTCACCCAGGAACCCGCCACTCTGATGGTGCCACAGCCGCGCATAGATACCGTTCTTGGCGAGCAATTCGGCGTGGGTACCCTGTTCGATGATGCGTCCATCATCCATGACAATCAGTCGATCCATCGCCGCAATCGTGGACAGCCGATGGGCGATGGCGATGACGGTCTTGCCCTCCATCATGTCATCGAGGCTTTCCTGGATGGCCACTTCGACTTCCGAATCCAGCGCGCTGGTCGCCTCGTCAAGGAGCAGGATCGGGGCGTTCTTGAGCATCACCCGAGCAATCGCGATGCGCTGGCGCTGGCCGCCCGACAGCTTGATGCCGCGCTCGCCCACCAAGGTGTCGTAGCCGCTGTGACCTTGGCGGTCGCTCAGTTGGCTGATGAACTCGTCAGCCTGGGCATTGGCCGCGGCACGGCGGATTTGTGTGTCGCTTGCATCGGGGCGGCCGTAGGCGATGTTGTCGCGAATGGAACGGTGCAGCAGGGACGTATCCTGGGTGACCATGCCGATGGCGCTGCGCAGGCTGTCCTGCGTCACGTGGGCAATGTCTTGTCCGTCAATGCGAATCTGCCCGCTGTCGACATCATAGAAACGCAGCAGCAAGTTGATGAGCGTGGATTTACCCGCGCCGGAGCGACCTACCAGGCCGATTTTCTCGCCCGGGCGAATGTTCA
The DNA here is from genome assembly GCF_963970585.1 of Pseudomonas sp. RL_105y_Pfl2_101. NCBI lineage: Bacteria > Pseudomonadati > Pseudomonadota > Gammaproteobacteria > Pseudomonadales > Pseudomonadaceae > Pseudomonas > Pseudomonas sp. RL_105y_Pfl2_101. The sequence continues at coordinate 104,961 of NZ_CAXAPG010000018.1, forward strand.
GGTTCAAGCCATCGAGCACCTGGCGTTCCCCGTTGTAGTTGAAGCTCACATTGTCGAAGGTGACCGCTCCGCCAGAGGTCACTAGCCCCCCGGCGTCCGGCGCATCCTGCACCTTGGGGCCGTGGGTCAGGGTTGCCATGCCATCCTGCACGGTGCCGATGCTTTCGAAAAGCGAGGTCATTTGCCACATGATCCAATGCGACATGCCGTTGATACGCAACGCCATCGCGGTGATCGCCGCCACGGCACCGGCGCCGACTTCGCCCTGGTGCCACAGCCAAAGCGCATAACCGCCTGCTGCCATGATCAACCCCACCACCAACGCTTGGTTGACAATCTCGAACTGGCTGACCAGGCGCATCTGGCGAAAGCCGGTCTGCTTGAAGTCCTCCATGGCCGCGCGCGCGAAGTGCGCTTCACGATTGGAGTGGGAAAACAGTTTCACGGTCGTGATGTTGGTGTAAGCGTCCGAGATACGTCCGGTCATCGAGGAGCGCGCATGGGCTTGTTCCTGTCCGACTTGCCCCAGGCGGGGCACGAAATAGAGCATGGCCAGCCCGAACAACACGATCCAGGCCAGGAAAGGCAGCATCAGTTTCAGGGCGAAGCCACCGGCCAATGCGATGATCGCGATGAAATACACGCCGATCCCGGGTGCGATCTCGATCAGGGTGAACAGCACGTCGCGCACGGCCAGCGCCGTCTGCATCACCTTGGTGGTGACTCGGCCGGAGAACTCATCGGAAAAAAACGACAGGCTTTGCCGCAGCATCAGGCGGTGGAAGTCCCAACGCAGCCGCAACGGCAGATTGATCGCCAATATCTGGTGCTGCACCATGGTGCGCAACGCCACCAGCCCAATACTGGCCACCATGACGATGCCCATGCCCCACAGCACGCGACGCTCCTGCGCCGCCGCCTCACCGCCGGCCTGCCAGGTCGAGAGCAGATCCACGACTTGGCCGAGGAAGGAAAACAGCCAGGCTTCGTAGATCGACACACCGGCGCTGAGCAGCGCAAACGTGAGGATGTAACCGCGGGCCCCCCGTGTGCACGCCCACAGAAACCGAGCCAGGCCTTCGGGTGGCGGCGGTACCTCGTCGGGTGGGAAGGGGTCGAGTCTTTGTTCAAATACGCGAAGCATGGGGGTCTCCGAAACGATCATTTTGCCATTTAACGGCTGCTTTGAGGCTTATGTGGCGCTGTGGTCGAATTGACCGCTCTCAGGGATTGGAATTCATCCGGCCTTGGATCGCCGTGCGCAGGCAGCCCCAGGCGATGAATTGGATGATCAACACCTCGGCCATGCCCACCAGCAGGTTGAATGAAGAGGTGAGCGGTTGCTCGGCCCAATAGAGGGTGGTCGTGCCCGTTCGAAAGGCGCCGACGCGCAGCCGCCCGGTAAACAGAGCGGGTACCAAGGCGATGACGTGAGTTTCCAATAGTGCCAGGAAAACACCCATTAGAAGGAGCAGGTCATTCTGGGCGGTGCGCTCGAATCGATGTCCAATCAACATGCAGACCTCCTGGTGCGCGCCATCAGATCGATCAAGGGGGCGTGACCATCGGTTGCACACCGCAGGCCTGGATCGTGTTTAACGCCGCGCAGAATACCTCATGTCCACTGTCGGCATGCCGGGTTTTCCTTTGACAAAGTCACTGCGCACTCAACTCCCACAACACATCCAGCACATGTTGCGTAGGCCGTTCGATGTCCCGACTGCGGTGGGCAATCCCCAGTTGACGCCACAATAAGGGCTTCAAAGGCCGCATGACGATTCTGTTATCAAGCAATGGCGTGGCCGCCTCATGGGGCAACAACGTCGCACCATATCCTGCCGCCACCAGGCTCTTGATCGCGTCGTTGTAGTTCAGATGAATGCGCGGCTCAGGCTGCCGGCCATCACTGGTGAACCACTGCGCAGTCAAGCGCGAAAGGCGCGTGGTGCTGTCATTCAAAATCAATGGTTGAGCGGACAGCCAGTCGGGGGTCACAACCTGTGGGCACTCCCAGCGAGCCGGCAGGAAGGCCATGACTGGGTCCCGTCGCCACGGCTCGATCCGCAAGCCCTTCACCGGGGACTGCGGCAGCGCAACCAAACCAACCTCCAAAGCGCCCTCGGCAAGTTTCTTGAGGGTTTCCTGCGACGTGAGCACCGCGACTTGTACATCGATCGCGGGGTGGCGTTGGCTCAACGTCTCCAACGCATGCGGCAACAACTGTGCGATGGCCCCTGTGGAGGCGCCCAGTCGCACGCGCCCGGCCAATCCTTGAACCTGACGCTCCACGTCCTCGAGCGCCTGCTCTGCGTCTGCCAATAGGCGCCGTGCGCGTTCCACCAGCGTGTTCCCTATCGCTGAAGGCTGAACGCGCCCGCGCGTGCGCGACAACAGCTTGCCGCCCACGCGCGACTCCAGGTCGGCGATATGCAGACTGACGGTGGGTGGTGCAAGGTGCAGCACACGGGCCGCTTCGGCAAAGGATCCCAGGTCGGCAATCGCGACCAGCGTGCGCAGACGGTCGAGGCTGATTTCGCGCATGAGCGATTCCTTGTTCAGAAAAACTGAATTTCATCGTTTATAAATTCAACTTTTACTATCTTAGAGCGTCGCTGAAGATTGGGCTCCTGATTTCCAATGTCCGAGAGCATTCCATGGCAAGTCCCCTTGTATTCATCGATGGCGACCAAGGCACCACCGGGTTGCAAATCCATCAACGTCTGCGCGAGCGCAGCGATCTGCGGCTTTTCACACTCAGCCCCGAACATCGCAAGGATCCGCAACGTCGCGCCGAAGCCATCAACCACTGCGACATCGCCATTCTCTGCTTGCCCGACCAAGCCGCACGCGACGCTGTAGCGACCATCGAAAACGCCGCCGTTCGGGTGATCGATGCGAGTTCGGCGCACCGCACCCATCCAGACTGGACCTATGGCTTCGCAGAGATGAGTCGGCAACAGGTCCAACGCATCGCCGCTGCGCGACGGGTCAGCAATCCCGGTTGCTATCCAACGGGGGCGATCGGATTGCTGCGCCCGTTGCTGGAGGCCGGATTAGTGCCCAAGGATTACCCGCTGAGCATTCATGCCGTGTCGGGTTATTCCGGAAAAGGGCGCGTCGGCGTGCAAGAGCATGAAGGAGCAGGCGCAGCACAGGCCTCGGCGTTTCAGGTCTATGGGCTGGGGCTGGCACACAAGCATATTCCGGAGATTCAGCAGCAAAGCGGGCTGACGGAGCGGCCGATGTTTGTGCCGGCCTATGGCGCTTTCCGGCAGGGGATCGTGCTGACCATACCCTTGCAAACCCGATTGTTGGCACCAGGCGTGAACGCGGGTCAGTTGCATGCGTGTTTGATGCAGCACTACGCCGATGCGCGCCATGTACAGGTGATGTCGATGCAGGAATCTAAAGCGTTGACCTCCCTTGATCCTCAAACGCTTAACGGAACTGACGATTTGCGGTTGTCGGTGTTTGAGAATGATGAGACGGGGCAGGTTTTGCTGGCTGCGGTGTTTGACAATCTTGGGAAGGGTGCTGCTGGCGCGGCGGTGCAGAATCTGAACTGGATGCTTGCAGGCGCATGAGCGCGCCAATCAGCCTGATGCCCTGACATCAATGCGTAGCGGGAATATTCTGCCGGGGCATGAAAAATCGAGCAAATAGCTCTGATTGCGACTTGATATTTAATTTTGCGTAGATGTTGCGGCGGTGAACTTTTATGGTCTCCGCCGAGAGGGACAGCTTTCCGGCTATTTCTTTATTGGAGAAGCCGCTGAGTAATAAACGGAGTACGTCACTCTCGCGTGCTGTTATTTGCGTGCCAAGCTGATTGACCGTTTCTGGCCACAGAGGCGGCTCAATCAGGTGTTTTTCTACGTCAGTTTCAAAACCCATGCGCTGATGCATCAATGCAGTCACCCACGGTTTGATAATGTCGAGCATGGTTATTTGTTCTTGGCTAAAGTGGATTTTGCTGCCGATGGACATGCATAACGTTCTGTCGGGGTCGAGTTGGACATTGTACTGCGCCTCATCCTTGGAGATGTACTGTGCAAAGTACTGATGGTAATACTCGGTTTCAAGAAAGTATTCCGGTGCAATATCCAATAGGTGAAAGAAACCACTCTGTGGATTTTCCCGATTAGCTATATAGAACGGATCCAGCAAGTAAAGACCCTTCACGTAGCGATGAATGAATGCGTCGACTTCTTCCGCGTCTGCGATCTCAGGAAGGCTAACGACCTGAACGTGTTGGTTGCTGAAAATCAATACAACCCAATTGTCGATCTGTACATATTCATTCAATGTGCGAACAAGTGAACTCCAGAAATCTGGACGATTGAGCTGCATGATCAGCTTCCCAATCGATCGATGCCAAGCCAGGCTGTGCAGGTCAAACGGCATTTTCTACCCCTTTAGGGAAACTCTGAAAAAGACTTCCTGATTAGGCAAAATCACCGGACACCAGTCGCCGAGCTTTTCAATGATGAAACAGATGACCTTCGCCGATGCCGAGTACGCCGGCAAGCGCAAGCAGACCCGCAAG
>NZ_CAXAPG010000019.1:0-102437 GCF_963970585.1 Pseudomonas sp. RL_105y_Pfl2_101
CATTGCCGGTTCATCTGGTAGTGGCGCGGCGCAACATTGTCCAGCGGGCGGGTCAACTGCGCAGGCACCGGGTCGTGCAGCGTGCTGATCACGCCCTGCAATCTGCTGATCAACTGCTGCAAGGCCTTGTCGCCCTGGGTTTGCACGCTGTACTGGCCCTTGAAACCCAGGCACAAGCACAGGTACATGAGCAGCAGCACGTCGCGGTATTGCTCCGGGTGTTGACGCCGATGCCGAATAGCTCCACGTGCCGATGCAAGACTGACCCATCTTCAAATCCGCACAAATCCAACACAGTATTGGTTCGCGAGGAATCAGGCTGGGTCAGTGACATCTCGGTAACTGGGTCAATTCGGAGTCGGCGCCAACAATCTTGTCGCTTTTTGACCTCTCGGTTTCAGCTTTTGGCGAATTGGTGCGTGCCACCGATCCGGACTTTCATTACTTTGCCTTGCCCGGCATGCAGACCGACCGCGGCGACGATACGTTTCTCCTGAGTCTGCCGATTGATCCGGCGCGTCGGGAACTTCTCTTGGCGATCTCGTCCGATCTCGTGCTGCCTCTTATGGATTGGGCCGAGCAGAGCGTTTACGACATTTTGCGCTGGGTGTGGGAGACGGATGGTGTGGTAGCTCCCGCGGCGTCGTTGCATGCGGTGGCCTTGCAGCGGTTGAGTCGCTCCGATCCGGTTGCACGACGTTTGCGCGCCGCCGCCCTCCCAAGGCCGCCTCCTTCATGGGCGAGGAAGACGACTTGAAAAACGGGCGCATCGGTCGCGGTATAGAGAACGTTAACGATTCGCCAGGTCATCTCGGCCTGCCAAATGTGGCGGCGACATTTACCTGGGCGCGTCTTGCGCAGCGGCTCCCGGTTCGTATCCCTATCGATAGGGTGTCACCGGCGTTGAACGGGCGGCAGGCATGAGCGCGAGTGTTGAGATCATCCCCCCCAACACAGTTCGATAAGCATTCCGTACCGCCCAGGATGAGCGTTGGGGGCCGAGAGCGCTTCAGAAACTTCGGCCCGCGCCGACTCAGATGGTGTCGGCTACAGTTCCTTGTAACCGCAGGAATGTATCACGACCGCCACGGAATATTGATCATGACGAAACGCCCTCCGTTCCAATCGCTTGGCTGCGCCGAATGCCGCAACCATGAGGCGTTGGGGTTTGATTTCACCATGGCCTTCCAACCTATTTTCAACGTCCGGACACGCGCTGCGTTTGCTTATGAGGCGTTGGTCAGAGGCGTCAATGGCGAGTCGGCTGGCCACATCCTAGGGCTCGTGAACGACAGCAATCGCTATCGATTCGACCAGGCTTGCCGGGTGAAAGCTATCGAGGAAGCCGCAAGGCTGGGCCTGCTGGACATTCCCGATTGCTTGCTGAGCATTAATTTCCTGCCTAACGCCGTATACCGGCCAGAGACGTGTATCCGGGCCACCCTGGAAACGGCGCGCCTGACCCATTTCCCGCCAGAAAGGCTCATGTTCGAAGTGACCGAAGGCGAGAAGGTGGTAGACCCTGAGCACCTCAAATCGATTTTCGTGGAGTATGAGCGCCAGGGTTTCATTACCGCCGTCGACGATTTTGGCGCGGGCTATTCGGGCCTCAACCTGCTGGCCATGTTCCAGCCGCAGGTGCTGAAGATTGACATGGCACTGACCCGAGGTATCGATCGAGACTCGGTCAAACAAGCAATCGTCGAAGGCATCATCCTGGTTGCCAGGCGCTTGAATATCCTGGTCATCGCCGAAGGTGTCGAGACCCGTGAAGAAAGCTCGACGCTTCTAGGCATGGGGATCGAGCTGATGCAGGGATATTTGTATGCAAGGCCCGAGGTCGGTCATCTCCCGGCTGGATGCTTTGACTGGGGGGATGTGTCCAAGCCCTTCATCATGTCTCCTGATGGGTGTGAACACTGCTAGGCCGTTGCCCATCTGCCATTCACCGCATTGTGTCCATGATATTCGATGGGCCATTATCGGGCCTCGACATTAAGGACACGTCCCATGCCCACGCCTGTACTCCACCTCTTGTGCGGTAAGATTGCTTCGGGAAAATCCACGCTGGCCCGATCGTTAAAGGCTGAGCATTCAGCCATTTTGTTGAGCGAAGATCACTGGCTTTCAAAGCTTTACCCTGATCAGATCAAATCGGTAGCGGACTACATCCTGCATGCGCACCGGATCCGGGATGTCCTGGGGCCGCTGGTCATCGATATGCTCTCGACGGGGACTTCGGTGGTTCTCGATTGTCCTGCCAACACCCCAGCAGATCGTCATTGGCTACGCAGCCTGGCTGACGCTGCGAAAGTCCCTCACCGTGTTCACTACATCGAAGTGGAAGATGACATCTGCCGTCAAAGGCTGCACCACAGAAATGCGCGTGCCGAGCATGATTTCGCAGCCACTGATGCTGAATTCGACCTGATCACGAGCTACTTTCGTGCACCAGACCAAGCGGAAGGGCTAGATATTGTCATACACCGAACGTGATCCGTTGAAAATGTCGGGGCATTAAAGGCGGGCTTGCAGCTCGAAAAATACGGGGCATCGAATCCGTGGGGTCACTACGACAGGAGCGCCTCTGATCCCATCCAGTTATCCAAGAAATCCGTGAGTATGTCTGTGGATAACCACGCCGATGCCAGGTAGGCAGAGCGTTTTAACGGGCGCTCAAAAAATGTACAGGCAGGTTGGCATCACCGCCCGCCGTAGGTCATTGAATTTAAACAGGGCGCTGAAAGTCGGGTTCACCTTGCATGCAAGTTCCTCATGTCGAAGGCGATCAATCCTGTTAACCGTCGACTACGTTATGACGCAGGCGGGAGGGGCGGCGTCAGGTTCTCATCACGCTGACCAAGATCCGGGAGGAGGCAAGGGATATGGAGAGACCTAAAGAAAAGAGCAGGGACTATCGATTTGGAGGGCGGGTTAAGGCTTTCCCCTATGCACGGTACTGAGCAACTGATGTCTGGCCTAGGCTGAGTAGAACCAGACATTCCGAAGTCGCTAATGAGAGTGAATAGCCGTACGGCTGCCGACTGCCATGGAAATCCAAATGAGCGACTTATCCCTGCTGCTTGCCTTCATCGCTGCTGCGTCAGTGCTCACGGTTACCCCCGGCGTGGACACAGCCATGGTGCTTCGCGCTACAGCGACTGTGGGACGACGTTCGGCGGCGATGGCCTCTATCGGTATTGGGCTTGGGTGTCTGGTGTTAGGTGTCTTCTACATCACGCTCCTCCCCCAGTTTGTCCCGAGTGGCGCGAGCGTGGCCGTTACTCCTTCTTCCTTGCGGTGTTACACGTGCTGTTGACGCTGGCCTGGTTCGGCATTCTGATAGCGGCGACGGTGCCGCTGAGCAATTTCCTGAAGCGCCCGGCGGCCCTGAAGGCCCTTGACCGGCTCACGGGCGGTGTTTTTGTCGCGTTTGGGCTCAAGTTGGCTGTTTCCAATCCGGCTTGAGCCGACGCTCTATGTATGGCCGCCCGCGGTCTCCAAGCTTAGGCACGGTCGTTCTTTGGTGTGTCCATTACGATGTAGCTCGTAATCGACGAAACATGCGGCTGCGTACCCAAGACCTCACTGTGGAATGTCTTGTAAGCCTTCATATCCGCCAGCTCGACACGCAGCAGATACTCAAACGTCCCGGTGACAGTGTGAAACTCAACCACATCCGGACAGGCGCAGATCGCTTTTTCAAAAGCCCGAAGGGTGTCCTTCGTGTGGTTGGAGAGGCCTACGGTCACGTAGGCCACAAACCCTGCTCCCAGGCGAGATCTATCGATGACTGCTCTATAGCCTGTGATGACCCCAGATCGCTCTAGTTCTTGAACCCTTCTCAGGCAGGCGGAGGGAGACAGCCCGACTCGTTCGGCCAGCTTCAAATTGGTCTGGCGAGCGTCTCGCGAAAGCTCGCGCAATATCCTCCTGTCAATTTGATCGAGTTCGGTCATTAGTTGTGTTTGTCCTGAATTTGTTCGTCATTATGCAACCATTGTGCGTGCGCGGCGCTATAAAATTTCCGCACTTCCCAACCAGGCTTACCCTTTTCATGACCGATCTCACGCTCCTCATTCCATTCATGATTTTTGCCATAGTAATGACCGGTACACCGGGCCCTAATAACGCCATGGTGCTGGTTTCAGGTGCGAAGGTTGGCGTGATGCGAACGATGCCCTTGGTCAGTGGTATCGCCCTTGGAGTCAGCTTGCAGTTCGTGCTGCTTGGACTGGGGCTAGGTACCCTATTTGACGCGGCGCCAGGTTTTCATACAGCGCTTGGCGTTGTCGGCGCAGGCTATATTCTTTGGCTGGCCTGGAAAATTGCAACCAGCGGCCCGCTGGAAATCGGTCAAGACAGCCGGCCTCCAATGGGGCTATTAGCGGGTGCGGCATTTCAGTGGATAAATCCGAAAGCGTGGGCGCTTTCAATTAGCGCATCTGCAACGTATATACCCGTCGAAAACCATGTCCTGAACCTATGCATAGCAGGTGCTCTATTGGCGGCTCTGTCGATGCTATGCGTGGGAATCTGGGCAGTGGGTGGGGCTGCATTACGCCAGGTGCTAACGCGCCCCAGCTATTCGTTAGCCTTCAACGTCTCTATGTCCATCATTTTGATACTGACTACGATGCCTGCGATTCTGCGGTTGGCCCTTTCATAACCGTAGCGGATGGGCTTGTGCGCAATGTGTAGGCATGCGTTCAGATACCACGCCTCCCACCCAGGTGTCGTAGCCGATGTGACCTTGTGTATCGCTCAGCTGGTGAAATCCTTCCATGGCCGCGCGAAGCGGGCACGTTGAGACTATGCTCATTGCCACTGCAGGCAATGTACTGGTTTCACTTGTCGCCCACCAAGGAAAGGAGTCTGTATGTGTCTGGTTCTTAATGTCCCGTTCCATTATTTGAATGGTCGAATACGCAGTCTGGTAGCGCGTGTCCATCGGCGTATTTCGATCACCCAAAAAATCTTCTGGCGCTTGGCCGGCTGCGCGACCGGGCTGGCGCTGGTTGCTGTCAATCCAGCCCACGCTGTCGACGGCGGCATCGCCAGCGGCCCTACCGCAAGCTATAGCATTGCCTTCAGCAACTCCTACGCGGGCAGCGATTTTCGCAAGGTAATGGTGCGCAACTGGCAGGAGATTGCGGTCCAGGCGCAAAGGGATGGCTTGATCCGCGAGGCGCCGGTGGTCAGCGCCAATAACTCGGCGTCGGAACAAGCGGCCCATATCCAGCAGATGATCGTTCAGGGCGTCAACGCCCTCGTCATCCTGGCCGCGTCCGACACGGCCCTCAACGGGGTGATCCGCGATGCTTGCAACGCCGGCATCGTGGTGGTCGTCATGGCCAGCCTGGTCACCGAACCCTGCGTCTATACCGTCGACTACAACTGGTCCGCTATGGGCCGCGTGGAAATGGACTATATCGCCGAACGCCTCAAGGGGAACGGGATGCTGCTGGAGATCCGCGGCATTGCCGGTGATGCCACCGATAAGAACATCAGCGACGGCATTCGCAAGGCCGCCAGCGACTATCCGGACCTGAAGTTCGCCAAGACGGTATACGGGAGCTGGACGGCTTCTGTCGCACGCAAGGAGGTGGCCCTGGCGCTGCCGTCGCTGCCCAGCATTGATGCCGTCGCGACTCAGGGCGGCGACGGTTATGGCGCGGCCATGGCCTTCAAGGCGGCGGGACGCCCTTTGCCAATCATCGTGATGGGGAACCGTCAGGACGAACTCGCCCTGTGGAAACAGGAGCGCGATGCCAATGGCTACGAGACGGTCTCTGTCTCCGCTTCCCCGAGCGTCTCCCAGGTGGGTTTCTGGGTGGCCCAGCAGATTCTGGCGGGCAAGCAGGTGCCGACGTTCGTCGAAGTGCCGCTGGTGCGTATCGATTCGAAAGACCTGGACACCTGGCTCGCCACGATGCCGGTGGGCGGCGCTGCCAATCCTCTCTACAGCCAGGCTTCCGTTGCGGCGATGATCGACGCGGCCGCCAGCAATACGGCGTCGCCGACGCCTTTGCCGGAGGTGACGAAGCCGTAATGGCAGGCGTGGAGCGAGGAGGCGAGGCACCATGTTGACATTCAAACCCTCCACGGACAGGCCCATTGCCGTCAGGATTGGCCTGGCGGTCGCCGCACTCGTGTTCCTGATGCTGGTGGTATCGCTGGTGAACCTCTATGGCCTGCGAGGCATGGTGCGTGCGGTGGATTCCGCCAGCCATTCCGCGGAAATTCTGGCCTCGGTCAACGGCGCCACGGGGCGGGTGGAAAACTTCATCGCCACCCGCGACCAGGAAAGTCTGTCCCAGGCCGAAGGCATGGTGGCGACGGCTATCGCCGGCCTCACCACCATTGCGGTGGCAGAAGCGCAATCGCTCAAGGGCAGCCTGGAAAGGCTCGCCGCGGCGATCGCTGCCTTGCGGGTGGCGACCCTGACCATGGATGGTGAAACGGAGAACATGACATCCCATTACAGCCGGATGCGAGAGGCGACGATCCTCGTCGAACAGGGCATCGCCGATGGGCTGAAGGGGGTTGATGTCCGCGCCGCTGAGCACGAGGCGCGGGAGAGCAACATCGAAAGTGCTCATCGCATTCTGGATATCCTGCGCAACGGCGAACGGATCATCATCGCCAATGTGGCCAAGATGCTGGTGACCGGTAATGGGGCGGCCGCCATCGCGGCGCGGAACGCCAGCGCGGCACTCCCGCCCGTGGTCGAGCAATTGCGCGAGTTGATGACGGCGCCGCAGGAGCGAGAGAACGTGGGCCAGTTGGCGACGGCGGTCGCGGCGGTCAGCCTGGCGGTCGAGCACCTTGGCGAGGCGCCCAAGCTCCGGGGAGACGAGGCTTTGCGGCAGCTCGTCACCGTCGGGGATGTGGTCGAGCGCCTCGAGGCAATGCTGGCTGAAGTGGACGGGCAGGTTGTCCATGACGCAAGCGACATTCAGGCTGCAACCGGTTTGCTGCACAATGCCGCCGCGTTGTCCAAGCGTTTTGCCGAGCGTGTTGCCACCCTGGAGGCGCAGACCCTGTTGTTTCGCCTGTCACCCTCGGCCGAGGTCGCCGGCTCGGTCGGCGGCATCCTGGACGAGCTTACCCGTCTCTCTCGTGTTCTCCCGTCGTCCGTGGGGTTGCAAGCCAAGGTCACACCCCTGACTGTCACCGATCAGGTTGCCGGCTACCGGGCGGCATTCGCCAGGTTCCATCAGGCGAGCAGCGCCTTGATCGGCGCGCGCGACCAGGTTCGCAACGAGGCACGGAGCGCCGGTCTGTTGGTGGCGCGTTTCGCTGGCCAGGCGCGCGCCGACGCCTTGGTCCACAATGATCGCGGCATGCTTGCGACGATACTTGCGGGTAGCGTCGCAATCCTGTTGGCCGGCGCCATCGCCTGGAGCACGTCGCGATTCATCGCCCAGCCCATCGTGGCGCTGGCCTCGGCCATGCGCCGGCTTGCGGCCGGCGACCTGAACGCCGAGATCGCCAGCGCCGAACGCGGCGACGAGATTGGCATCATGACCCGCGCCGTACGGGTGTTCCAGGAGAATGCCCAGCGCCTCCGGGTGCTGGAGGCCGAGGCCGAAGCCGAACGACAGCAAGTCCAGGCCTCTTTGGAGAGAATGGTCGCCGAGCGGACCGACACGCTGCATCACCAGACCGAAGTGCTGGAGGCGCAGGCCGTCGAACTCATTCAGGCGCGCAACCAGGCCGAGACTGCTAACCAGGCAAAGAGCGATTTCGTGGCCACGGTCAGCCACGAACTGCGCACCCCCCTGACCCTGATTCTCGCTCCCCTGGAGCAACTCTCGGCGGCGACCATCCCGCCTGCGGACTGGCATGTGCAAGTCGATCGGGCTCAACGCAACGCGCTGCGCCTGATGAACCGGGTGAACGACATCCTCGATTTCTCCAAGGCCGAAGCGGGCAAGTTCGAGTTGTGTCCGATGCCAGTTGACTTGAACAAGACGGTGGGTGTGTTGGCCGAGGATGCCGCCATGGTCGCCGAGGGCAAAGGCTGCACCTTGACCTGCAGCATCGATCCCACGCTTGGTACGGTGTTCCTGGACCCCCGACATTTCGAGAAGATTCTCCTCAACCTAGTGAGCAATGCCATCAAGTTCACGCCCGCTGGCGGCACCGTGCACCTGGCAGTGACCGCGATTGATGGCGAGCGATTCGAGCTCGCGGTGCAAGACTCGGGAATTGGCATTGCGCCTGACAAACTGCCGCTGCTGTTCCAGCGATTTTCCCAGATCGATAATTCCGCCACGCGCCATTACAGCGGCACCGGCATCGGCCTTGCCCTGGTCAAGGATCTGGTCGAACTGATGGAGGGCGAAGTCGGCGTCAACAGCGAGCCCGGACGGGGTTCGTGCTTCTTTGTTCGACTTGCGCTGGGGACTGAGCAAAACACTGTACCGACCGAAGTCAGCAATATGCACGAGCGATCGTCACCGAGCACAGCAAGCACAACCGAGCAGCGCCACCTGCGTTTCGACGACGGTCGCCTTGGCAGTCGCAATGACCGGGCGCCGATGGACGACGCGGACGAGCAGCACTCGGAACACGCTTTGCGATCCAAAGTGCTCGTGGTAGATGACAGCCCGGAAATGCTTGGCTATCTCCGCGAGCTGTTGCGCGACGACTACAGCGTCGCCACCGCAACTGATGGAGAGCAGGCCTGGGCACTCCTGCAGCGTCGGCCCATCGATGTTGTCGTCTCGGATGTGATGATGCCGAAGCTCGACGGCTTCGGCCTGACCGCCAGAATCAAAGCCAGCGCCGGTTTTGCCCATTTGCCCGTGATCCTGGTGACCGCCCGCGGCGGTAGCGAGGCCTGCGTCTCCGGGCTGGAGAGTGGCGCCGACGACTATATCGCCAAACCCTTCTCGCCGCTGGAACTCAAGGCACGCGTACGCGCGGCGCTGCGCATGAGCCGGGTGCAAACTGAACTGAATGTAAAATCCCGTCAAGCGGGTATGGCCGAAATCGCCACGACTGTGTTGCATAACGTCGGCAACGTCCTCAACAGCGTGAACGTATCGGCAGAACTGGTCAGCAGCCAGATGCGCACCTCCAAAGCCCAGGGGCTGGGCAAGGTGGCGCAAATGATGAACGATCACGTCCATGACCTGAGCGATTTTCTCACCAAAGACTACAAGGGAAAGATGCTGCCCGACTACCTGCTTAAGCTGGCGAAAGTGGTGGCGCAAGAGCAGCAGGGCATCATCGAAGAACTCGAACAGCTCACCAAGGGCATTGACCACATCAAAACCATTGTCGCTGCCCAGCAGTCCTATGCCGTCGCCGTCAGTATTGTTGAGACAGTGCCGGTCGCAGAGTTGATCGACGATGCCTTGCGCATGAGTGCTGGATTACTGGCGCGCGAGGAGGTGACGGTGGTCAAGGACATTGCCGATTTGCCCCTGCTGCCGCTGGACCGGCACCGGATGCTGCTGATTCTGGTGAACCTGATCAACAATGCCAAGCAGGCGTTGGACGGCGTGATCGATCGCAGCCGATGCGTGACGTTCGGCGCGTCTCTCGCTGACGGGTCAATATTGCGTATCACGGTGGCCGACAACGGCAATGGGATTGCGCCTGAGCACATGGGGCGCGTCTTTTCCCATGGCTTCACGACGCGCAAAGACGGTCACGGTTTCGGCCTGCACAGTTGCGCGCTGGCCGCACAGGAAATGGAGGGCAGCTTGAGCGTGCGCAGCGACGGGGCAGGACAGGGCGCAACCTTTATCCTCGATATTCCCCTTGATGCTCCGCTGAGTAAATGATGAACAGTGGACCTCGGATGCTACTGGTCGACGGACGATAGGTTGCGATGGGCGTTGGCCGCCTCGGCCGGCATAACGCCCGCCCTTGGCCACAGCAGCGCGGCCAGGCCAATAGCATAGACAACCGCAAACAGCACGTAGGCGATACGGGTGGAAAACAGCTGGGGCGTTTCTGTGGGCAACGGTGATACACCAAGCCCGAACAGAATAAGGAAGGTCATGAGCCCCCCGCCGAATACTTTGCCAGCGGTGTTGCCGATGGCGGCTTTGCCGGCAAACAGCAGGCTTACCAGCAGCAGGATCAGCGCCACCAGCCACAAGGTCGGCCGCAGTTCGAACAGGGTAAAGGCCAGGGAAGCCACCACCCCGCCCAGTAGGTTGATCATCACCAGGCCAAGGGCGGTGCGGCTGCTCATGCCTAGCGAAAACTGGCTAAGCAACGAGGCCACCGTGATGGGGACGACCATCGCCGTGGCCAGCCGCGGGTCGCTCAGGCACAGGGCAACCATGGCCAGCAGAATCGCCGCGCTGGACATGGCCTGGTGAATCACCAGAGTCAGCTCGCGCGGCTGTGCGATTTGCTGGTCGGTGTATTCACCAGCAGGGTCGGGCAGCAGCGCATGGGCGCCCCAAGTCAGCAGCAAACCCAGGCTGAGCGCCTTGACCAGCACTAGCACGATGGACTCGCCCAGATCGCGCTGCACGATATCGAGCATCGGTACCACAATGGCAATGACCAGCATCAGCGCCGGCCCCGCGCCGCCCAGCTGTTGGCCTTGCGCGGTAAAACAGGCGAAATAAAACAGCCACAGCACTGTCAGGAGCACCCACGGCCGCTCACCGAGCATGCCGGTCATACACACCAGCAGTGCGCCGGTCAGCATACTCACCAGCAACGTTATCAATCCCTGAGACAACGCTGGTGCGCGGCGGCTGGCCAAGAGGAACTGGATGGCGAACAAGGGCGCGAGAAAAGGCAGGATGTTGCCCAGGGCCAGACCCGTGCACAAGCCCACGGTCGCTGCCAGGGCGACGCGCAATCCCTGGCGTTTTATTCGCAGCAGCTCCAGCGCAGCTTGCCCATCAATTGACATAATTCAGCCAGGCGCCCAGGCGTGTCATAAATGCCCCCAGCGCGTTCGTCATGCGGTTGTCATCGGTGTAGATCACCACGGTCACTTGCGAGCCGTAGCGCGGGCCGATCGGGTGCGGTTCCTCCACGAGCAGGCGCACCGGAAAGCGCTGCGGATCGCGCACCCAACCACTCTCGTTGCGCACCGAGGGCAGGGCGGCGTTGCTGCTATCCTGTTGCGCGACACCCCAGCCGACGCTTTCAACGCGGCCCTTGAACACGCGACCTGGCAATACATCGAACACCAGTTCCGCCGGGTCGTCAGCCTGCACATGCTCCAGGCTGTTTTCCTTGAAGGCGGCAGACACCCATACGGTGCCACTGTCGATGAAGGTCAGTGCCGGTTGGCCAGCGCTGACGACCTGACCCACGGCGAGCTGGAGATGGGTGATCACGCCATCGGCGGGGGCAATGACTTCGGTACGCACCAGGTCGAGCCGGGCTTTTTCCAGTGCGGCCAGGGCTTGCTTGAATTGCGGGTTGTCGTTGCCTTTGGGCCCTAACTGCTGACGCGCCCGTTCCAGGTCGGCTTGGGCTTTGCTCACGGCCGCCTCGGCGGAGCTCAGCGAGGCCTTGGCTTCATCCTGGCGCGCCGGGGCGAATACACCGCGCTCGACCAATTGGTTCACCCGCCGGGCTTGCTCGCGTATGTTGTCACGCTGCGCGCGCGCCGACACCAACTGTGCCTGGGCGGCATCCACCGAGGCGGTGCTGGCACCTAATGCCTGTCCGGTTTCTTCCAGCCGCGCTTCGGCCTCGCTGACGACAAGCTTGTAGGGTTGCGGGTCGATACGAAACAGCACCTGGCCAGTCTTCACCCGGGCATTGTCGAGCACCGCAACTTCTGTCACACGACCACCCACCTCGGCAGCCATTTGCACGACATAGGCTTGCACCACGGCTTGCGACGTCGAGGGCGTGCGTCGTTCCATAAAAATGGAGAGGGTGAACAGCACGGCGATCAAAACCGCCACACCTAGTGCAATGCGCCGCAGCGGATTGGCTGGCGCAGGCTTCTCAAGAGGCGGTTCAGTTTGGCGCTCAGGCTCGACGGAAACGGGAGAGTTCTGTGTTTCGGGCATATCGGCACCTGTAAGTCATGGCGCTTCAAGAACAACTGACAGCGCGCCGGGGGGAGGCGATCCGGGCGTTGGCTCAGACCGGGTCGGAGGCAGTGACCCGTGCGGTTCGGATAAAAAGCGCGCGCAATTTCTCCCAGAAATTGCCACCCAGTACAAAGAAGCTACCAACCAACAGTGCATCGCCCAGCAGTTGCAATGCCCAGCTATTGGGGCGCAGACCGGGCGCAAGGGTGTCGACATAGGGTTCGAGAAAGGAACACACCAACGGTAAGCAGAACATCACCAGGCCAATACGGTGGCGGGTGACGCTTACCTCTTGCTCAGCGCTGGGCACAAGGCCCGACACATAGCTGAACACATGCTGCTTGAGCTCTTGGAAACCCGCCTTGCCCATCACGGCGATCACCAGCAGCAACAACACCTTGTTGACGATGAACAGGGCGCCGGTGATAGCGGCGATGGTGGAGCGGGGCACATCCGCGGCCGCTGCCAGCGGCACCAACAACCACAACGTGAGCATTAGACAAAGAATGGCGATGCCTAATTTGAAGCGCCATTGCGCGGACGTTGCCGGAGACTGTGTCGTGGCCATGCTGTCTTACCTTTCTTTTACGTTGGTATTGGTTAGAGGCTGGAGCGAAATTGAGCTTAGCAGCTGGATTGCCAACGCACTCAGTCCTGTCAGGCTTTCTGCGCATGCCCCCCGATGCCTGCTCGCTCTGAGTGGAGCCTCAAAGGGGGATGTGGGGTGTCGACAAGACCTGGCGCAAACCCATGAACGAGCGAATCTGACGAACCCCGGGCAGGTCAAGCAATTGCTCGGCGTGGAGCCGGTTGAAACTGTTGCTGTCCTTGGTGTGTTGGCGCTGATTGAAAACTGACCTTTCGTATTGTCGCTTGACTGTGCCTGGGGTTTTTTAAATACTAGACTAAGTAGTCGGTCTAATGAATGGGCGAACATCAACACCTGCCTCTACGGAGAAAAAATGAGAAAAGTTGATCCTGAGAAGCACCAGGCCAAGCTGCACCAAATCCTCGAAGCAGCGATCATGTGCTTTGCCGAAAAAGGCTTTCGCGGCACATCGACCAACGAAATCTGTGCGGCAGCGGGCATGAGCCCTGGCAACCTGTTTCACTATTTCCCCAATAAGCAGGCGGTGATTGAGGCCATTGCGGAGGAGGACCGGCGCGAAATGAGTGAGCGCTTTGCTCAACTGGCCGATGAACCCGATGCCATTGTGGCGGTTGAGCGGTTGGTAAAAGACCTCTTGAAGCAGTGCGCCGATCCTATCTACGCCAAGATCGGCGTTGAAGTGGTTGCCGAGTCCATGCGCAACCCTGAAATGGCAGCCTTGTTTGCTGTCAGCGAGGCTTCGATCAAGGGTGATCTGGTCGCGCTTCTCCAGCGTGGGGTCACCCAAGGTCAGATCGATGCGACCTTGGATCCGAAAGTCGCGGCAACCTGGCTAATCGCGCTGATCGACGGCGCGGTCTCTCGTTCTGTGCTGGACCGGGATTTCAAGCTCAAAGCTTATACGCCGACGCTGATGCGCATGATCCGGCGATTTCTTGAATAGATCGCTTCACTCAGCCCATTGCCTATGGGTCGTCCCTTCTCCAGTAAAAGCTGGGGCCGTGGGGGGGGCAGGCTCACGGTTCTCCTGTGTTCCGACACGCTTTTTCGGACGACCTCAATGAACACTCCGATGAACCCGAACCTCGCCTTTGCGGGGGCGCAACGATCTCACCGCCTGTGGCTTGGGGCGGGTGTATGCCTGCTGCTGGTCAGCTTGGGAGCATTGCTGCTTTGGCCTTCCGACGAGCCCGCAGCCTCCGTTGTACCCCCGCTGCGTGTCAGCACAGCCACGGCAGGTCCAGCGATGCTCAATCGTTCTGTACAGGTGAATGGAACACTGGTTGCCCGCGAGGAAATCGCGATCAGTTCATCTGTGCCGGAACAGCGTGTGGCAGAGGTAAAAGTGGAGGAGGGCGACAGCGTCGAGTCTGGACAGTTGCTGGCGCGACTGGAAACTCAAGGGCTGGACGCGCAGATTCGCCAGGCGCAAGCGGCATTGGCACGTGCGCGTGCTGCAGTCGGCCAACAGGAAGCTGTCACTGTTGAAGCCCAAGCCACCTTCAAACGCATCGAGTGGCTGGGGGGAAGTGGGGCGGTCAGTGAGCAGCAGGTCGATGAACGTCGTGCCCAGGCGGACTCAGCAGCCGCCAACCTGCGTGCTGCGCGTGCAGAAGTTGAGCAAGCGCTCGCGCAACTTGCCGACGCTCGCCACCAGCGCAGCAAAGCTGATATCCGGGCACCTTTTGCAGGTGTCATCGTGGAGCGTGTGGCACGTACCGGCGCGTTGAGCGGTGGCGAGCCCATGTTCCGGCTGATTCGAGAGGGGGCCATCGAGTTTGAAGGGGAGGTGGCGGAAACCGACTTGGTCGACATCACACCCGGGCAAACGCTCAGGGTCCGGATTGCCGGGATCTCTTCTCCCATGAAGGGCACGATTCGACGGGTGGGCCCCAAGGTTGATGCACGATCCCGACTCGGTCGTGTGCGCATTGAGTTGGACTATTCGCCTCTGCTTCGCGTTGGCACCTATGCCCACGGGACGTTAGTCCTTGCGTCGCGCAAGCTCGACGTGACGCTGCCAGCTCGGGCGTTTTCTATCATTGATGCCCATCGGGCCTGGGTGATGCGTATCAATGATCAGGGAGTCATCGCTCGTCAAACAGTGGCAACCGGTCGGCGTAGTGGCGATTTATTGGAGATTACCTCGGGCTTGCAGGCCGGCGAGCGTGTAGTCGCTAATGCATCTGCGTTTGTGCGCGAAGGCGACGTGGTGGCCGTCTCCGCCGCTCCTGCGCCGCTGATTGAGGAGGCGCCATGAGTTTCCAGATATCATCGTGGGCGATTCGACGGCCCATTCCTACGCTGGTTCTGTTCTTCCTGTTGGCTGTTGTCGGTATCAGTGCATTCGTGCGCCTGCCCATCAACGCGAACCCGCGCGTGGACTTTCCGGTCGTCACGGTTGCCGTCACCCTACCGGGAGCCGCGTCGAGCGAGTTGGAAAGCTCCGTCACCCGTCGCGTGGAAAACGCCATTGCCGGGCTTGCCGGTATCCGGCACATGAGTTCAACACTGAGCGACGGCACGTCTCTGACCACAGTTGAATTTCAGCTCGGCGTCGATCCCGACCGCGCAACCAATGACGTACGGGAGGCCGTCACCGAGGTGCGCGTCGAATTGCCGCCAGCCGTGCTGGAACCGCGCATTTCACGGGTAGATGTAGAAGGGGGCGCGATCGTCTATTACGCAGTCGACTCCGCTGAACGCAGTACCGTGGAACTTTCGTGGTTCGTGGACGATGCCGTCAACCGAGCCTTACTCGCGACACCTGGCGTACAGCACGTTCAGCGCATGGGGGGAGTGAATCGTGAAATCCGGATTGAACTCAAACCTGATCGGCTTGCTGCATTGGGCATCAGTGCCGAACAGGTCAACACACAATTGGTGCAGAGCAATGTGGATGTGCCTGGCGGGCGTATTGTCCTCTATGGCCGCGAACAAGCCATCCGAACCCTGGGGAGCGCCGCAAGCGTAGAAGCGCTCGCGGCTCGTCCGATTGCCCTTCCGGGGGGGCGGTGGGCCACGTTGGCCGACTTGGCGACCGTGCGCGATGCCAGTAGCGAGAGTCGGGAGCTTGCCCGGTTGAATGATCGGGACGTTGTTGGTTTTGCCGTTTATCGCGCCAGGGGCTCCAGTGACACTGTGGTAGCTCAGGGTGTTGAAGACACCATCGCCGGTCTCCAACGGAGCTATGGCGATCTCAAGATCCAACAATTCGCCTCCACGGTGGACTACACCCGTTCCAGCTACAAAATGTCGATGATGACGTTGTTGGAAGGCGCAGGCTTGACCGTCATCGTCGTGTTCTTCTTCTTGCGCAACTGGCGCGCCACCCTGGTCGCGGCCATTGCGCTCCCGTTGTCGATTCTCCCGACATTCGCCGCCATGGTATTGCTGGGCTACACCCTGAACAGCATCACCTTACTGGCCTTGACCTTGGTTATCGGTATTCTGGTCGATGATGCGATTGTCGAAATCGAGAACATTGAGCGTCATCTGGACATGGGCAAACGCCCGTTCCGTGCCGCGATCGATGCCTGCGATGCGATCGGCTTCGCAGTCGTTGCCATCACCGCGACCATAGTGGCCGTGTTTCTTCCGGTCAGTTTTATTGGTGGCTACATTGGACGTTACTTCACACAGTTCGGCATCACGGTTTCCGTGGCCGTGCTGGCCTCTATGTTGGTTGCAAGGCTGGCAACACCGCTTCTCGCCGCCTATCTGATGCAGCCGAAGGCAGGTGTGGGTTCAGTCGGTCATGGCCCGCACGCCCAACCAGGCAAGTTGATGGCGCGCTATCTAAGATGGTTGGACTGGTCACTTCGGCATCGCCACATAGCATTAGGGAGTGGGGTGGCGTTCCTTATCAGCTCGTTTCTTTTGATTCCTTTGCTCCCCACGGGGTTCCTGCCCGTTAGCGATCTGAGCCTTACGCAAGTCAACGTCGAGCTGACCCCGGGTACACCACTGGCTCAGACCGACCAGAAGCTGCGAGAAGCCGGCAACCAGATCGCCCTGCGCCAGGAAGTGAATGCGGTATTCACGCTGGCCGGAGGACAAGATGCTGCGGGCGCGAACGATGTCACCAAAGGCATGCTTCTGGTCCGCCTCAAGCCCCCGGGCGAACGGGAACTGGATCAAAAAGGGTTCGAGCAATTGTTGCAGCAAGATCTGAATCAGTTAGATGACATACGATTCACATTCCAGGGGGAAAACGATGTACGTGATGTTTCCATCATCCTTCTCGGCGCGGATCCCGCAAAACTATCAGAGACAGCGAACGAACTTCAGCGACAAATGCGTGGAGTCGCAGGCATTGCCAACGTTCAGGTCAACGAGCCGCTTGCTCGCCCGGAATTGTTGATCCAGCCGCGTCTCCACGAAGCAGCACTGGCGGGAGTCTCTGCGTCCAGCATCGGCAACGTCATGCGCATCGCCACACTCGGCGAAGTCGATGCGAGTTCTGCTCGATTCGACCTGACGGATCGACAGGTACCTATTCGCGTCATGCTGGATGAGCGCTCACGCAGTGACCTGGAGACGCTTCGAAATCTGAGCATTCCAACCGATGACGGCAATAGCGTTCCGCTCCATGCCGTCGCCACTCTCGGATTCGCGGATGGGCCTGCTCGCATCGAACGCTTCGACCGTCTTCGACGGGTGTCGGTGGACGCGGACCTGCGTTCTGGCTCCACCCTCGGCGATGCCCTCGACAACATCAATACCTTGTCTGTACTGCAGACGTTGCCTGAAGGCGTGCGTCGCGTTGAATATGGTGACGCCGAGTACATGAACGAGATGTTCGACAAGTTCGGTGTGGCTATGGGGTTTGGCATCCTGATGGTGTACGCCGTCCTGGTGCTGTTGTTCAAAGATTTTCTGCAGCCCATCACGATCCTCGTCGCGCTCCCTCTGTCCATCGGCGGCGCCATTGCAGGCCTGCTGCTCTATGGCGCAGCACTCGATCTTCCCGCGATGATCGGCATCTTGATGCTGATGGGCATCGTCACGAAGAACTCTATTCTTCTGGTCGAGTTCGCCAATGAAAAGCGCCGGGAAGGGGTTTCGCGTCGGGACGCATTGCTGCGGTCGGGAGCAGAGCGTGCCCGCCCGATCATCATGACTACCATCGCCATGGTCGCCGGCATGGTGCCCGCGGTTCTCAGCAGCGGTGCCGACAGTGGTTTTCGGGCGCCCATGGCGATCGCTGTGATCGGGGGATTGCTAACGTCGACCGTCCTGAGTCTGGTTTTCGTGCCGGTCGTATTCACTTATATGGACGACTTGCGAAGGTATCTCGCCCAAAGATTAATGCGATTGACCTCGGTCACCGAGATGGATAGGAAGGAAAGCGATTCCCTGGTGTGATGTCAGAGCATTTCCACAATGATCGGCACCATGCCACTAGAGGAAACTTCCATAGCGTTCTTGCGGCGCATGTCAGCCTGGGATGTGGTCAGCCGCATGAACATCATGCTGCCAGGACAACGCCCCTTGATTCACTGAACAACTGATCGGCACCACGCTCGATCATTCTTTGACGCTGCTCGATCGTGGCTTTAACTCCTTGGGATTGCTGCATCAATGGCAGCAGGCAGGCACTGAGCGTCATTTGCCGCAACAGCGCCTTGAGGTGATGGCATAAGACCCGATACACGCTCGTCGCAGTCCTGAACCCCAGGCGGCAGAGCATGTTGGCAATAGCTTGCGGTGGGATGGAGTTAGCGGTTCATTTATGAAGTGTCTTTTGCTGACCAGCGATTGTTTCTACGCCCGGCTCGGCAATATTCGTTTCTTTAAGTGGAACCTCACCTACCGAAAGTGCTCGTTCGATGAGTAACTCGCTGCCCTTATCTTTCAATAAGGCCTGCAGCCGCTGGAATTCGCCGCACCAGATGGTCTCAATGTCGCGATCGCGCGCCTTGTCGCGATCGCTGCTGAGGGCTATGGCGCGAACCTGCAGACGGCCATTGTCGGCTTTGCCACCCACCTCCACGCCATAGCCGGGGGTGGCGGTTTTGCGTAGCACGACCTTGCCGGTTTCTGCCCAGGCGGTCACCATGCCTTCGCGCACTTCGTAGCCGAGGCTGGCCAAGCCGCCGAGCACGGCTTCGCGGCGGGCGAGGGCGGCCTGCTCTTGCAAGTGGGCAGTGATAAGCGTTTTACACTGTTCGATCAGTCCGGTGGTTACCGAGAGCTCGGTGTCGGTTGTACAAGCGCCAATATGATCGAGCAAGGTCGCGTGTTCGATGCCTGTGTAGGTTTTGACTTCGCTGGCCAGGTCCTGCAATTGTTCGAGACATTCGCGCTGTCTCTGGAAGTTTCGGGTGGACGTGGCGAGGTCGAGTACAAGGCTGTCGAGCAGCAAGTTGCGTCGCTTGGCATCGGTTTCCGTTTCCGCTCTTTGCAGTGCGAGGAGGAACGGTGCGGCGTGCTCTTCGCCTTGCAGCAACTGCAGCTCCACGATGTGGCGATCGATGCGTAGCAGACGTACGTCCCGCATCGAATCGGGCTCCCGGGCCGCTATCCATTCGCGCAGGGAAACCTCGGGTTCGTCGACCTTGAGTTGCTGCGCCAGGGCGCGCTGGGTATCGCTCAGGGTTGGCTTCTCGTTTGCCTCGCTCAAGTGGGCGAAACCCTTGGCCAGCAGACGTTCGGCATCTTCCCGACGGGCACCGCAGGCCAATCGTGAGAGCGACTTCAGCAAAGCTTGATCGACGCTTGCTGGGGTGGCTTGCAAAGCGTCAAGCAGGGTTTGTGCGTTGTCCTGGATGCGTCGGTCGCGTTGGCGCCGCTCGGCGGCACGGATGATCGCGCGTTCTTCGCGGTCTTCCAAGTCACGGCGCAAGTGCTCGATCTCCACGGGCACGGCCTTCTGCAGTTCCGCCAATCGGTCTTCTGCCAGCAGAGTGCGAAGGCGAGCGTGTCGCTCCAGGGAGGCAGAGCGCTCTTGTTCACTGAGCTCACCAAGCCTTGTGGCCTGTGTTTGCCAGCGCTGCGCGGCACGCTCCAGGCGTTGCAGGTGGCCTTCACACAGGGCGATGATTTCTTCGCGGGTAACAATGCGAACGACCTTGGGACCACTCATTGGCAGATTTCCGTATCAACTGAAGTAGGGGTGGGTGGCAGCGGCTGCTGGACTTGCATGGCCTGTTCGATTGCTTCACGCAGCCGCGTGCGCTCGCTGTCGCGGTTGTGATACCAGGCTTGTGACGACACACGGTGGATGTGCGGGATGGCGCGGTGCAGCACGGACGGGCGCCAAATTTCCCGGGCGCGGGCACGTTCCAGCAGATTGTGGCAAGGCGCATCGCACTCGATGCCGATTGCGTAGAGGCCCGTGCCTGGATTCTCGATGGCGAAGTCGAGACCGAAAGCGTCGCCTTCACTGGCGGGAGCGGCCTGCCATCCCAGGGAATGAATGAATTCACCGACCAGCCTGACAAAGCCATCACGTTGCTGACCTTGCTCACGATGCTGGCTGCTGCGGTCGGTCTGCAGGCGTTCCAGCAACTTGGTGCTGTTGCTGAACTCGCCCGAGGACAGCGCGCGAGCATATTCCAGATAGCCTTGCAGATAGTCTCGCGGGCTATTGGGGGCACGGTGTGTGTTGAGCATGTCGGAAATATCGGCGATCGGCATCGACGTGATCATCACCACCTTGCGCCGCGCGCGGGTCACCGCCACGTTCAGGCGTCGTTCGCCCCCCGTCTGTCCCAGCACGCCGAAGCTACGGCGGAATGTGCCTTGGCTGTTGCGGCCGAAGGTGGAGGAGAAGACGATGATGTCGCGTTCATCCCCCTGCACGTTCTCCACGTTCTTGACGAACACCGACATGTCCTCGCCGTCTTCGCTGCGCTCGCGCTCTTGGACGTAGGCGGCGCGGAACAGCTCATCCTGCTCTGCACGCTGCTCCAAATGCTCCTCGATGAGGTCGGCCTGCTTGCGGTTGAAGGTGACGACACCCACCGAGGGGCGCTGCTCGTAGGGCTTCTGCCACAATTCGCTGAGGTACTCGACGACCCGCTCGGCTTCCTGGGCGTTACTCTGGTTCTGATACAGCCCGCCGACCTGGATCAGCTCCAGCGGCTTAATGCGCTGGATGCTCGCCTGCGGGTGACGGACCGGAACGTTCAGGCGATTGCCATAGAACGAGGCGTTGGAAAAACCGATCAGTTCACGGTAGGCCGAACGGTAGTGGATCTGCAATGTGGTGCTGGGCAGGGCGTTGCGCGCCAGTTGCAGCAGGTCGGGGCAGTCCTTGATCTCACGACGGTTCCAAGTGTCTTCGAAC
The DNA here is from genome assembly GCF_963970585.1 of Pseudomonas sp. RL_105y_Pfl2_101. Classification (NCBI taxonomy): domain Bacteria; kingdom Pseudomonadati; phylum Pseudomonadota; class Gammaproteobacteria; order Pseudomonadales; family Pseudomonadaceae; genus Pseudomonas; species Pseudomonas sp. RL_105y_Pfl2_101. Next base: position 20,942 of record NZ_CAXAPG010000019.1, read on the forward strand.
GCTTCGCGCTGTTCCTCATCCGCGTCTTCATCCGGTTCGTCGCCGTCGAACACTTCGGCTTCGTCGCTTTCGATACGACTGGAAAAGAATGCCGTCGGCGGCATTTGCTTCTCATCGCCGCTGACAACCGTGACCTGGCCGCGGAACAGGGTCGGCAGGGCGAACTCAACCGGCATCTGTGAGGCTTCGTCGTAGATGACGGTATCGAATAGGCCGGCCTTGAGCGGCAGCACGCGGCTGGCCACGTCCGGGTTCATCAGCCATACCGGGCGTAGGTTCATCAGTCCGAGGTTATTGCCCAGATCGATGAATTCGCGCAGACGTCGAGAGCGTTTGCCAGTCAGGCGGGTGACATCTTCCCATTGCTTGCGACTACCCAGCTGAGCAAGGTTGATGTCGTTGGCCAGTAGCTCGCGATTGAGCAGCCGCATCTGCGCATCGGCTTGCGCGAGGCTGGCGACTTTGGCGCGGGCTTCGTCCTGGCTGAACAGCAGTTCAGGATTGGTTTGCTCGACGCGGTGTTTCCAACCCAGTCGAGCTTCGCGGTTGAGCAGGCGCCGCACCGCGGCTTCAAGGTGTTCGGGCGCAATGCTGTCCAGCTGCTCCTGGCGTTGGCGCAGCAGTGCGAGCAACTCCAGGTCGGCTGTCGTCAACTGACCGGCGCGCCCGCGGAATGTCTGGTAGGCGGCCAGGAAGGGCAGCGCTTCATGCAGCCGATCAAGAGGCAGTTGATTGCTCAGATTGTGCTCGATGGCGTGCTGCAGTTGCTGCACCAGTTCTTCGCCCAGCCAGTCGCCAAGTACCTTGAGTTGCTCGAGGCTGGATTGGCGAACGCCATGGCGCATCAGCGAAGCATCGAGATCGCCGAGCAGCGCCTCGAGATGCTGTTTATCGCCGGCGAGAGCGGCCTCGTCTGCCTGCCGGGCGCGGGGTGATTGCGCCAAGGCCAGGGCCAGTGCCTGGATCTCCAGGAGGTGGCGGATGTCGCTCTTCACGAAGCTGATCAACTCCAGGCAGGCTTGTCTACCCACCGTTTCCAGCTCCAACGCCTGATGCTGGGTACTCAGCTCGGCGCGCAATGGTCGCCACTGGCTTTCAAGGCGGATGGCTGCCTGCAGGGTCGGCAGCGCTTCAATAACACGGCTTTCCCCCTGACCTTGAAGGAAGTTGCGCAGTCGCTTGCGCCGCAACAGATGCAGCGGGTTGATGTTCGCCAACCAGGACCGGGCGGCCATGACCTTGGTGCAGTCTTGATCCAGATGCCTGAGGGCCTTGTTTTCGAGCAGGCAGAGGGCCGGTGACAAGGCGGGGGCGTAGTGGTCCTGATCCAGTTGGTCGAACTGCTGATCCAGTTGCTGTAGTTCGCCGAGAATCGACTCTCCCCGTGGGGATTGGCCCGCTTCGCGGCTGCGGAAAAGCGGTAGCCACCGCGCAAGGCGCAGACGTTGCTCTTGCTTCAGGTCGAGCAGGGCAGCGACATGGGCCGCTATCCAGTTACGGTACGGCACCGGGTCTTCGATTTCGAAGCTGGCAGGGTGTGCTTGCAGCGTGGCCTGACGGTTGTGTTCGGCTTGGGTGAAACTGTGCAGATTGTCGGTGAAAACCTGCAAAGTCGCCCGGTCGGCGGCGAACGACTGCAACTGGGCCAATGGACTGCCTTCGTAGCGTGCGGGCAACCACAGGCGAATCAGAGGGGCGCAGCTTTCCTCCAAACGGGTCAGGCTAGCGAGGTCCAGGGAGGCCAGGCGTTGGCGCAGGGCCGGAAACTCAAGCGGGGCCGGGCCGGATTCCAATTCAATCAACTCGCCGAGCAGCCTGCGATAACTGAGGCCGGTATTTTCATCCAGGCGATGCAGGCTCTGGTGAAAGCGGTCGAGTTCGCCCTCCAAGGTTTCGATGCGGGCCGCGACCTGTTCGCGCTGGCGCTGCCAGCCCTGCGCCTGGCTGCCGTTCGTGAACAGGCTTTCCAGTTGTTCGCGAATGCCGCGGATGACGGGCTCCCGGTCGCGGTTGACGTCGTTGAGCATGACGATGCGCTGGCCAAGGCCTTCGGCGACCAGGCGTTTGTACACCACCTCCAGCGCCGCATGTTTCTGGCAGACGATAAGCAAGCTGCGCTGGCGGCCGATGGCGTCGGCGACCATATTGACGATGGTCTGGCTCTTGCCGGTTCCGGGCGGTCCCTCGACCAGTAATCCCGGACTTTGTCGGGCCTGGATCACGGCCGCTTCCTGGGAGGGGTCGCTGGCTACAGTGAAGTAGCGTTGCAGTTCGCCTGGCGGGGCCTCGTGCTTGGTTTCGTCGGCAGTCTTGAGGCGCAACGCCGTTTCCAGGCCGGTACCGGCGGGCGACAGGGTTTTCAGTTGGCGCAGGTCTTCGCCGATGGCTTGCCCCATGAAGGTCACGTGAAACAGCACCGCCGCGCAGTCCAGCTCGTCTTGGTAGGGCGCGATCTCCACGGTGCTGGCGGGCAGGTTGCCAAGGGCGCGTGAGCGAATGGTGGCGAGCATGCCGAAGGCGTCCATCACATCCGCCGCACGAATTGACGAGCGGCCCAGCAGTTCATCGGCGGTCTTGCGCCAGCGTTTGCAGGTTTCGGCGCCGAGCACGCTTTCCAGCGCGGGGTTGAGCCGCACTTCCTCACGCTCACTGTCAAACGCCAAGGCGGCGTGACCACGAGAACCCAGCTCCAGCAGTAGCTTCACTGGCCACAGTAGGAGCGGGATGATCCGTGTACGCGTGGTGCCGCGAGGGTCGCGATTGAGCAGGAAAGGGAAGCCCAGGTACAGGCCGTCGATGCCGGTGTCGCGTTTGTACAGCGCGCTTTGCCGGTACAGGGCATGCAGGCGCGATTCCAGCTGGCCGTTGAGCTGAAAACACTCTGGGTCGAGGCTCACTGCCCGGGCATTACGTTGCAGCAGGTGATCGAGCAAAGCCGCGGCCGGACTGCGCTCGCTGTTCAGTTCACTGATGTCGACGCGTGCGGTGGTCTTGCCGATGCTCATACGCACCAGTGGCCCGCGCATCACTGCGGTCACCACCTTCTTCTCGAAGAAGTCGAGGATCTGTGAGACGTACTGTTGTTTTTGTGGTTCCAGCCAGTGACTGGACGGGATGGCCAGCAACACCAGTGCCTGGGCCAGCGGCATTCGTCGCTCCAGACGGAACTGCTCGGCCCACTCGTCCACTACCGGCACGCCACAACGGGCAAAGCCTTGGATGCGCTCATCGACACTGCGGTACAGCTCAAGTCGTGAATGCAACAGCAGTTGAGTCGCTTCTTCGGCGTCGAACCAACCGACATCGGCAGCCCTGGCCAGCTCGGCGGCGGTCTCTACAATCGAGGCCGCCGAACGGAACTGACTGAATGCCGCGCTGAGCAGCACGATCAGATCTTCTTCGGCGATCACCCGGCGCTCCGACAGTGAGGTCAGTCCCGGATGGTCGGTGTCTGGAAACAGGCGTTGGCGCTCTTGCCATTGCGTGGACAGCTTGGCTCGCGAGGTCGATAGCAGGAAGATCCGCAGTTGCTCTTCGACCAACTCGATGTGTTGGTGCAGGGCACGCTGACGTACGTTTTCGGCGCGGGATTTGAGACGCGACAGCCAGTTGTCGGTCTGCAATTGCTCAAGCAGGTCCGGGACCGACCCGCTGATCAGGCGATAGCCTTCCAGTGGGTGCTCCAGTAGCCATCCTGGTGTGACGATGTCGCCACGGTGAATCAACGGGATTTCCGGATTGAGGATTCTCAGTGCCAGCATGAGACGGAAGTCGTCCTCAATCCCTTCGTGCTGAACGACCTGACGCAGGCCGGCGACCAGAGCAGGGGCGAGGCCGACCTGCTCGGCCCACGTCACGATCACACCGCGCAGCAAATGGTCCAGGGCCTGTTGCCAGTTATCCGCCTGGGCTGCCGCCAGGGCAAATACCCCGGGCTTGTGGAAGCGGCGCTCGCCCAGCAGTAGGGTGGCGCCTTCACCTTCGTCCGTTTGCTGGACGGAAGAGGCTGGAGCCTCGACCGTAATACCGTTGAGCCAGTCTTCGACCTGCGACCATTGCCAGCGCTGATGACGGTCGCGTGCCAGCAGACCTCGCAGCAGCAGGTTCAGACGCGGGTCGAGGTCGTCGGGAATCGGTACCCCGTTGGCCAGCACGTGAATAAGAAATGCATTGGCATTGATGCCGTCGAAGCAGGCGCCTTGGGTCAGTTGCTCGAGCAGGATCATGCCCAGGCTCCACCAGTCCGAGGCCGCCGCAACGCCGCCGGCGATGGCTTCGGGTGCCATGTAGCGGCTGGTTTCCAGTGGCGACACGATGTCCAGGTCGAACTCGGACAGGCGTGCCGAGCCGAAGCCGCTGATGACCAGGTCCAGTGGCTCGCGGGAGCGTACCAGCAGGCTGGCTGGGCGCAGGTCACGATGGCGCAGGCCGGCCTCGTTGAAAGCATGCAGCGCCAGGCCCAGTTCGTTGACCACATAGTGCACGCTGTCACTGTCGCGGATCACGCTGCCCAGTTCTGCCAGGGTCCCGCCGGTGAGTTCTTCAATGACCTCATAGGCACGGTCATCCCAGCGGCCGGTGGCAATGATTTCGGGTACGTGCTCGCGTGGCAGTCGGCGGATCACATCATAGATCGCCGGGTCCGGTTCGGCGCCGGGTCGATACAGGGTCAGGACCGCCTGTTGCGCGGTTTCCTCGTGCTCGGCGAGGTAGCGTTCTCGCACACCGTCGGTGCTGCTGATCTGACGGATCAGGCGCCAACCATCGATCAGGGTCTGGGGGATACCCTCTGGTTCGCTGCTGTCTGGCCGGGCGTCGCCGGACGTTGCTCGCGCAGGTGAGCTGCCACATTCAAGGCACATCAGGTCGCCATCGACCATCGGGTGCCCATTTTCGCAGAGCAGCTCGGGGGCATTCCCCTGAGTCGTACTGACCGGCGGGAGGGTTTGCTCAGTGACGACGGCTTGCGGCCGCCAGCCGTCGGCATGAATGGGTTCGCCAGCGAGGTCCCAGCCGCAGGGTTGTTCCTGAACGAGCCCTTCGCAGAACATTTCCTGGAGGGTGCGCTCGGTTTTGCAGTTGGGGCAGAAACGTATCATGGGGTGTGCTCCACTCAGCGGCGTCGCGACGCGTGTGCGCTGATCTGTAAATGATGGCCTTGTTCATGCAGCAGATCGCGTAAGCGCAATAGGTCGTCACGTCGTGGGATGCCGGCCATCCAGACGCTGCCACTTTCGTCAAACATCAGGTCGAGCGCCTTGTCGGCGGGTTCGAGCAAGCGTTCGTAACGACCCAGGCGTGCCCGGCCCAGTGGCGTGAGCAGGCTCAGGCGTTGATTGTCACTGCCGCGCAAGGCCTTGGTCTGGCTGAGTGCTTCGACATAGGGGTCGCTGATCAAGGCATCTATCAAGCCCTTGGTCTGGAGCAGCGGCTCGTCGAGTTGCTCCAGGGAGTAGCCGCTGTAGACCAGGATGTCGAGCTCGCTGAGACCACGCAGGCCTTCGAGCAGCGATCGCAGGGCGTCGAACTGGTCGAACGGTTCCCCTCCGGAAATGGTGATTCCGTCGGCCTCGTGCAGCCAGGGGGTTATCTGTTCAAGCAGTTGCTCCAGTGACAAGCGCCGGTGCCCCGGCCCCCAGGTATCGGCAGAGATGCAGCCTGGACAGCGGATGCTGCAGCCCTGGAACCAGATACCAATACGCCGCCCCGGGCCGAGTGTGGTGACCGGAAAATGCATGCGCGACAGGCTAAGGTCCATGTTCAGCGACGTTCCATCTTCAGTCCGGTGATGTCCAACTCGGTGATCGTGAAGTGCTCGCCCGGTTGCGCGTCCTGATCGAACAGTGCCCGCGACAGGGGATTGAGCAGGCGTGCCTCCAACTGGTTACGAATGCCCCGGCCACCGTTGGACAGATCCTGCAGGCAGAGGTTGTGCAGTGTCTGGCGTGCCTGAGGGGCCAATTCGATAAACAGGTTCTGTCCCAGCAGGTCGTCGAAGGTGGCGTTGACCATCTGCTCGAAGATCTGCACTGCAACGCCTTCGCGAATGAAGTCGAAGACGATGATGTTCTCGCCGATTCGATTGAGGATTTCCGGCCGATTGAGCACGAGCTTGAAATACCGGTCAATCTCGCTGTGCACCTTGTTTTGGACTTGCTCGAAGGCTTCGCCTGGCAGGACGTTGGCAACGCGTTCGCCATTGTCGCCCTGGCGATAGATCCCCAGGTTGGACGTGAACACGATCAGGGCTTCCGAAAAGTACACCCGATCACCGCGGCCTGAAGTCAGCACTCCGTCGTCGAGGATCTGCAGGAACTTGTCGAGAATCCGTGGGTGGGCTTTTTCGATTTCATCGAATAACACCACGCTGAACGGTTTCTCGCGGATAGCATTGGTCAGCTCACCGCCGACGTCGTAGCCGACGTAGCCGGGCGGTGCGCCGATAAGGCGTTGATCGGCATGCTCGGCGCTGAACTCCGACATGTCGAAGCGGATGTATGCACTTTCGTCGCCGAACAACAGGCTGGTAATGGTTTTGGCAAGTTCGGTCTTGCCCACCCCGGTCGGCCCCGCGAGAAAGGCTACGCCCCGTGGACGGTTGCCCTTGCGACTGGCGCCGACGCCTGTCATCGCACGCTTGACGATGTCGAGCATGTGCGTCACCGCATGCTCCTGGCCTTTGACCCGCTGGTGGACGAGCGCGTCGGCATGCCGGATACGCTGACGGTCGATCTTCAGCCACGGGTCCTCGGTGACACCGATCTTGTAGCGGCGCACCGCATCGGCAATCTGCTCCATGGCTACACCCTCGACCCGCGCCAGTTGCGCAATGGCACTGAGATCGAGCAGCAGCAATCCCTCGGTGTTCTGGACAAAAGCTTCCACAGCCTGATGCATCGCCACTTCGCTGGCGCCCTGGTTGCCACTGAGCCCTTTGAGCAGCGCCGGTGCTAATGCTCGGCGGGACAATTGATCGGGTTTGGACACGGGAATGTGGCGCAGGCGCGGATTGTCGACCAGCAACCAGTCGGGTAAATCGCCTTCTTTTTCCACCAGCCATAGCAGGGTATTGAAGAACGGTTTGCGCAGCTCTGTGGCCGGACGGCTGCGAGCCTGATGGGATTGCACCAGGGCCTGGGTGAAGAGCTGGTGTTCAGCCGCGCTGAGGGAGTCGTTGCGAACCACCAGGCGTGAGGCGAAATCGATGATCAGCGCGATAGGTTCGCCAGCACGACCCACCAGCCGTGGCAGGGTGGCGCCCAACAGGTCGATACCTGCGGGTGCTACGCCATTTACCGGAGTCAGGCCAAGCTCCTGAAGTAACGTCTGGCCGGCTTCAGGGGCGGAGCCGGGTTTGTCGACTACCCGGAAACCGGACACGGGATCCCAGGCGATGACCTGGGTGTAGCCGGCATCGAGCAGGGCATTGCAGAGGGTTTGGTTGAAGCTCTGCGCCGTCACCGTGCCGGGTGCCACTTCACTGGCCTGCAGGTCGCGGATGTTGCCTGACAGGACGAATTGGCTCTTCAGCGGCAAGAAGCGCAGAAGATCTCGTAGCCAACGTGGGCTTTCAAATAGGGCAATCCCTGACATGTTTCAGCTCGTAACGTTGGGTCGGGACGGGCAGGGTATTGCTCAATGCGTCCATTTGCCAGTGCGCGGCTACGAAAAGTTGTGTTGAGAGAGTGCTTCTGAGGGCGCTCGTTTCACAGGAGGGGTTATGCAACTTGATCGAGGATTCGAGTGCATTTGACACGGTACTAGCTATGGCAGACCGGATTGGGGTCGCTATTTTTGCAGGAAAAAGCTGAGTCAAATGACCGCACAGTGCCTCTGGGTTGAGTGTTTTCCAAGATGATCAGCGATCAGACGATGCTAATTCTCTGCTTCGAGCGGGGCGTGACGACCTAAACGGTATCAGCCACGCGCTCTCAATTAATGTGCTCAGTTTTCGCCAGCAGTCCCTATTGCGCTGACCGATTTGCAATATACTGTTAGGCAACTACTGAAAAGAGATCTCTCATGTCCAAACTCGCAGAATTCCGTCAGCTCGAAAAGCACTTGGCCGAACAGCTCCAAGCACTTGAAGCCCTGAAAGACGATGCTGGCCTCAAGAAAGAAATTGAATTCGAGACCAAGCTGCGTGCACTGCTGGGTGAGTACAGCTACAGCCTCAAAGACGTGATCAACCTGCTTGATCCACAAGCCAACCGTCGAGCACCCGTTACCGAGTCCAAAGCCGGCAGCCGTAAACCGCGCCAAGTGAAGATTTACAAGAATCCTCACAGCGGGGAGGTTGTCGAAACCAAAGGTGGAAATCACAAAACGCTTAAGGAATGGAAAGCCGAATACGGCTCCGATACTGTCGAGTCTTGGCTGGCCAAGTGATTTTGTTTTGAGTGCAAACGGAGGGCCCGCAGAGGGCCCTTTTTGTTGAGGCATGCTCAATGGTGCTTTGGAGCAACGCCAATTCTTGCACAATGCGCTCGAGAGCGAAGTCTGAATAGGCTAAGCCCTGCGCTGATCGCACTATGAGCAGCTAACCTTCGACGGAGTGGGGCAACAGTTTTTTACCAGACCACAACGGATTTCCGCCGCCCTGGTGAGCTGTCTGATGAGTGCTACGGAGGCTTTTCTGACCTCTGGTGAAAGAGCCGCGATCATCGCGCTCTCTTCGGCTACCAGGTCGATTCGGATTTTCTGATAAAGCGCTTCACCCGCCTCTGTAGCCCGTATCTGAATGGCCCGTTTATCTTCCTGATCAACAGATCGCTCGACGTAGCCTTTGCGTTCAAGCGTATCGATAACCCGACTCGCCGTGCTTTTATCAAGAAACATTTCCTCGGCCAGTGCCTGCATTCGCAATGGCCCCTGCTTGATCAGCGTCTCTACCGCGTAGCACTGAGTGACGGAAACGTCATAGCAACAGATTCGGTCTCTGTCTCTAAATTGATAGACGCGTACGAGCTGATTCACTGCTTCAAATAGATTTTCAGCATCACTGATGAGGTCGGTATCGGTGCACTGGGTCATAAATGCCTCTTCTGTTGTCAGTACCAACAGTAGCTTTCAAAGGTTCCAGCTGCAACCACCCCCTACAGGGGGTTGACATCCCTAAAATTGGATTCTTATATTGGTTGCAGGTACCAACAAATGTGCTCGCCAGCTCGACTGGTCGCCAATTGATCCAGGCTTAGGGGCGATGAGGTGTGGAGATGTCTACCCGAATCCTCCTCAAAAATTACAGAACGAATGCTGGAAAACCCATTGAGTACGGGCCGGTGGAATCGTCGAAAAAACATGTCACTTCCTGCAGTCTGCCGATTTTCGACCTCATGCTGAGTTGTATTTTTAATACGCAGAAAACGTGCCCCTGGCGTAAACCGCTGGGTAAATCATCGAATCGTGCAAGGAAGCGACCATGTCCGAATTGGAACTCAGTTCCCCGTCAGCACCCACCTCAATGCGTAGCTCGATAGTCAAGGCTTTCTCCCTTCCGTTCCCTGTTTTTATGATCGTGTTGACTGTCGCTCTAGGGCTCGTGGGCGGGCTGGGGAACAGCGAAATAGTCTCCGTGTTGATCACAGGGTATGGGAATAACCTCGGTTACTTTTGCATTGTACTTCTCAGCGCGTTCTACCTTGCTGCCTGGTTAAGTCATGGACAGGATATTTACCTCGGTAAGGCAGGGGTCGTAATGTCTCCGTTGATGGGGGCAGGGATGGTATGCCCTGACACCGCATATGCGGCGCTATCTCCGCTGGCTGGTCGTTATAGAACTGCGATTGCGGTCGGCAGCTACAGTGGCTTCAAGTTGTTGATACCTGCCGGGCCGCTGATAATCGGCCTCGGTGTGGGGGCAAACGTCGAAGATCACCGATTGATTGTGCTGGGTCTAATTTTGATGGTGACGACTTTTGTGGCTGGCATGATTTGGCTCCGCTTGGTAGGCGACCATTCAGATGCCGTAGAAGCCTCGCCGAGCGAGGGTAGGGGCTTTCAGTGGGCCAGTTCGTCTAGGCTGCTGTTTCCTCTCGCACTGCTATTTGCGCTTTTGTTCATTGGGTACTTCGGTAAACTCTCCGCTGTTCCGGTCATAGGCTTTTTTACCGCTCCAGCCGGTGCGCTTCTGACCTCGGCTATTGTGGCTTATCTGCTGACCAAGCAAGAACACCGTAAGCCGATGTTAGATTCCACAATCAGGAGAACAGCGAATCTTCTATTTATAATTGGTTGCGCGTCCGCGCTAGGGCACATGCTTGCGCGTGTTGTACCTGCTGGATATGCCGTCGAGATCGTTACAGGTGCAAAGTCAGCATCGCTAATGTTGATCGGATTGTTTTCAGTTGCGGCTATTTTCAAGGTGATCAATGGATCATCCTTGGCAACATTTTCAGCCCTTCCTCCCATCCTCGCTCCTGTGTTGGCTAACACAGGAATAGATTTGATACCTGTTGTGTATGCGATCTGCCTGGGATCGTTTGTAGCCATTTTGCCGAATGACAGTTTTTACTGGTTAGTGCGAAATGATGCATTTGCGAATGGCAGTACTATAAATTATGTAAAAACAATAACAGGCGCATCGATCTTCCAGGCTTTTATAGGCCTCTGTGCCTTGTGTGTGATAACTGCCCTGTCTTTCTAGTGAATGAATAAGTACTGCTTCCTGATCTTGTTAGGAAGCACGTACGCCTGTGCCGAAAATTACTTGCAATGCATGAGCTGTATGGATATTCACCTCTATTGAGCGGGGGCATGGAAATGAAAGTAGCAGAGGCGACAACATTTGAAGGTGGTTGTCAGCCACTTACCGAGATATCTGCGGTCACAGCACTAATCGATGCAGGATTTGATGCGCCGTTGGTTGATCGAGCGAGCCGTATGCGTTGTGCTCAACTCACAGACAGATGGCTGGCAGATGCCTGCCTACGGGCCTGGGCCGCGTGCTGCAACTGGCTGGCGATCAGGGTGTTCTTCAGCAGATAAGCAATGGTCATCGGTCCGACACCTCCGGGTACCGGCGTGATTGCGCGGGCGACGGTACGCGCGCTGGCATAGTCGACATCGCCCACCAGATGGCTGCCAGATTCGTCGGTAATACGATTGATCCCGACATCGATCACCACCGCCCCAGGCTTGAGCCAACTGGCATCGATCAGCCCTGGACGGCCTACCGCCGCGACAACGATATCGGCCAGTCGACACAAGGCCGGGGCATCGATGCTGCGTGAGTGCACCACGCTGACCGAGCAGTGAGCTTGCAACAGCAGAGTCGCCATGGGTTTGCCGACGATGTTCGAACGCCCAACGACCACGGCGTGCAGGCCGCTCACATCACCACAGGTTTCCTGCAGCAGACGCATGCAGCCACTGGGCGTGCAGGGGGTAAGAACTTCTATGCCTTGCACCAGACCGCCGACGTTTTCGCGATGGAAGCCGTCTACGTCCTTGATCGGGTCGATGGCATGAATGACGGCCGCCTCGTCGATATGCCCCGGCAATGGCAATTGCACCAGAATGCCGTTCACCGTGGCATCGGCGTTCAGTTGGGCAATCAGTTCCAGCACCTGGTGCTGGCGGGTGTTTTCTGCCATACGGTACTCCAGTGAACGGATGCCGACGTCCTTGGCTCGCAGCAGCTTATTGCGCACGTAAACCTCGCTGGCCGGGTCTTCACCCACCAACAGGACCGCCAGAGCAGGGTAAATGTGCTGCTGCGCCAGGGTCAGAACCTCTTCTCGAACCTCGTCGAGAACCCGGGCGGAGATGGCCTTGCCGTCGATGTCGCGGGCAAGTGCGGGGATGGTGCTGATCAAAAGAGTCACCGTTGTCTTGATGGATAGAGGGCCGAAATAATCACCGAGGCGTCGTTGCGCCTCGATGATTTATCCGCGTTCTGCAGGCAAGGGGGCTCAGACTACCAATTGATGGCAGCCGTACACCACAAGAACACCGGCGATCAGGGTTCCTGTGCCCCAGATATCGGCACATCAGCAACACCTGAGCAGCAGGGTGTTGGCGACCCGTTTGCCGCCGCCGATCCTGTTCGCCATCACTTGGCCGACGCCCTTGGGGCTGTAGTTCGCTGGCGATAACAGGCCACTGTAGAGCGCCGATGAAACCCCTGCACCGCTGACGTCCAGTACGGCCGGTGTCGCCCGTTGACCGGGCCCCAGGCTGCCTTGGAACGCCAGGGTGAATGCCAGGATGCACAGTAGGCCCGCCTAAAAAATCGCCTTGAACGTGTCGCGCTTGGGTCTTTGAATTCCCGGGTATAGCACACCGCCGTTTCGAAGCCTAGGTGGACCACGTCGCCATGAACAGACCGCCGGCCATCAGCGACCAACCGGACAGCCCAGGGATCGGCGATCACTTCTCCGGACGTATCATGGGCCGGGGGGTATAACGGCAGGAAAACGGAGTCGCCGCTGACCCCAGGCCGGGATCGCGGCGAAGTGTCGAGCGTGTCGCTACTTGTAATGTTGTTCAAACACCGCCAATTGCTCAGGCTTGATCAACTGAAAGGGCACCCAGACGTCCGCTTCCACGGGCTCTCCCTTGATCATCTTGAGCGCTGCCTGTACCGCGCTGGTCGCCTGGGCCTTGGGGTCCTGGAACACCGAGGCGACCAGCATCCCACGCTTGATCGCCGCCAGGCCATCAGGCAAGCCGTCGATGCCAACAATCGCGATCTCACCCTTGGCTTTGCCGGCCTGCTGCAAGGCCATGGCCGCACCGATGGCCATCTCATCGTTGTTGGCGACGATGGCATCGAAACGGCTGCCCGCCAGTAGCCAGTTACTGGTCAGGTCCATCCCTTTGTTGCGCTGCCACTCGGCGCTTTGCTGCTCGACAATCTTGATCCCGGGATAATCCTTGAGCACCTGTTTGACGCCTTCGGTGCGGTCGTGGGTAGCGTTTTGCGCCAGGTCACCCATGATGATCGCGAGGTTGCCCTTGCCGCCGAGCTTTTCGGCCAGGTAACGCATTTGCAGTTGTCCGGCCTCAATGTCATTGGACGCCACGGTGACGACGCCTTTGGGCAAGTTGCGCTGGTCCGGGTGGCGGTTGACGTAGACCAGCGGGGTCTTCGCTTCGACCGCGGCGCGTGTGATGTTGGGCGTGGCGGAGGTGTCCACCGGCAGGACAATGACCGCGTCCACTTGCTGGTTGATAAAGCCCTGGACCTGGTTGAGTTGGCGCACCACATCGCCTTGGGCGTCCTCGAACTGAATCTGCACGTTTTCCTTTTTCGCGGCCTCGTCCAGGCCGTTACGTACGTAGGTCATGAAGTTGTCGTCGACCCTGGCGATGCTGACGCCGATGCGATAGTCGGCGGCGGCCCATTGGCTGAAGAGCAATAGCAGGGTGGCGAAAAGCAGTGTGCAACGACGCATGATGGTTTTCCTTTTGTTGTTATGAGTTGTACGTCACCAATAGATGAAAATCTGCCGCATGTTGTGAATTCGACGCGAGCTTTATCCATCAAGCGTGAAGGCCTGCCTGAAACGCTCAAGCGCGACCTCGCTGTCACCGCTGGCCCAGCCTTCTAGGCCGATGACACCGCTGTATCCCATGCCGAACAGGGCTCTGGCAATGGCGGGATAATGGATCTCACCGGTGCCGGGCTCCATGCGCCCCGGGACGTCGGCGACCTGGATTTCGCCGATGGCGCTGCCAGCGCGCTGGATCAGTTCGATCAGGTTGCCTGCGCCGATCTGTGCGTGATAGAGGTCCAGGTTCATCTTCAGGTGCGGGCTGCCCACGGCCTCGATCAACGCCAGGGTGTCGTCAGAGCGGGCGAACGGCGTGCCCGGGTGGTCGACTTCGGTGTTGAGGTTTTCCAGCAGGAAAACCCGACCCGCGTCCTCGCCCAGGCGGGCGATTTTTTCCAGCGTCTTGCAGGCGCTCAACCACATGCGGCCGGTGGTCTGGGCAACAGGTTTGACCGGCAATCCCAGGTCACTCAGGCCGGTGCCATGCAGGTTCAGGCTGGGGCAGCCCAATTGAGCGGCGACCGCCAGGGATTCCTGGGCGCTGTCGAGCAGTTGCTGGATGCCCTCGGGATCGGTCAGGTTGCCCGAGATGTAGCCTGTCATGGAGGTGAAGTCCGCGCCAGTCGCCACGAGGGCCTGAATGTCTTTGGTCGTCCAGTTCCATATCTCGACGCCGAAGCCCAGCGCATGGATGCGTTTGACCCGCTCGGTGAAGGACAGGTCGAGAAAGACCATCTCGGCACTGATCGCCAGTTTGAACGGTGTAACACTCATGAAAGAGCTCCTTGCACATGCACCGCTTTGCCCTGTTGGAAGGACTCGATGCAGGCGCGGGCAATGGCCAGTGCCGCCCGGGCATCTTCACCGCTGGCCAGAGGTTTTTCGCCGCTGCGCACGCAACTGACGAAGTGGTTGAGCTCGGCCACATAGGCATCACGCAGCAAGTCGGTGTCCATGCGTTGGGTGTCGGCCTGGACCCCATTGGCCAGGTAGCGCAGCAAGTCAGAGTCGTTGACGTTGCCCATGGTCAGCATGCCAGCGCTGCCGAACACTTCGCCGCGGACATCGTAGCCATACACGGCTTGGAAATTGGCCTCGGCCGTGGCGATGGCGCCGTTCTCGAAACGGAGGGTGACCACCGCTGTGTCGAGAAACCCTTTGTCCTTGTAGGCCGGTGCGATCAGGGCATCGGCCATCACAAAAACCTCAACCGCTTCGGCGCCCGGATTCAGGTAGCGCAGGGTATCGAAGTCATGGATCAGCGTTTCCAGGAAGATCACCCATTGTGGCGATGCGGCCGGGTTGTTCAGCGCCGGGTCGCGGGTCAGCGAGCGCAGCAGTTGTGGCGTACCGATCCGGCCAGCAACCACGTCCAGATGAGCGGTGCGCAAGCTTTTGGCAAAGCGACGGTTGAAGCCGACTTGTAGCGTCACCCGTGCATCGGCAGCGGCGGCGATGGCGCGGTCAGCTTCGTCCAGGGTGATGGCCATCGGTTTTTCACAGAACACCCCTTTGCCGGCCCGGGCCGCACTGATCACCAGTTCGGCATGGCTGCGTGCCGGGGCGGCAATCAGCACGGCGTCGATGTCCGGGTCATCGAGCAATTGCTGTGGGTCGGTATAGACCTTCTGCACGTCCAGTTCTGCCGCCAAGCGTGCGGCTTGGCCGGGGGTCGGGTCGGCGATGGCGGCTAGGCAGGCGCCGGGGATGTGTCGGGCGGCGGTCAGACCGTGAAAACTGCCCATGCGGCCGGCGCCGATGAGGCCAAGGCGAAGGGTCTTGGATGTGCTCATGAACTTGAACTCCCTTTATTGTTTTTACGACTCGGCGGTAAGAATGTCCTCGTCTGTCCAGGCAGGAGCAAGCGCTGTGCCAATAATTAAACAATTGATATTAAAGGGTTTTATTCGCTGCTATTTAAAGTCATGTTCATTTAGGCGACATGTCTATACTGACATGTCGAAAATATGAACATGGCCGGATAATGAATCAGCAACCTGCACCGTTGAGTGCCGAAGACCGCGATTACCTCACCACGCTTGGCCCCGCGTCGTTGAATGAAGGGCCAGGCACTGCGCTGGATGAGGCCTGGCAAGCGTGCTTGCAGGGGGCTATCGATCGGCCTGTCGGGATCCGCCGAGTGATTTGGGAGTCCTGGTTGCGCAGCGTCAGTGCCGGCCTCGATCCGAAAGATGGCGAGTACCGTTTTGTCGCGCCTACTGACCTGGCCGCGAGACTGGCAGCCAACCGGGTGCTGATCGCCGCTGCGGCGCAAGTCATGCGCGGTTTGCTCGCCTATAACCCCCGGGGCCATATCAACCTGACCGATGCCGAAGGCACGACGTTGTATTTCTGTGGCCTGGACCTCACCCCCATAGGCAGTCGACTGCTGGAGTCGGTACAGGGCACCAATTGCACTGGGCTGGCGATCGTCGAAGACCGTTTGGTGTATGTGCTGGCCGAAGAGAACTTCGGGCTTGGCCTGCGCCAGCGCCGCATGCATTGCGCCGCCGCGCCCATCCGCGATGCTCAAGGCCGGACGCTGGGCATGTTGACCTTGACGGCGGAGCCGGGCTGGTTTCACTTCCATACGCTGGGCACTGTCCAGGCCGCGGCCGAGGCGGTCTCGAGGCAGATGGCGCTGCAAGCCTTGCTGGAAGAACAACAAACAGTGCTTGAGGTGCTCAATGAGGGCTTGGTGGTCTTGGATCAGCAGGGCTGCATCAAAGCGCTCAACCATTACGCACGGCAGTTGTTCCGCGTCGGCCGTGACCTGCTCGGCAGTCCGTTCAAGAGCCTGGGCCAGAGCGAATTAACCGATGCAGTCCTGCTCGCGGGTGGGGGTGGCGTGCGTGACCTGGACTGCACCTTTGAACTGCACGACCGCAGCCATTTGGCCTGCCTGGTGTCGGTCTGCCCGCTGGAACAAGGCGGGCGGATTGTGTCGTTGCGCGAGAACCGACGCATCCGGGAAATTACCCGGCGAATCATTGGCACCCAGGCCAGCTACACCTTCGAAACCATCCTCGGTCGTTCGCAGGCGATTGAGGATGTAATGCACTTGGCGCGGATTGCCAGTCGCAGTGATTCGACCACGCTGATCCTCGGTGAGAGCGGCACTGGCAAGGAGTTGTTCGCCCAGGCCATCCATAATGGCAGCGACCGATGTGGCGGGCCTTTCGTGGCGGTTAATTGCGGCGCCATTCCCCGTGACTTGGTGCAGAGCGAACTGTTTGGACATGTCGAAGGCGCTTTCACCGGATCGGTGCGCGGTGGGTCGGCAGGCAAGTTCGAATTGGCCGATGGTGGGACGATCTTTCTCGACGAAATCGGTGACATGTCCTTTGATGCGCAGGTCAGCCTGCTGCGTGTCCTGCAGGAAGGCGAGGTGACACGAGTGGGGGCGAAAAAATCGCTGCGGGTCAACGTGCGCATCATCGCCGCCACCCACCGCAACCTGAGCCAGGCGGTGGCCGAGGGCGCCTTTCGTGAGGACCTTTACTACCGTCTCAACGTGCTGAATCTGACGGTGCCGCCGCTGCGGATGCGCCGCGAAGATGTGCCGTTGCTGGCACGGCATTTTCTCGCGCGTTGTGCCCGGTCGCTACGCAAGTCGATGCAGGACCTTTCGCCAGGGGCGCTAGAGATGCTCGGCGCCTATCACTGGCCAGGCAATGTCCGTGAGCTGGAAAATGTCATTGAGCGGGCCACCAACCTGGCGATGACTGAACTGATCGAGCCGAGCGATCTTGCCCTGGAGGTCAGGCAGCGAGGGCGACCATCGACGTGGGACAGCACCCCTGAGCCGCGGATGGCGCCGGACCTTGGCACCCACGAAATGAATGCCATCATTGCCGCCCTCAAAGACACGCGCGGAAATATCCGTCTGGCTGCTCAACGGCTGAATGTGTCGCGTGGTGGGCTGTACAACAAAATGAGCCGGTTTGGACTCAAGGTTGATGCGTTCCGTTCTTAGCGGGTGACGCAGGGTCAGGGGCGAGGTCAGACAGCGGCTTTGTTGGAGAGGCGAGTGGGCACGCCCCGATAGAACGACAACATGGCGAGCCCCTGCACGACGACCGCTGCTGTCACGACGGCGACGATGGCGTGATTCGGATCGGTGAAGAGGGCGCGCACCAGGCCGAAAAAGGCCGGGGCAAAGGCGTAGCTGGCCTGACTGATCGCGACCATCAGGGCGATCACCCTGGCGGTTTGTTCTCGGCTGAACTCATTCTGGGCTATCAATGGCGGCAAGGAGGTGGCATTGCCAATGCCCGAACCGATCAGCACCACGGCCATCCAGGCCATCGTCGGGTGAAGGTCCAGGCCCAGAAGCGTCAGCGTGCCCAGCATCTGGATGGCATAACCGAGACAGGCCAGTTGTCGGCGGTTCATGCCTTGGATCATCAAGCGTGCGGCGACATATCGCCCGCCCATCGCACTGGCAGTGGCCAGCCCCATGGCGAAGGAGGCGTCATGCGCCCCCATGCGTCCCACCAGGATCGAGTACAGGTGCGCGATCAAGCCGATCTGGGCGAAGAGCCCCAAGGACATGCCGGCTGTCAGGGTGCGGAAATTTGCCGACCTGAGTGTCTGCATCGCGGTCCACTGCATGGCGCTGATCGGCAAGGGTTCCGGCTGGCCTGCATTGTCGGGATGTTGTCCCAGGCTTTGTGGGGTTTTGTTGAAGACCAGGAAAGCCAAAACGCCTATGAGCAACACGGCGACGACGCTGATCACCAGCGCCGCCGTGGCAAAGCCGAAACGCTCGATCAGCAACACCCACAGCGGCGCAAAGATCACGCCACCCAGACTGGCGCCGTTGTAGGCTTTGCCCAGGGCCTTGGGTCTTTCCTTGATGTACCACGGCGCGATCAGGGTATTAACGGCCGCCGCCCCCAATGTCACCCAGCCGATACCCGAGCAGACGGCGCCGGCATACAGCCCCCCTAGCTGGTTGGCTTGAGCCCAGATGTTTACGCCGATGCCCAGGACGATGCTGCCCAGCAGGGTGATGGTGGGTATCCCGAAGCGTGCGTAAAGGCGTGGCAGGTTGGCGATGACAAGTGTGCCGCTGAGAAAGTGCAAGGTCACGGCAGCCGAGACCTGGGCGATCGGCCAACCCGTGCGTTCCATCACCGCTTGCATATAAATCGGCGGCCCATAGAAGCCGATCCCCCAACCAATAATCGCCAGGATGAATGTGCAGGCCAGTACGGTTTTTCCAAAAAAACGGGTGTGTGTCATCGCCATCTCCTCCCTGTTGGCGCCTAGACTATGGGATCGACAGGTTCCTCACTTCGAGGTGTGTCGAACTATGGATGTCGACACGATTGCTTCTTGGATTTGGTTTTCGGGTAGCTCCGTGACGCGGCGCCAGCGGGGACGATGCACAGATCGTTGAAACTTGCAGCCCTGGAGCATCCGCGACGTTGAATGGCGCTGAGCTTCGATCGCTTCCTTGTCGATAATCGACCAGACCTCGCGGATCCTGCCGTCCTCGAAGGCGTAGAAGACGTTTTCCGTGAAGGCGATCCGTGCTCCATTCACCGCAAGCCCCAGGAGCTCCCCAGCTGGCGTGCAATTGAATGCCAGGCGAGCTGCCACTTGGGTGGATCGATCACCAGAAACTCGACTTTAAAGCGCAAGTCGGGAATGTCCCGATAGTTCGCTTCCAGCATGTTTTGATAGCCATGCAACCCTTCGAAAAATAATCGCATCGATCTGTCGATTTCGGCCATTGCCATTCGATTAACCCATAGAGCCGCCACACGAACGGCCTAATCCATCCACTCTCAGGAGATAAGCGCATGCGATTTATGGTGATCGTCAAAGCCAGCCCGGAATCGGAAGCCGGAGAAATGCCCAGCACGCAACTGCTGGCCGCCATGGGTGCCTACAACGAAGAACTGGTCAAGGCCGGGGTGATGCTCGCCGGTGAAGGCCTGCACCCCAGTGCCGAGGGCGTGCGCGTGCAGTTTTCCGGCAAGGACCGGACGGTGATCGATGGGCCGTTTGCTGAAACCAAGGAGTTGATCGCCGGTTTCTGGATCTTCAAGGTCCAGTCATTGCAGGAGGCCATCGATTGGGTCAAGCGCTGCCCGAACCCGATGGTCAGTGACAGTGAAATCGAGATCCGCCAGATCTTCGAACTCGAGGCGTTCGGCGAGTCCTTTACCCCCGAACTGCGCGAGCAGGAAGAACGCCTGCGGGCGCAGATGTCCGGTCAATCGTGAAGCCGACTACAGGAGACCCCACCATGAGAATCATTCCTTACCTGACCTTCAACGGTCACTGCAAGCAAGCCTTCGCCTTGTACAAGGAGGTACTGGGCGGCGAGCTGTTTTCCATGTCTTTTGCCGAGGCCCCCGAGGAAACCGGGATGCCCAAGGATCCCAACCTGGTCATGCACACTTGCCTGACCGTCGGCGCTTTCAGCCTGATGGCCTCCGACTGCCCACCCGGCGAGCCGTTTCGCAAGCCGCAAGGCGTGTCGGTCTCCCTCAATGTCGACAGCGTGGAGGAGGCCGAGCGGTTATTTAAAGGCTTGAGTGCAGGTGGCAGCGTGTACATGCCCTTGGAGCAGACCTTTTGGGCGGAACGCTTTGCCATGTTTGAAGACCGCTTCGGGATTGCCTGGATGGTTAATTGCGAGGGGGGAAAATAAGTCGAGCGCAGCCCATGGGTGGACGCCTCGGGTGAACACGCTCCAGGGTTTGTCGCTGTCAGGTGAACCTTGCGCCAATACTGCGTTCACTTATTGAGTTGCCGTTTTAAGTGGTCCTGTGGGAGGTGGCGAGCAAGCTCGCTCCCACAGGGGATCAGTCTGAATTTGGCCGCTGCCTCAGTGCCGATAAGGAATTCGCATGCACCCCATCTCGTCCACATTCCCCTTGAACGCCACCGTCGAACGCGAGCTCAGTCCGCGTGCGGTCAGTACGGGCATCGTCCTCGGTATCCTGCTGACACCTTCCAATGTCTATGCCGGGTTGAAGATCGGTTGGTCGTTCAATATGTCGATCATTGCCTTGCTGGTGGGGTATGGCATCTGGCAAGGCCTGGCGAGTCGGTCGGTGGGTCGATTGCCCTGGACGCTGCACGAAAGCAACATCAACCAGACCGTGGCCTCTGCCGCTGCGTCGATCATTTCCGGAGGGCTGGTCGCGCCCATTCCGGCCTACACGTTGCTGACCGGCCAGCAGTTGGACGCCATTCCCATGGTGGCCTGGGTCTTTTCGGTGAGTTTCCTGGGGATTTGGATTGCCTGGTACCTGCGCCCCTCACTGCTCAATGACAAGGCGCTGAAATTTCCCGAAGGCATGGCGACCCTGGAAACCCTGCTGCATATCTATAACCACGGCCACGAGGCCGCGAAGCGCTTGAAGGTGCTGCTCAGCGCCGCGTTGTTGTCCGGGCTGGTCAAGGCGCTCGACACTTTCATGTGGGCCGTCCCGCGCTGGTCTCCGAGCGCCCAACTGGAGCGCCTGACCTTTACCGCCGATCCTTCGCTGTTGTTAGTGGGGTTCGGCGGAATCATTGGCATTCGCGTGGGCCTGACCCTGCTGCTCGGTGCCTTGCTGGCGTGGGGTGGCTTGGCGCCGTGGCTGCTGGCGCAAGGCCTGGTGCAGTTGCCGCACGGCAGCAGCGGCCCGCAGTTCGCGGCGCTGGTGGAGTGGTTGCTTTGGCCGGGGGTGAGCCTGATGGTCTGCTCGACCCTGGCCTCGTTGGCGATTCGCTTGTGGGCATTGCACCAGTCCACCCAGGTGGGCAGCGGGGCGATCTGGACGATACCCAAGCCTGGGCCTGCCGCCGGTTTCGTAGTGTCGATTATCCTGGTGGTGAGCCTGCAAGTGCTGTTGTTCGGTATCAACCCGTGGATGGCCTTGTTGACCATTCCCTTGGCGGTCTGCCTGGCGGCGGTGGCCGCCCGGGTGGTTGGTGCCACGGGCATTCCGCCGATCGGGGCCATCGGACAATTGTCCCAGTTGAGCTTTGGCATCGTCGCGCCGGGGCAGGTGCCGATCAACCTGATGAGCGCCAACACCGCCGGCGGTTCGGCCGGGCAGTGCACCGACTTGATGAACGACTTCAAGGTAGGCCGGGCGATTGGCGCCACGCCGCGCAAGCAGTTGTTCGCCCAGGCCCTGGGGGTTTTCGTCGGTAGCATCGTCGGGGTGTTGGCTTACCTGACCCTGATCCCGGACCCGCAAACCATGCTGCTCACCGAAGAGTGGCCGGCCCCGGCGGTCGCCACCTGGAAGGCCGTCGCGCAAACCCTGACCCTGGGCCTGGATTCATTGTCAGCGAGCATTCGCTGGGCGATTTTCATCGGCGGCGTGGTCGGTTTGTTGCTGGGGATCCTCGACAGCCTGCTGCCGGGGTATCGGGCCCGGTACCTGCCAAGCGCGGCGGCCTTGGGTCTGGCCTTCGTCTTGCCGGCCTCGGTGTCCTTGATGATGGCCCTCGGTGCGGTGCTGACGTGGCTGGTGAGCTGTCGCTGGCCGAGCCTCACGGAACGCTTCGCCATCACCGCAGCGGCGGGGTTGATCGCCGGGGAGAGCATTACCGGAGTGGGGGCGTCGTTGTGGCAGATGCTTGGGACTGGGTGAGGGCGCAACGATCGAAGTTCGAATGCTGCACGCGCCCTCACGTTCAGGGAACGATTTTCGCGACCAGGGCTGTTTAGCAATTGCTTCGATTGCCCTGTTTCGCAAATTGCTAAGGCTGGCCTGCAGCCTCGGTAGAGACAATTTCGTCGTAACCGTCTACTGGCGCTGTCTCGACCACCCACGTACGTTCGCTGCGACACTTGAACTTCACGCCTTTGTGCGGCGCCATGCCTCTGGCTGTCTCCATGCATATTGCCTTGGAAGCAAAGGTTGGCCCAGGTCTTCGTTCCTCGATACAGCCTTCGGGGCCACTGCAGATCGTCATCACAACAAAATAAACAGTCATCATCTCGGTGTTGCTCCATTGAGTGATGCGATTGAATATTTCCTGTCGTCCAGGTCGGCGGACTAAACGTTTTGCGGGGTTGCCTACGGATGATGGGCTCCGATTTAAACCCCCAGCAATGGCACATGGGTACCGTGCGTCGGGAAAACGTCGCTGCATTAATTTATTTTTATTTCATCGGTTTTTGTGCCAATAAGTTGGCGTCATCCGGGGTGAATGTGGACGTGCATGAGGTGGGCCGTCACCGGGCGGTGAAATGGCGCAGAGAAATGAAACCTGTGGGAGCAACTGTCTTCACCATGCCACTCGTCACCGCCTTCGCGAGCAAGCTTGCTCCCACAGGGTTTTTCTTAACTGGCTGGTATTGTGGCGCTGGCCTGTTTTACGAGGACCTGGCAGTGCCCGTTTGGACAAGCTTGCCCTCGAGCCATTCCTTCAGCGCTAACGTGGCGGAGGAGGCGAATTTCGCCGAGGGCCGGATAAGGTAGATCCCTCCTTTTGCCCCCAACTCCCAGTCCGGTAATACCCTGACCAGTTCATTGTTTGCCGGCGCACGACTGAACAGCCACTCTCCCGCACCGAGAATGCCGGTACCCGCAATGGCTGCGCTCAAAAGCGCTTCACTGTCGTTGGAGACGAGGGAACCTTGGGGGCGTACGGTCACTTGCTCACTGGCACTGATAAGCGTCCATTCAGGATAAGACGCCAGCCCCGTGAACCTCAGGCAGTTATGCTTGGTCAGCTCCGTGGGTGATGCTGGCCAACCATATCGTTCGATATAGCCAGCAGACGCGCAAAGAAAGCGCCGATGATCGCCGAGGCGCTTGGCAATCAGGCGGCTATCGTTGAGTTCCCCAGGCGTATCGCCACATCACGTGCCCACAGTCTCCAGGCTTGTCAAGGACATCTCAGGGAACGAGCAGGAGAGTACCTGAAGCGCGGCCGCTTTCCAGATCCGCGTGGGCTTGTGCGGCGTTCTCCAGCGTGTAGGTTTTCCAGACGGCGGGTTCGATGATCCCGGCCTGGAGTGCCGCCAGGACGTCATTGGCGCGCGCCTGATATTCCTCGACGCTGCAGGTATGCGCGGCAATCGAAGGGCGGGTGAGGAACAGCGAACCCTTGGCGTTCAGCAGGCCCACTTCGACCGCTTGTGGCGCACCTGACGATGCGCCGAAAGAGACCATCAGCCCACGCGGGCGCAGGCAATCGAGCGATGCAGCGAACGAGGCACGCCCGATCGGGTCGTAAACCACATCGGCCTTCTTGCCATCGGTGATTCGAGCCACCTCCTGCGCCAGTGTCTGTGCATTGAAAACCAGGACCTCATCACAGCCCGGTGCACGTGCCTTCTCGACGCTTTGCGCACGAGAGACGACACTGATCACGAAAGCGCCCAGGTGCTTGGCCCACTTGGCCATGATGGCGCCCACACCGCCGGCGACGCCATACAACACCATGACCATTCCCGACCCCACTGCATAAGTGCTCTTGAGCAGGTATTGGGCCGTGATGCCCTTGAACAGGACGGCGGCGGCATCCTGGAAACGGATCGAATCGGGAAGTGGCACCAGTTCCCCGGCCGGAACCAATCGGCCACTTGCGTAGGCACCCACCGAGCCGGTGGCATAGGCCACCCGATCGCCTACTTTGAGGTGGGTGACACCGGCCCCCACGGCAGCGACCAACCCGGTCCCCTCCAGGCCCAACCCCGAAGGCAGGGCGACGGGAACCGCGCCGTTGCGCTGGGTGACGTCGAGGTAGTTGACGCCAATGGCATGTTGCTCGATCCACACCTCATCGAGGCCGGGCGCAGCAGGATCGTCTTGTCGGACCTCTAGAACGTCCGGCCCACCCGTGGAAGAAAAACCAACGACAGTGACCATTTCAGCGACTCCTCAGGATGTGAAACAGGTGTCACTGGAGAGTGATTGCAGATCAGTGCATGGGCAATACCTTGGATATGCAGGGCATAGCTGCACCTTGTGCAGCCATTCGGTTGATTGAATCAGTGGGTGGGTTGCCCCTGTGGCTGATCGGATCCCTGTGATTTTTATCACCTGCGTCGCACTTTTAACCACAAAGGACCTGATGGCAGCAGAACCGACTATTCTTTCGGAACACTGCATTCTTGGCAAAAAGGGACGTCATGCCAGACTTTGATCGCGCCACCGGCTCCAGACACACCATCACATACGGCGATCGAACCTGTTCGGTTGAGCCCAGGTTACTAAGGTCCTGGCGATTGCGAATGGCTTCAGTAACGGTTTTCTGTCTTTTCACCGTGAACTTCGGATACGGTCAGGACCTGCCAACCGCAGCGGGTGTTGAAAACCCCACGGTCACGGTGATTCAAGCGCAGGAAATCGTTTCCAAGGCCTCCCTCGGCGCCGTTCGTTGGAGCGGCCCTGAATCCGGCCCGCAAGCCCAGCGGGGCAAGAGCATCGCCCTTGTTGCAGAAGATTTGCGTAACGGAGGCATTGTCGGTGTGGCGCAGGGCGCCCGGGAGGCCGCCAACGCGTTGGGCTGGACGCTGAAGATATTCGATGGTGCCGGCTCATCGGCCGGGCGCGCAAAGGCCTTTTCCGATGCCTTGGCAGCGAACCCCGATGGTCTGATCCTGTGCGGCTCCGATGCCCTTGAGAACAAGGCGGCACTGCTGCGCTTCGCTCGCAAGGAGGTACCGGTGGTTGGCTGGCACGCCGGGGCTAGCCCGGGGCCGATTGACGGCACACCGGTGGCCATGAACGTCACGACCGACCCGCTTGAAGTGGCGCGCCTCACGGCCATGGCGGCAGTGGCGCAGTCAAACGGACGGGCCGGTGTGGTCATCCTGACCGACTCCAAGTACAGCATTGCCATGGCGAAAGCCAAGGCCATGGAAGACGTCATTCGGGCCTGTCGTGAATGTACGTTGCTAGAGGTGCGCGATGTGGCGATCTCCGAAAGTGGCGAGAAGATGCCGGCGATCACCAAAGAATTGCTTCAGCGCTATGGCAAACGCTGGACCCATACGCTGGCCATCAACGATATTTATTTCGACTACTCGATTGCCTCGCTGACCAACGCCGGTATACCCAGTGACGGCATCAGTCTGTTGTCTGCCGGTGACGGCAGTGCCTCGGCGTTTTTGCGCATACAGGCAAATACCTACCAGACCGTTACCGTGGCCGAGCCGCTCAACCAGCATGGCTGGCAAGTGATGGATGAGTTGAACCGGCTGCTTGCAGGCCAGCCAGTGAGCGGCTTCGTCGCGCCGATTCACTTGGTCAATGCCGACAATATCGCCTTCGATGGCGGGAAAAAATTCCAGTACGATCCAGACAATGGCTATCGAGACATCTATCGCCACCAATGGAACCCCTGACGTTGGACATGACTTCGCGGTTTGGACGCCAGCTATTGCCACAATCGCTGCGCGCACAATTCACTCTGGCGTTTCTGACGCTGGCGCTGCTGATCCTGGCAGGCGCCGCCACAGCGGTCTACGCGTTGCGCACCTCTAACAGCGCCACTCGCCTACTGACGGATGAACGACTGGTGCGCATGCAAAATGGGCAAGACATGGTGCAGCACACCTTGCTGATCGAACGCCAGACCGACCAGCTTCTGACAACCCGCTCCCCCGACATTCTGCGTTCAAGCTACGCGGCGACCGTCGAACAGCTTGAAGCCCTCGATCAACGGGTGCAGCAACTGACTGCCGCGAACAGTGGCGTGGCGATACTCGACATGCATCAGTCGAGTCAGATGTTCCGCAATACCGCCAACATCGTTGCGCAGCTGCGAGAAAGCCTGCTGCAAACCGAGGTCACCTTCGAGCAAGCGCTGGAGGATCACACCGCCCGATTAACGGCGACTCAGACCCGGGTCAGCCTGGAAATGGCGGTGCTTCTTTTCGATCTGCCGCAGGCGGTTGACGGTGAGGCCGTGCAACGGCTGCGGGCCCGATATGAGCGCCTGTCACGCACCGCAGACACGTTGTCCGACGCTGATGTGCAGACGCCGGATCTCTTCTCCCTGCGCCAGACGCTCATCAACCAGCACAACGCCCTGCAGCGCTTCAATGAACAACTCAATCATGAGGCCGGGGTGCTGGTCGCGGTGGCCCGCGCGCAATCGAGTGCCTACACCGAAGACTATCGCGAAGCGGTGCAGCGTCTGGTCGAGGCCTCGAATCGCAGCCAGCAATGGGTGCTGATCATGTTGGGCACCAGCCTGGTATTCGCCTGGTTTGTGACCCGGGTCTTCATGGGCCGCCATGTACTCGTGCGCCTGAATGAAATAAGCCGGCAATTGCGCCAGGAACACACGGACAAAACGCATGTGATGATGGCTGACCATGGGAATGACGAGATTGGCAACATGGCGCGGGCGGTGAATCAATTCCTCGAAGACCGGCTTCAGTTGGAGAAAAGAACGGCCCAACTGAGTATCGCCACCGAACGGCTCGCCGTGCAAAACGATCGATTGGAGCAAGAAGCGATCGTTCGTGCCGGGCAAGGTCATGTCTTGGAACTGATCGCCAGGAGCACCGAGCTTGCAGAGGTCCTCGACAGCCTGGCGCACCTGGTCGAATCCCAACTGGAGGGCATGAAGGTCTCCATCCTGCTGCTGGACGAGGAGGGCAAGCACCTGCTGCACGGGGCTGCACCCAGTTTGCCGAAAGCCTATAGCCAGCTCATCGACGGAATTGAAATCGGTCCGAACGTCGGTTCATGTGGTACCTCGGCGTATCGACGAGAGCCAGTCATCGTCACGGACATCGAGCAGGATCCACTGTGGGAAGCGTACTGTTCACTCGTGGCGCCCTATGGGTTTCGCGCTTGCTGGTCGACGCCGATTCTGTCCCATGAGCGAAAGGTCCTGGGTACGTTTGCCTTGTACGCCAACACCGTGCGCAGCCCCAGCCCGGCCGAGACGCAACTGATCGACATGGCGACACCCCTCGCCGGCATTGCAATAGAACGCCAACTGACCGAAAAGCGCATTCGCTATATGGGCGACCATGACGCACTGACCGGGCTACCGAATCGCACACTGCTCGAAGACCGTCTCAAGCAGGCGATTCTTTATGCCCAGCGCTACGACCGGCTGGTGACGGTGGTGTTTCTCGACCTGGACAAATTCAAATTGGTGAATGACAGCCTTGGGCACAGTGCCGGGGACGAGCTGCTGAAAACCGTTGCCCAGCGCATGCTGGGGTGTGTACGGCGTACCGACACCGTCGTGCGACTGGGCGGCGACGAGTTTGTGATCATCCTGTTCGACCAGCCCTCGGACCTGGACGGCGTGACGCCCGTCCTGCACAAAATCCAGGAAGCCATCCTGCGGCCGATTCAACTCAGCGGCCATACGCTCCACGTCACCTGCAGCATGGGGTTGGCCACTTACCCGGCCGACGGCAGCGACACCGACACGTTGCTCAGCAATGCGGACGCCGCCATGTACCGGGCCAAGGAGCTGGGGCGCAACAGTTTCCAGTTCTATACCAGCGAGATGAATAACAAGGTCCAGGGCAAGCTCGCCATGCAAGACGGGCTGCGAAGCGCACTCAACAACGACGAGTTCCTGCTGTTGTACCAGCCACAGGTGGATTTGCAGTCAGGCCAGATCATCGGCGTTGAGGCATTGATCCGCTGGCAGCATCCCGAGCTCGGCATGGTCTCTCCCATCAAATTCATACCCCAGGCCGAAGAGACCGGGTTGATCGTGCCCATCGGCGACTGGGTGATCCATACCGCCTGCAAGCAGAACAAAGCATGGCAGGATGCCGGCTGGCCACCGATCACCGTGTCGGTGAACATTTCAGCCCGCCAGTTCATCGAAAGGGACCTGATCGACCGGGTGCTGCATGCTTTGCAGGAAACCGGACTGGACCCGATGTACCTTGAGCTGGAGCTGACCGAAAGCCTGATCATGCAAGACCTTCAGCAAGCCATCAGCAAAATGAAGGCCCTGCAAGCCATGGGGATCAGCCTCTCGATCGACGACTTCGGCACCGGCTATTCCAGCCTCGCCGCATTGAAAAGCTTCCCGATCGCGAGGCTCAAGATCGACCAGTCTTTCGTGCGCGATCTGCCCGACAACGAGAACGACAAGGCCATCGCCACCGCCGTGATTTCGTTGGGGCACAAGCTGAACCTCAAGGTCATTGCCGAAGGTGTCGAAACCCAGGAGCAGCAAACCTTCCTGCGTGACAACGGCTGCGATGAAATCCAGGGACACTTTTTCAGCAAAGCGGTCAGCGCGCAGGAGATCGGTCTGTTATTGCGTACGCCCCGGGTGCCTCAAGCGAGCCGCATGGCGAGCCCGGATTCGGTAAGGCAAAAGCGCGATGTAAAACGCCAAAATCGTCCAATGCCTGGGCATTGATGACTCGGCCTTCCGGTATTTCCGGGCTCGGGCCGGGGCGGGCAAATTCAACCATGAGCGAGCCGGCGCGTCGTCATTCACTGCCAGGCCTCAGCAAGTATCCCGTTCATAGCTGCAACCCACATAGAGATCGTTGTCCTTGTTTTCCGTGGAGAGCACTCGCAGGGCGCGCCGTTGCCGAGGCGGCGCTGGTAGTCAACGTAGCCGTCGGTATCCAGGGGCTTTTGCAGTTTCAGGGTGCTGGCGAGCTTCTCTGCATCAGGCACGGGGTATGGTTGCCCGGCTGTACATGGGCCTGCGCTGCAGGTCGCAAGCTTGCCATGGCTGATTTGAATATGCTGTCAGGTTATTCCTAAGGATGGACTGTCCTGGAGACCACGTCTGTGCTCATTTTTGGCACCGGTAAGTCGGCGAGATAAGGGTTGGCATGACCAGCCCACAGGCCACCGCGGCACTGACGGCCTGCTGGCGGCTTACCGAGCCCAGCTTGCGTCGGGCATTGAGCAGGTGGAAGTCGATGGTGCGTTCGGAACAGGTCAGGATGTGGCTGATCTCCCAGGTGGTCTTGCCTTCGCTGGCCCAGTACAGGCAGTCCATTTCCTTGGGCGTCAGGTCCTGGCGCGGTTGGGCAGGTCGTTGTAACTGATGCCGCATTCCGGCGAGCAGGTAGGGGATGAGCATGAACAATTGATAAACAGCGGGGTTGGAAAAACCCTTCTGTTCGGTGATCTGTGTGTCGTCGAAGGCCACACTCAGTGTTCCCCTGAGCATTTCGTAGCGCAGCGGGATACTTACGCCGCTGCGCAGACCGTGTTGCTCGCGTTGCTCCCAGAAGTGCCGGGAGCGTCCCCGGGCGCGCCGTCGCTCGCTGTCCCAGAAAAGCGGCACCAGTTCGCGTCGACAGTGCCTGAGTATCGGGTCGATCTCGATCAGCCCGTCACAGCGATAGTGCTCCAGCCAGTGTTTGGGAAAGGTGGTGATGAGGCCGGCGAGAGGGTCGGTATCCCTCGTTGCTGTCGGCCCCAGGCTGATGAGGTAGCTGCCGAAGCCGAGTTGGCGCAGCACTTTGTTCAGCAGGCGCTCCCAATCGCAACGGTTGGCATCCTTGGCGAGGTTCGTGAAGGCGGTCAGCGTAACGGCACGCTCGGCCTGGGTTCGGGCGCAGGCGGGGGAGTGGTGTTTGTCCATAAACGGATCGCTCTAGTTGTAGCAGGAATGAAACAGTCGGAGCACGGAAAAGAAGGGGCGTGTGCCCCTTCCGGGTGGATCACTTGTGCACGTAACACCGGATGAAACTGCGGAACAGGTCCAGGCCGTTTTCGGTGAGGATGCTTTCAGGGTGGAACTGCACGCCCTCCACCGGCAGGTGGCGATGGCGCACACCCATGACATAGCCGTCGTCCGCGGATCTGGACGTGATCTCCAGGCAGTCGGGTAACGGTTGGTCGCTGATCATCAACGAGTGGTAGCGGGTCGCCCGTATCGCACGTGCCTGCGTGTGGTCATAGACGCCCTTGCCATCGTTCTCAATCGTGCTCACCTTGCCGTGCATCACGTGTGGGGCTCGACAAACCTGGGCACCGAAGGCCAGGCCGATGGCCTGGTGACCCAGGCACACACCCAACAGCGGCAGGCGCCCCTGAAAGTGCTTGATCACTTCGATGTAGCCCACATCGGCCGGATGCCCAGGCCCAGGGCCCAACACGCAGAAATCCGGCGAGAACGCTTCAATGCGCTGGATGAGGTCCGGTGCGTCGTGACGCTCGACGTGGGTTTCCAGCCCCAGTTGTTCCAGGTACTGGCTGATGATGAAGACGAAGCTGTCATAGGCGTCGATCAAGAATACTTTCACAGTGCGATCTCCTGGCCGGTGACTGCCCGGTAGACGGACCCCATCTTGTACAGCGTCTCTTTCCACTCGAGCGCGGGCACCGAATCGGCCACCACGCCGGCGGATGCACGCAAGTGGTACGTACCCTCGTCGAACACCGTCGAGCGAATGCACAACGCGGTGTTGACGCTGCCATCGAAGCCGACCAGGCCAAGGGCCCCGGCATAAATACCTCGGCGGTTGCTCTCCATTCCCTCGATCAGCTCCATCGCCCTGACCTTGGGCGCGCCGGACATGGTGCCCGCGGGGAACGATGCCTTGATCACGTCGTAGGCATCCAGGCCCGGGCGCAGCAAGCCGCGAACGTTCGACACCATGTGGTAGAGGTGTGAGTACTCTTCCACTAGCATGAACTCATCGACCTCCAGCGAGCCGGCCTGGCACACGCGACCGATATCGTTGCGACACAGGTCGATGAGCATCAGGTGTTCGGCGCGTTCCTTCTCGGAGCGGGTCAGCTCCAGGACCAACTCAGTTGGATCGACGCCAGGCTTCTTGCCCACGGTGCCGGCGATCGGGCGCATCTCGATCAAGTCGTCCTTGATCCTGACGAACAGCTCGGGACTGGCGCCGATCAGGTCGATGCCGCCTACGTGGGCCAGGTACATGTAGGGGGAAGGGTTGCGCAGGCGCAGGTTCTGGTACACATCGAACGGCGAAACCTGCGAGCGGATGCGAATCTCATGGCCGAGCTGGATCTGGTAGACGTCGCCGGCGCGGATGTGCTCCATCGCCACTTCGACACGCTCGACGAATTGCTCCGGGGTCACCGTGCGTTCCTCCTCGAAACCCTCGGGGTACGGGCGCGGCGCCAGCGCCTCGGGTGCCGGGGTTGTGCTCAGGAAGGGGTAGTCCTCCAATGTACGGGGCGCCCAGAGATCGTGGTTGTTGATCAGGGTTTCGACAATGCCATTGCTGTGGAAATAAACCAGCGTCTGGTAGACCGACAGGGCAATGAGCGGGTAGTCGTAGGTCTGTGTGGCCAGATCGGGAAGTCGCTCGATCAGGCGAACGCAGTCGTAGGAGAAATAGCCGAAGAAGGCCAGGCTGGCCGGGGCATTGGACGCAGGCTGGAACGTTGCCTGGATAGCCCGGAGCAGGTTCCACGCGGCCTCGCGGTCAGGTAGATGGATCTTGTGTTCCTGATCGACCTGCATGCCCACTTGCCGCAGGCTCGCGGACAGATGTTCGCACAGGGCGGCGCAGCCGCGCAGCTGGGCCTTGCCCTCGTTGATACACACTTCGAAAAGCGGTTCGAGCCCGATGATCGTCGCCCGACGATCACGGCTTGGGCCGGACAGTGATTCAAGAATGAAAACAGATTCTCGACCCAGTTGTTCCAGTGCATTTGCATATATGCCAAGTGCATCCGTAGGTCGACGTTCTTCGCGGCGAAGAACATTCACGCCAATTAAATTTGTATTCACGGTTAATACCATATTCAAGGTGTAACGATTCAGGCGCTCGATTAAGAGAGCGCCACGGGAATATAAAGCGCGCAGGCACTTTAAATACGTGTTGACGGATATTCTGAATAGACGGGGCGGACGCTGTTCATGTCGCGCGCACTAAAAGGCTTGCAATGGATTGCAGCCAATTGTTGCGCAGGGCACAAGGCGTGAGCGCCTTCGATTTCAGAGGGGAAAGATCAGGACGTTGCTGGCAGGCAGCAGACAGGCTC
Source organism: Pseudomonas sp. RL_105y_Pfl2_101 (assembly GCF_963970585.1). NCBI lineage: Bacteria > Pseudomonadati > Pseudomonadota > Gammaproteobacteria > Pseudomonadales > Pseudomonadaceae > Pseudomonas > Pseudomonas sp. RL_105y_Pfl2_101. The sequence goes on from NZ_CAXAPG010000019.1 coordinate 53,337, forward strand.
CGGTCTTCGCTAGATTAGCGACGCCAGATATTGCTTTTGAAGATGGCCAGAATGGCCCGGGAACAGCTGTCGGGATAGCTGTGGGAGGAACTGATAGCAGAAAGGTGATAGTACATTTTTAGACATCCCAGTCTTGGCTAAGCACTGCGGGAATAATTGGCAGTGCGGCGAAATTACCAGCGTGCCCTGGGGCTGTCAACTGCTGAGGGAATATTAATCTTTCATTCGTTTCTGAATGTCGATGGGACGAAGAGCTATCCCTACGCGTATGTAACCGCGTGTGCCTTTAACAAGAAACTCGTGCGCGCACAACTGTGAGATAGCACAGCTGGGTATTTGTAAGTTCTGTTACTAACGTAGCGGCCGTTGAGTTCCAGTAACCCATCAATCCTGAGCGGCTGAAATGAAAGAGCATTTAGATACATTCAAGAAGCGGTACGATCCGATTCATCATGCCTATTGGACCGACGTCCTCAGCGACACCGCGCTGGCGGCCTGGCACCAGGAACAGTTGCGAGAAGTGATCGGCCACGTGAAGCGGTCTTCGCCGTTCTATTCCAGGCACCTTGCCCAGGTCGACGAGCGCTCGCTGACCTTGGATGACCTCGCCACCTTGCCATTCACGACCAAGGATGACTTGCGCGAGGCAGGCTTCGACATCTTGTCCGGCCCGCTGGAAGACAGCATCTTCTATTACGAGACCACGGGGACCACCGGGCCCGCTACGCCATGCCCACGGGACCGCAAGGAAAGCTACGCGAGCAATCGACAACTGGCCATGGCCTACCAGGCCGTGATCGAAAAGCATTTCCCGGGCGAAAAGACTGTGGTCGGCATCATGGGGCCCACCGAGGTCCATTCCTTCGGTGACACGTTGGGCGATGTCTGCACCCAGCTTGACCTGTGCAATGCCAAGATCTGGCCGCACTCACCGGTGATCGGTTGGCCCAAGGCACTGCAACTGCTCAAGGACCTGCGGATCGGCGTGCTCGCCTCGGCGCCGGGGCTATTGCTGGCCATGGCCAAGGAAGCTGAACGCCAAGGCTTGAACCCACGCGAGGACTTCGCTCTGCGCGCGTTCATGATGAGCGGCGAGCTGTGCACGCCTGCGTTGAAGAACAACCTCTACAGTCTGTGGGGCGCGCAGGCCTACAACAGCCTCTATGGTTCCCAGGAAGCGATGATCATCGCGGCCTGCAACGCCAACGATCAGTTGGTGCCTCATCGCCTCAACTACATCATCGAGGTGCTCGATCCCAAGTCCGGGGAAAGCCTGGGCTGCACCGGCGACGGCGAGTTGTGCGTGACCATGCTGATCCCTGGCAGCAAGCCGTTGATCCGCTACCGCACCGGTGACCTGGTCTCGATCCAGTCGCGTCCCGGCTATGCGCAATCGATGCGCCACACCGTCAAGGTCGTTGGTCGGGTGAAGGATGCCGTGCAACTGAACGATCGCGCCTTCTCGGCCGCACAGATCGAGCAGGCGCTGCTTGAAGGTGTCGAACAATGCCTTGGTTACCAGATCATCCTCAGTCGCGCCAATGATCGCGACACCGTCATCGCCAAGCTGGAAATGTCGCGCTTCTTCGAGGGCGATCGTGGACGTCTGGTGCTGTTGATCAAGGAGCGCCTGCGCGAACGGCTGGGGGTCGATGCCACGGTCATGGTGGTGGGCGATCTGGCCGAGCATGTGAACCTTGGCAGTTGGTTCAGCTGGAAAGAAGCGCGCATCGTCGATCAGCGCCAAGGCCAGTGAGGTCACCGATGAGCCTGTCTGTTCGCGTGATCGATCACGCCAATGAACTGTTCGAGTCCGTCCGGCAGCTCAGGAGCCGCTACCTGGGGACCAACCCGGCACGGGAGGATGACTTCGATCGTAGGGAGCAGGTGCGCGACGCCTTGTCCTATCACCTGGTCTACCTGGACAAGGACGAAGTGGTCGGGACGTTGCGTGTCACTCCGCTGGGTCATGGCCTGAGCTTCGTCGAGCGGGCGGTCGACGTGCAGGCCTATTTCGAACAATCGACGGACACCTTCGATGCCAACCGTCTGGTACTGGACGAGCGATACCGCGGCGGGCGGCACCTGCGCCTGTTTCTCCTGCAAGCGGCCATCTGGCTGAAAGCCAACACCCACCTGCGATTCATCTCGGCACTGTGCCGCGACCAGTTGGCTGCGCTCTATGTCGGGCTGGGCGGGCGCGTGCTGGTGGATGACGTTACCTGGACCGGGGAACAGGTCGAGCGGCGCTACAGCCTCGTCTACCTGGAACTCGAAAGTGTTTACCTCAATGTTAAAGGAGCCAATTGAAATGCAAGCATTCTTCAAGGAACTCGACGCTATCGTCGAAGCGGGTTGGACCCAGATCAAGCAGGGCGCCTACTGGAAATTCAGCCTGGACAACCCAACGCCACCAGCCCTCTACCAACAGCTCATGCTCCAGGTCTACCACTACACCCGCTATAACTCGGTGAACCAGGCCGCTTGCGCTTTCAGTGCCGATCCAGAGGAGACGACGCTGTTGCGCTTCGTCTACAAGCACGCTTTGGAAGAGTTGGGCCACGAGCGCATGGTGCTGCGTGACCTGGAGTCGGTCGGGCTGCTGCCGCAAGCCATGCCGGCGCCCCTGGCGCCGACCCAGGCACTGATCGCCTTTCTCAACGATGTGGCTATCCGCAAGGGGCCGATCGCCCGCCTGGGCTACAGCTACTGGGCCGAGGACGTCTACGAGCACATCCAACCGATCCTGGAACGCTTCCGCGTCGACCTGGGCTTGAAGGATGAGCAGATGACCTTCTTCGTCGCCCACTCGACCATCGACGAGAAGCACGCCGAGGAAGTGCGTATGGCGATGCAGCGTGCGGTGAAGACCGAAGAAGATCGTCGTCAGATCAAGGAGGTGGCGCGCGTCACGTTGTGGCTGACCGGGCAGTTGATGGAAGAGGCTTTGCGCGCCTACCTGGCTGGCGAAGAAGGGTTGCGGGAGGCGTCCTGAATCATGAATCTGACCATCATTGTCGGGTCAAGCCGACCTTGTGGTGTCAGTGCACGGGTGGTGGCGCTGGTGCGCCGCCACCTGGGCGAGGAGGTCGCGGTCGATGACATCTGGCTCAAGGATTACCGGATCGACTACTGCGACGCCGACAACGCTTGCTCCGACCAGGACTGCCAGGTGCAGGACGACGTCGGGCAGTTGGTGGCGCGGCTGGACCGCGCCGATGCGGTGCTCTATCTCCCCGTCATGCATGCCTACGGCACCAACAGTCGCTTCCAGGCGTTTCTGGAACGAGTCGGCTATGGTTTTCTGCGGCCACGGGAGCGCCCGCTACGCGACAAGCTCGCGGCGATTGCGGTCGTCGGCCGACGCTATGGACACACGGCGGTTTTCTCCCAGGTCGCGTTGAACGTCCTGCTCAACAAAATGATTCTGGTCGGCTCGGGATTTCCGCCGTGCTTCCAGACCCAATTGGCCCACGATCCCGAAGCGGAACAGGCTCTGCGCGAGACATTGGACCGGCTCTGTGAGCATCACTGTCGGCTTAACCCCCCAGCACTTGCGACAGGCAAGCCGGAAAGAATCCTGCGGCCCATTCAATTTCAGAAGGGATAACTGTCATGCCATTGAAAGATTCATTGCTCGCGTTACTGGTCGCGTTTCTCTGGGGTGCGCAAGTCACCGCGGTGAAAATCGGCGGCGCCGAGTTGCCGCCTATCCTTATGGTCGCCATGCGCTACGCAATCATGGCGTTGTTTCTCCTGCCGCTGCTCAAACGCGTCAAGCGTGAACAGTTGGCGTCCGTGGCCCTGATCGCCACGATTACCGGGACCGTGCATTTCGGTTTGCTGTATTGCGGTATCGCTCGGGTAGACGCCTCTACCTCGGCGATCATCTATCAACTGGCGGCACCGTTTACCCTCGTCCTGGCATTCGCGTTATTGGGGGAAGTCCTGAAACTGCGGCTCCTGGCGGGCATCCTGCTGGCGTTCGCCGGTGTCCTGGTGCTACTGGCCACGCCATCGGCGGGCGGGACGTTTATCGGTATGTTGCTGGTGGCGCTGGCAGCCTTGGCATTCGCTGCCGGGTCCGTGTTGACCAAGCGTCTCGGGCCCCTCGATCCGCTGGCCTTGAGTGCCTGGACGGCGATCATCGCCGCACCGCAACTGTTGCTGTGGTCCTTCGTCCAGGAAGGCGAGCAATGGGCACGCGTCTACACGGCCAGCGCCCAGGCGTGGTGGGCGGTGCTTTACACCGCGCTCAGTGGTGGTCTGTTGGGGTTCGGCCTGTGGTTCTGGTTGCTTGGCCGCAACTCGATGCAGCAACTGAGCCCGTACCTGCTTCTGGTGCCGGTGTTCGCGATCGCTGTCAGTCAGGTCATGCTTGCCGAAGGTTTCAGCCAGCGCCTGGTGATCGGCGCCGTGTTGACGCTGTCAGGTGTGGCGCTATGCCAACTGCGCCTGCCGGCAAGATTCTTCCTCAAGGCACGTAGCAAAGGACAAGGAGTGGCGGATGAACCGCGTTGATCGACTGCTGCTAGGCACCTTGCGCCTGGTCCACCGCTGGCAGTTCGGTTTGAAGCTGCGCTGGCACACCGGTACACATGGACGCCTGGCTTATCTGCAAAGCCCTGCACGGCACCCGCGGACGACGCTGGTCATGCTCCATGGCTTGGGTGCCAGCAAGGACCAGTGGGGCCCTGCGATGCTGGGCATGGCGCGCCATCACCCTTGCGTTTTCGTCGACTTGCCGGGGCATGGCCAATCCGTGTACGAGTCGGGTGCAGACTTTGGCCCCCAGGCGATGCTGGCGGAGCTCGAAGGCATGCTGGAAGCGCTCGTCGAGGGCCCCTTCGTGCTGGTCGGCAGCTCTTTGGGTGGGTGTGTGGCCGGGCTGTATGCGGCGAAACACCCGCAGCGTGTCAGTCACTTGGTCTTGCTGGCGCCTGCCGGTCTGGGTGCGCAAGCGCTAGGCCCTACATTGAAAGCCAGTCTGCAAGGGGCGGGGGCGGTGTTTGGCTATCGTACGGTCGAGGAGATGAGGCGCTTCTGGAGCCTGGTGTTCAAGGCGCCGCCTGAGGTAGGAGGGCGCTTGGCCCAGGCCATGGCGGCCAGCGGCAGGTCGAGGTTCGCCGCGGTGCAGCGGGTCGTCGAGGATTTCCGTCGTGAAGGCCTGGACGTGCTGCTCGAACGGTTGCCACAGATTGCTTCAAGGACACTGGTAATCTGGGGGCGGCATGACCAGGTATTCCTGCCGGCGACCCTGGAGACCTTGCTCCAGCAACTGCCCGATGCGCGCGGCGAGTTCATCGAGGATTGCGGGCATGTGCCCTATCTTGAACGGGGCGCCGATGTAGTGGCAGCGATTACACGGTTCATTGCAACGTCCGAGTGATCGGGGCAGCCCTTACGACGAATACTTCCGCGCGCTGAACCAGGCGCTGAAAATCCATGGGCCGATGTGCCCCGTGATGCTGATTGACCTCGACCGGCTCGATCACAATATCAATGTGGTCAAGCAATCCGTCACGCCCTATGGTCGCAGCCCCAATCAGGAAATGGTCAACGGCTCACCCACCGTAGGGCTGAATGTTGAAGACCAGGTGTTTTTACGACCGATCCAGACGGAATCCGTGCTGCTGCAATTTGGCGATTTGCTGGCCGTGCGCGGCGGGAAGATTGTTGAAACCTGGCCGGTGTACTGAATCGGATCTGCCCCCCATGCCTGAGCGTCTACCGAATTTGAACGGATGAACAGAGCTGGCGGTCTACGCTTTTCAAGCGTCGTGACAGGAAAAGAACCGATGCCTTCAATGGACATTCAGCCCTTGCTCGAAGAATTGCTCCTGGCCCGCGGCCCTGGCGGGCAGGAAGATGAGGTTCGGGAAGTATGCCTCAGGGAATTGGGTAAACACTGCGATGAGATCTCGGTCGACGAGGCAGGCAATGTCAGGGGCCTGATCAAGGCCATGGGTGATTCTTCGCAAGCACCGCCCATCAGGGTCATGGCTCACCTTGATGAAATTGCCATGATCGTAAAGAAAGTAAGGCACGACGGTAATCTGGAGGTCGTGGCCCTGGGCGGTGCCCAGCCCATTTGCTTCGGCGTTTGTCCGGTAGACATACTCGGTGATAGCACATGCCTGCCCGGCGTACTGTCTTATGGTTCCATGCACAACAGTGGTGGTTCAGCGCAGGGGCGCGATGTCCTTTCGGGGGCTGTGAAGTGGAGCGATGTCCATGTCATCACCCGGTGTTCGCTGCAAGAACTGGCCGACGCCGGTGTCCGACCTGGGGTACGCGTGGTGCTTAGCCGGCACTGGCGTCAGCCGTTCCAAGTGAAAGATTCAGTCGCCGCCCACTTCCTGGATGACAGGGCGCCCTTGGCGGCAGTGATCACAACAGCACAGCACCTGAAAAACCGCAGGCATGAGCTCAAGCAAGACGTCTGGTTCGTCTGTACGACGCTTGAGGAGGAGTCCAACGCCGGTGCGCTCTATGCCGCTGCCCGCGTGCCGGGGGACACGACCATCGCGGTCGAGGTGGGCCCGGTACTTGAGGAATACGGGACGGTTTTATCGGCAGATCCGATCATCAACACCGGGGATCAGAAGGGCTATTACACCCGCTCTGTCGTGGACGCCCTGATCAAGGCAGCACAACGCTGCGGATATGACCCACAAGTTGCCCTTCTGGTGGATTTCGCCTCCGACGCCAGTGCCATCATGAGCGCTGGAGTGGCGGCGCGAGTGGGGTGCATCGCCATTCCAACGGAAAATACCCATGGGTTTGAAATGGTGCTCCATGAAGGAATCATTGCGTGCGCGGCGACACTCACCGAATACCTGGTACGGGCTACGTGAAAGCAATTCCTAAGCGGCGGGCCGACGCATCGCCAGAATGGCCGTACCGAAGCCGATGAACGTCGAGCCGACGAGCCTGCTGATCCACACGGAAAACGCAGGCCGTTTCAGCACGCCTTTGGCCTGGGCCGCAATGGCCGCATACAGGCTCAAGGACACCAGTGACAAACCGGCGAATATCGAGGTGAGAAGCAGGAACTGCGGCAGCAGTGCGGCGCTCTGGTCGATGAACTGCGGGAACAGGGCGGTGAAGAACATCGTCGCCTTGGGGTTGGTGATGGCTGTCAGGAAGGCCGACTTGTACAGCTTTGAACGCGATGGCTTTCTGGTTTTGCCATCGGCTTGCACATCCTGCGCAAGTATCGGGCTTTTCTTGAACAGCTGCTTGGCGCCCAGGTAGAACAGATAACCCGCCCCTAGGACTTTCACGGCGTTGAACAGCCATTCGGAGCTGGCGAGCAATGCGCCGAGACCCAGCATCGCGGCGGCCGACAAGCAGAACAGCCCGCTGGCGTTGCCCACCGACGACCACACCGCGTAGCGCGGCCCGTAGGCCAGGCTGTTATTGATCGCCATCAAGGTGGCAGGTCCAGGACTGGCGATGGCGATGGCCGCGACCAGGGTAAAGGCGAGAATTGAGTGCAGTTCCATTGTTCACATTCGCGGCTGATTGAGAGGGTGTGCATCCTACCGGAAACCTGGGGTTGTCTGAATACAGCCGCCACAACGTCTCTATCGGTGCAGCCGCGCTCGGGGTGTTCATCGAGTGGTTCGCGACCCTGCTGGGGCCTTGCCTTGAGCGCCGAGCCGTTGGGGCGGCTTCGATGCTACAGCCCGGCCTTTCCTGGGGGAGGGCGCGTCATGCGGATCGTAGTATTGGCTTTGGCGATGGCGTTGCTGGGCGGATGCGCCACGGCCAACGAACCCTTTGACATGGGACAGCTCTGTGGCCGCCATCCTTACTGCGGTGCGGCGACCGATATCGAGATCATCAAGGCTTCGACGAACGACAACGACGTATATGCGCGTGCTCTGGCACCTTTTGCAATCGTTGATCTTCCTTTCAGTATCGTCGCCGATACGCTGATCCTGCCCTATACGATTTTTCATATGAGGCCTGCCGAGGAGTAGTGGTATTGCCTCGACGGGTTGAATCCAAAACTCAAGGCGGCCGGCCGCATTAATCGCCTGCTTTCTGCCGTTTCATCCTCGTCCAATCAACACGTACGATGGCGCAACGCAGCACCTGTAATTGTCCTGTGCTCAAGGCAATCGCCAGTAGAATCAGTAAGATCAGTCCCCAATCAGAGGGGCTTGGGTATTGGCCGAGGATCGCCATTGAACTGAAGATGCCAAACACCGGGATCAACAGTGACAACGGCGCTACGCGTGACAGTGGGTATTCACGCAATAGCAGGTTCCATCCCCAGTAGCTGAAATGCGTCGCGGCGTAGACCTGGAACGCGAGCGAAAGCAACGTCGTTGCATTGAGCTGCGAAGGGAGTGCGTTGAAGGGCGCTGAGCCATGCAACAGCCACGTCAACAGCAAGAGCGGGATGGGTGCAAACAAGCTGGCCCACACCACGAAAGCGAAGACCTCACGCACCTTCGATACCTTGATGACCACGTTGCCGATGCTCCACGCCATTGCGCTGCCAATGACGAGTGCGAAACCGGCCTTCGACGAGTCGCCAGGGCTGCACAGTACGATCCCTCCCAGCCCTATGGCTGCCAGCAAGCTGCCAATCCTTTGAGGTTGTCCCAGGCGTTCGCCAAAGAAAAGTACACCCCAGCCCAGAGTGAAGAATGCACTGCACTGGATCAGCAGCGACGCTGTACCGGGTGGCACCCCCATGGCAATTCCCTGGTTGATCAACGCCCACATGGCCACGCCAAAAATCAGCCCGTAGGCGGCCAGCCATCGGAAGGCAACGCGTGGACGCTCCACGAAAAATACCCAAGGCAAGGCGGCCAGCGCGAAACGCAATGCAGTCAACAGCAGCGGATCAATGCCGGCAAGTCCGAGTTTTGTCACGGGGAAATTCACCCCCCAGACGGCCGTCACCAGAATGGCGAGTAATAGATGCTTCTTTTGCATTGTCAGTCTTTCTCCAGCGCAGAACGGAAGTGTTCGTGCGTGAAGAATATGCAAGCAATCGAGCTGGCCTGCTTTCAGTCACAGGCCAATATTCATTAGAATCGGGCCATGCGAGAAACCATCCTACATACCTACCAGAACACACCGCGCGATGCCGTCGTGACCGAACGTGGCTACGCAGACGCAACGCTGTTCCCAATGCATCACCATCCACGTGGTCAGTTCGCTTATGCCGCAAGCGGGGTCATCACCGTGTTTACCGATGACGGCAACTGGGTTGTTCCGCCCCAACGCGGTATATGGGTTCCGGCACAACTCGCCCACTCCATGCAGATGCGTGGCCCCGTTACCCTGCACAACACCTATATCCGCAAACAAGCGGCTCAGCGGTTGGGGTTGCCGGGGCAGTGTCAGGTATTGGACGTGTCGCCGTTGTTGCGGCAATTGCTGGTCAAAGCGATCGATGTCCCCGCGCGATATGCCATCCAGGGACGTGATGGGCATTTGATGGGGCTGCTGCTCCATGAGATCGCCAGCATGCCCGCGCTTTCGCTCAATGCCCCGTTGCCGGCAGAACCACGCCTTGCGATGGTCTGTCGCGAGTTTCTGACCCAGCCTTCGCTGGAGGTTGGTATCGACGATATGGCCCGCCGTTCGGGGATGAGTCGTCGGACGTTTACCCGCCATTTTCGATTGCACACCGGAATCAGTTATCTCCAATGGCGACAGCAAGCCTGCCTGCTCGAAGCGATGGTTCGTCTGGGGAAAGGTCAGCCGGTCACCGAGGTCGCCATGGCGTTGGGTTATAGCAGTTCAAGTGCGTTCACAACGGTTTTCAAACAGTTGCTGGGGGAAGTACCCAGTCGCTACTTCCCGGTGCGACAGGCTTAGGGCTCCAACGCTTTGAATCTCCCGAGTGTGTAAAAAGCCCCGAATCTGGAGGTGTTGTGTAAAACTCTCGTTTTGGTGACGATCACCGCCTACAGATCTCGCGAGGGACGCACATGATCGACGGTTCCGCTGTCTTGACAGTTTTTTTGGTCTACCTGGCTGGTGTCGTGATTCCTGGACCGAATTTCGTCGCGGTGGTCCATAAGGCGGTGGCTGCTACGCGCTCTGAAGCGCTGGCCTTGGTGGCGGGAATCGTGCTGGTCAACCTGTTCTGGTCCACCTGTGCGATTGCAGGTCTCGGGGTTGTATTTGCTGCGCTCCCTTGGGCTGCGCTGGTTGTAAAGGTTCTGGGTGCAGCCTACCTGATGTGGTTCGGACTCCGACTGCTGATCAATGCGGGGAGGAATGCGCCTGGCCCGCTGAATGATGCCGTCGCCGGTAGTTGCCGCCAGTCCTTTTTTCAGGGGCTGGTCACCAACATTGGCAACCCCAAGTCCATGGCTTTCTATGCCGCTGTTTTTTCAGCCGCGGCTCCCGCCCACGTTTCGCCAGGCACGTTTTTGTCGATGTTGGCAGTTGTGGTGGTGGTTTCAATGGCTTGGTATGCAATGGTCGCAATTGCGCTTTCGCAACCGAGGATTGCTTGCGGCTATCAAGGTAGGAAAAAAGCAATTGATAGACTGTGCGGTGGTTTGATTTTGTCTCTGGGGGTTCGCCAACTGGTTTAGCGAGTAGCCGTTGCTGGCGCAAGCCTTCGTTGCTGCACGCCAGGTTGCTGATCGAGCATCCATCGCTCTCGCGACCCAGGGCGGCACTCCAGATTTTCGCCACGGCGGCACCGGTCAGTGCTTGAGGCCGACCAACTCCAGCGTTACACGGTCCAGGGTCGAAGGTGCCCTGCCGCGTCGCAATTGGTCTTGCAGGGATAAAAGTGCTCACGTCAGGTTGTCGGTAATGAGCCTGACCCTGTGACAATCGGCCGGCCCGAGTTTCTGACCGCTTGAGGAACGAACATCCATCGGCATGAGGGCCTGCCCGGACGTGTTGTCCAACAGCACGGAACGCGATTCTCCCGGCTCGAACAGGAAGCGTTCGCCCCACTGTCGCAGGCTGACCACGACCGGAAAAATCTCCCGGCCTTTGTCCGTCAGGACGTACTCCTTGTAGGCGCTTCCATCTGACGCGGGTCGAACGTCGAACACGCCGACCTCGACCAACGCTTTGAGTCGCGAAGCCAGAATGTTTTTGGCCACGCCCAGGCTCTTTTGAAATTCACTGAAGCGGCGAATGTCGTCGAAGGCGTCGCGGATGATCATGAGCGACCAGCGATCGCCAATCACGTCCAGTGTCCTGGCTACCGGGCATTCGCTGTTTTGTGGTGAAGCGTTTTCCATTTTATTGACCTTCTGAAAAAGGATCGCAAGTCCAGTTGATGTCTGTGGTTGCAAATTGAAACCTGATCGGGCAACAATTCACTCAGGTTTTAAATTGAAACCAGTTTAGCGCCAAGGAGACGTGCATGACAGCAGATGTCGATTGTTTCACCCAGCAGCCTTCGGGAAATCACCCTGGTGGGAGCGCGTGCTCCCCTGTAGGAGCTGTCGAGCGAAGCGAGGCGGCGATCTTTCCCCAGGCACATGAGTCCCAAGGGAAAGATCAAAAGATCGCAGCCTTCGGCAGCTCCTACGCGGGGTCACCGTGTTCCTTGAGTGACGACCAATGCGCGGGGCTTTCACCGGCGCTCACGTTATTGTTTTCCGTGACCTGCGCACTGGCCGTCGCCAACGTTTACTTTGCCCAGCCTTTGCTTGCCTCGATGGCCGAAAGCCTGGGCGTTGCTTCAGGATTGATCGGGGTTGTGGTCACGGCCACCCAGGTGGGGTACGCGCTGGGGTTGCTGTTCATCGTCCCGCTGGGGGACAAGGTCAACCGTAAACGGCTGGTTATCGCGCAATTGGTGTTGTCCGCGATTGCGCTCGCGGCCGTCGGCGCAGCCCGGCACTGGTTGGCTTTGCTGGGCGCGATGATCGTGATGGGCTTGCTGGCGGTGGTCGTCCAGGTGCTGGTGGCCTATGCCGCCGTGTTGTCCACGCCTTCCCAACGGGGACAGGCCGTGGGAACCGTCACCAGCGGCGTTGTCCTGGGTATTCTCCTGGCGCGGTTTACCTCCGGGTTGATTGCTGATCTGGCGGGCTGGCGTGGGGTCTATTTCGTTTCCTCGGGCTTGATGTTGACCATCGCGGCAGTGTTCTGGGCAGTGGTGCCGATCGCGGTGTCGCCGCCTGACCGGCAGCCTTATCGGGTGCTTATCCGGTCGCTGTTCAAGTTGTTCATGACCGAGCCGGTGCTACGGATCAGGGGGCTGCTGGCCTTGCTGATCTTTGCCGCGTTTTCGGTGTTATGGACCGCCATGGTGCTGCCGTTGAGCGCCGCGCCGCTGTCGCTTTCACACACGGCCATCGGCCTGTTTGGCCTGGCTGGCGTCGCCGGGGCCCTGGCAGCCAGAAGGGCCGGTCGTTGGGCCGATCAGGGCTTTGGACAACGCGTTACCGGCTGGTCGCTGGGACTCCTCACGCTCTCCTGGCTGCCCATCACGTTTACCGAGACCTCCCTGGTCGCACTGGTGTGCGGCGTGGTGTTGCTCGACTTCGCGGTGCAGGCCGTGCATGTCACCAACCAGAGCTTGATCTTCGCTGCACGGCCCGACGCCCAAAGTCGCATGGTCGGCGCGTACATGTGCTTCTACTCGGTGGGCAGCGCACTGGGCGCAACGGCCGCGACCCAGGTCTACGCGCTGTGGGGCTGGATGGCGGTCAGCCTGCTAGGCGCCTTGATCAGCGCCGCCGCGTTGGCGGTGTGGAGACTCTCGCTTCATTGTGGCCACTGTTCAAGCAGGATCGAGACGAACTTCTCCGTGGCCGGGGAGAGCGATGCGCCCCGGCGGTAGACCAGGCCCAGCGAGCGGTTTACCACCGGCTCGATCAGCGGCACGCTAACCAGGGTTGGATGATCCCCGGCCGGCATCGCCAGGCTGGGCATCGCCGACACGCCGAGGCCAGCCTCGACCAATCCCAGCGACGTCGACAAGTGCTGGACTTCGTAAAACCACTGCGGGCGCCAACTCAGGCCCGACAGCGCGTGGTCCAGCAGCATGCGGTTGCCGCTCAGGCGACCGACGCCGATCAACCGATAATCACTGAGTTCCGACCAGGTTGATCGCGCCGGCAAGCCAGCACGAAGGGCTCGTTGACCAGGGGCACAAACTCGATGTCCGGGTGCTGGCCGCTCATCATGATGATGCCGAAGTCGGCTTCGCCGCGCAGTACCGCCTCGAGCCCTTCGTTGGCGCTGAGGTCGAGCAGACGGATGCGGATTTTCGGGTAGCGCTCGTTGTAGAGACGGATCACCGAAGGGTGGCCAAGACCACGATCAAATACGGAACCTTGCTGCCCAAGAGCCCGGTGCTGGTCTACAACGATTCGCGGCTGTTGCCCCAGACTTACCAAGGCACCAGATCAGCAGCAATGATGTCGATAACCTCACCGTCACCGGCGGGTATCTGGAGCGTTTGAAGCTGCGCGATTCGAGCGACAGCATGCCCATCGTGCCCGATGGCTACGGCGGCGATAAGTCTGGTGACTTCAGCTATGCCGGCGCCGACTACAAGCTGGGCAAGCACATCCGTCTGAGTTACTTCTACGGCGATCTGGAGAATTTCTATCGACAGAACTTTGTTGGCATCCAGCATGATTTGCCCTTGGGCGCAGGGGTATTGACCAGCGACCTGCGTTACTTCAACAGCGTCGATTCGGGTTCGGCCTACAGCGGTAAGATCGACAACGACATGCTCAGCGGGTCGCTGTCCTACGCCGTTGTCGGCCACACACTACGTCTATCGCTCGGACTTTTTCCCGTGGCCGCGACAGCAACCGGATCTATTTCACCTACGATATCGCCCTTCGGTAGGTCATGCAGTTCACCTAAGAAACAACGATGGACCTGTGGCCAGGGATTGCTCCGCTCGGCTCTGTAGGAGTTGGCGAAGCCTGCGATCTTTTGATTTTTGGCTTGAGACTCAAGTGTCTTTGGAAAGATCGCAGCCTCGTTGCACTTGGCAGCTTATGCAGGCGCAGCCCTGCGCTAGCAAGGTTCGGTGGTGCGCGATGTGAGTCGGGTTCTCAACCTCAACCGCATGGCGCAAGAGATCAGCAGGGGCATGCAGGAAATCGGCAATGCCACGGCGCAAGTGGCAATTGTAATGCTTCAGTCAACATGGCCCGGGCCTTTAACGAAATGGCCCGGATTTATTCCATACGTTTGGGGATCAGAACTTTTTCGGCACGGGCAAGGGCCGGTCGATACAACCATGCTCAGGCGCGCGTCGTGCGGGTAGGGGAACCAGCGAAACCAATTCCTCTTCGACGATTTGATTGCTCATGGCCAATTCCAGCTCGGGGCAGTCAATGCTGAGCCAGTCACCGTGCTGGAGCGGCACGTTCGCGGTGCGATGGCTCAAGCTGTGAAACACGTAGTGAACCAGCCCAGGCTCGAGAAACTGCTCATGTTTCTCCAGGAACTCTTGCGAATATCGGCGCAAACTCAGCCAGCGATGCAAACTCATCCGATGGTGACTTGCCGTCAACGGCTGGCCGTCGCGCTCTATCTGGACATTGATGGCCAAGTCCGCCTGCAATTCCCCCACGATCAATGCCGGGGCAATCGCACAGGTGCGCAAGTGCGCATGCGTTGCAGAAGTGGCATCACGGCTGTGCAATACATGATCGTGAATATCGTTGCCCAGGGTAAAACCAATGAAGCGCAGCGCGCCAAACGGGTCGACCCAATAGAGGCAGACAATGCACGGCTCGCTACTGATGCTTTGTGAATGATAAGGCACCTGCAAAGGGTCGCCGTCGGTCTTGAGCAACCGGCCGTTACCTTTGTAATACCAGGCTTGTTCTGTCTTGGCGGTACAGAGCGTGATTTCGCTGATCTGGACCAATAGATTGCTATCAGGCTTGAGCGGCGGCCGGTATTTCATCGCCGTGGGTGTAAGCGGGTAGGGCGTGGACGGCAGGTCCTTGAGATAGGACTCCCAGTCCATATTCCGATCAGCGCAATGGGCCAGGGCTTCATAAAGATTTCCCTGGGGTGGACGCACTTCACGGCTTTGGCCGGACTTGAAGTCAAATACACCAAGGCCTCCTCGCGGCACTGGAGAGTCCAGCAACATTACATAATGGGTCATCACTTATCCTCCAGGGTCAAGCTTACGGACAGGGGGGCGTAGTCCTTGAGTCGGCTGAAAGCCGGGTTTGTCTCTTTGAGCCATAAGGACAGCAAGCCCCCCGTGATACTTCCGGCCAGTGCCAGGAACAGTATTGCGGTGAGTCCCCACGTCATGGCGATGTAGCCGGCGAAAACAGGCGCGACGCCCCCTCCAAGGATCTCTCCACAGCCCACCACCAGGCCCGTCGCGGTGGCCAATAAACTGGGCGGCACTGATTCGCTGGTCAGTGGGCCGACCGTTATGCAGATCAGGCTGAAGTTGATAAAGGACAAGAAAAATAGTTGAAGGAACAGCAGCCAGGGCAGCGGTGGGCTGATGATCAATAAACCCACCAACAGCGCGCTGATCATGAAGCAGGTGGAAACCACGGGCTTGCGACCCAGTTGGTCGGACAGGCCGGGAATGACCAACTGGCCAAAAAAACCACCCAGGCCAATGGCAGAAATGATCATGGCCATGGAGAAGTTGCTCAGGTGCAGAATGTCTGTCAGGTAGCTGGGGAGCAGGGCACACAGAACGAACTGGCACGTCAGTATGCAAAGCATCAAGGCAATATTGAGCCGCACATTCCCGCTGGACAGGGCCGTCCTCCACTGGCTTTTGGAGGTATGCGCAATCGACGCCGTGCCGGGCATCTGGGTCGGTTGATAGGTTCTATACAGGTACCAGGCCACTAACAGGCCGGGTAACGAAATGATGGCGAATACGGCGCGCCAGGATCCGAACACTTCAAGCAGGACACCTGCCAGCAGCGGTCCGAGGCACAGGCCGATGATGGGGAACAAGGCCTGTTGAATACCTAGATTGAGTCCGCGCCGGCAAGGCTGCGAGACTTCATCGGTGACAATGATACTGACTGGCGTGAAGGCGCCTTCACAGACGCCCATCAAGGCACGCAAGAGCACCAGGCCCACCAGGCTGGTGATCAATGCAGACGCACCGGCCAGGAGGGATAACAGGGTGATCGACAGCACCAGTAACTTCTTGGGGCCCAGTACCTTGACGGCGGCGCCCATGAACAGGGCAGAGCCTCCCCATGCAAATGCCAGGATGGCCGACAACATGCTCAAGTCCTGATAGTCCAGGGCCAAGTCACGCATGATCACCGGGAACAGCGGCATGATAATGAACCTGTCCAGTCCTACCAGCCCGAAGCTCAGCGACAGAAGCGTGATCATGCGCCTTTCATAGCCGCCCCAAGGTCGCGCGACCAGATACTTCATCTCCATGTTCCTTCCCCTTCATTCCCTTGCGCTTTCGAAGCCCTCTCGAACGAGGTGAGCGCCTGCGATCCATACTCCGGCAGCCAGGGGCAGGTGTGCCCCTGGCTGGGTGCCGGTGTTTTATCGGGTTTGTCAGGCGACCCACTTGCCCACGGCCATTTCAGCGGTGAAACCGGGGCCGAAGGCCGCCAGCATGCCTGTCGCGCCATCGACAAGCCCGCTGTCGAACTGACGTTTGAGCACATCGAAGACCACCACGCTGGCGATGTTCCCGGCTTCACTCAAACTGTCGCGAGACTGCGCGACCCGGCCGGGTTCCAGGTCCAGTTGCAGGACCAGTTCATCAAGAATTTTCCGTCCGCCTGTATGGAAGATGAAAAAGTCATTTTGAGCGCAATGTTGATTGAAGGTGTCGTAGTTCAATTCCTCCATCATAGGAGCGACATCTTTAATGGAGTTCATGACGGCCTTATCCAGGGTAAAGTGAAAGCCACTGTCTTTGACGTCGTATTTAATGTAGTGCTCGCTGTCAGGCAGGAAGTAAGACCCGGTCTTGGCGATCTTGAAACCAGGCGCCTGGTCATCGGCGCGCATGACGCAGGCCGATACGGCGTCGCCGAATAACGCCGCGGATATGAACGCATGCAACTTGGTGTCCTGGGGTTGATAGCAGAGCGACGAGAACTCCAGGGAGACGATGAGGACATGGTTGTCCGGCGCCCGACTGGCGAAGTCATTGGCTCGATTGATCGCCGCAGCGCCTGCCACGCAGCCCAATTGAGCGATGGGCAGTTGTACGGTTGACGTTCGCAGGCCCAGGTCATTGATCAAGTGGGCCGTCAGCGAAGGCATCATGAAGCCCGTGCACGATGTCACTGCCACCATGCGAATGTCGTCGATGGTCAGCCCGGCATTTTCAATGGCTTGGCGTGCCGCGATAGATGACATGCGGCGAGCTTCGCGCTCATAAACGATGCTGCGGTGGGTGAAGCCGGTGTGCACCGCCAGTTCATCGATAGGCAGAACCAAGTGCCGTTCATTTACCTGTGTGTTTTGAATCATTCGTTTGGCAAGTGCCATTCGTGGGTGATCATCATGCAACTGCTCTAGATGCTCGATCATTTGTTGCTGGGTGATCTTGTATTGCGGAAATAACAAACTGGGTTTGCAAAGAGTAGACATGACAAGTCCTCGGCTAAAAGCCAATAAAGTTAGAAGCACATTTAAGGCAATGACTGCAACGCAGGACTCTGAAAGGCAGAATCAAAACAGCGGGCTGGAGAGCCAAAAAACTTGACTGTTGTTATCGAAAGAACGGGGTGTAGCGGACGCCTTGTTTGTTATTTCACCAATACAAATTTGTAGGCATATTGCCAAGCCAAGTTGCTTTCCCGGACATGTTTGCGAATAACCATGCGCACGGGCGCACCGCTGACGACTTGCCGGGGATCGATGACATCAACGATTTCCGAGGCAATCACCAGGCCATCATCCAGACGCACCATCGCCATGAAACGAGGCACGGTTTCGCCGTAGCCCATGGCCGCCAGTATCGGATTCTCGGCATGGGCGCTGACTTGGATCGTGCCGGTGCGTGCGCAGCGATACGGTTCCACATTTAATGAATTGCACGCGCCGCAGACGGTGCGCCGGGGGAAGAAGATCTCGTCGCAATCCTGGCAACGGCTGCCTTCGAGACGGTATTTGCCGCCGTGCTCGCGCCATTCGCGCAACATGCTGGCAGTGGTCATGCGGTGAATTTGTTCAGGGTAAAGGGACATGGTCGGCTCCTTAATCGTTGGAAAGCACAATGACACTGTTGTGCGCGGCGTAACCGCCCAGGTTTTGCGAGACACCAATACGGGCGCCTTTGACTTGGTTGTTGGACTCGCCGCGAAGCTGTCGGAACAACTCAGTAATGTGCAAAATCCCATCGCAACCGGAGGCGTGGCCGCGTCCGATGTTGCCGCCGTCAGTGTTCAGGGGAAGTTGCCCGTCAAGAGCTATGCCGCCTTCCAATACGAAGTCGCCGGCCTGGCCTGGACCACATACGCCCATGGACTCCATTTGAATCAACCCGGCGCCCAGCAAGTCGTAGACTTGCGCCACATCGATGTCCTTTGCTGTGATACCGGCTTTTTTGTAGGCGATTTCGGCGCAGGCCATCGAGTTGGCGGAAACCGCCATGCCTACATCTTTTGGCAGTCCCGGAAATTGCAACGTCGGGTTGTGATAGCGCGTGCCGAAATAGTGCGATACACCGGTGTAGGCACAGCCACGGATAAATACCGGTTGGGTCGTGTAACGGTGCGCAAGGTGTTCTGCCACCAGGATGGCGCAACCGCTGGCTTCACCCCAGGCCAGCATCGAGCCACAGGCTTCGCTACTCTTGAGTGCTTCGAGGGACGGAATAGGTACGCCATAGCGGGTAGCCGTGGGGGTGTTATGGGCATAGATACGCATCTGCCGCCCAAAAGTCGCCAATACATCCGCTTCGCGTCCTGCATAACCGAATTTTTCAAAATACTCGGCGGTCGCCAGGGCGAAGGCGTCTGTGTGTGAGATGCCGAGGAAATAATCGTATTCACATTCAGTGCTGGAGCCGATGTATTCGGCGTAGTTGATGTGGTCGGTCATTTTTTCAAAACCGCCACACAGGACGATGTCGTATTCACCTGAGGCGACCATTTGGTGAGCCATCTGGAAAGACACCGAGCTACTGGTGCAGTTGGCCGTACTCATGAACGTGGGGGCAGGGCTGATACCCAAGGCATCGGAGATGGTCGGGCCCAGGCCGCCGTATTCAGAAATACCTTCGCCGTGGTAACCATAGGCAACTGCCTGGAGTTCGCGGGGGTGCATCTTGATGGCGTTGAGCGCTTGGTAGGCTGACTCGACGATCATCTCCTTGAAAGTCTGACGAACTCTGGAACTGCCCGGTTTAGGGGTATAGGCAGCCGAAACGATAGCAACGCGTCGTGCGCACATAAGAAGGTGCTCCTTGCTGGATGGATTGGAATCAGAGATAGGCCGTCAGGGCATAGTCAGGCCGCAAGTATTTGAACTCGTACTTGATCGACGTCCCGTAATCCACGTAGTACTTATCCTCCAGCAGTGTGCGCAGCGGAACGTTGGTCTTTTGATAGGCTTCGATGGCGTCGGTGACAGTCAAGGCAATGGCATCGCTGCCCGCACCAAACCCATAGGAAACCACCAGGATTCTTTCACCGGGACGCGCTTGATCGAGGACGTTGACCAAGCCCAGCAAAGGGCTCGCTGCCCCAGCATCACCGACACTCTGGGCATAGATGCCAGGTTCGATTTGCGCCGTCGTGAATCCCAGGTGCTTGCCGAGAGAGTAGGGGGTCGACACCAGGTTTTGCTGGAAGACGACATAGTCGAAATCAGCGGCCTGCGCATGGATTTTGGCCATCAATCCCGAGGCGGCACGACGAGTCTGGTCTTCAAGGCCGATGCTGTTCTTGTCCGAGCCCAGTCCCATTCCCGACCGGATATAGCGATCCCCCTGAGGCCTGATGTTGTCAGCGACATCTGCTGCGCAAGAAAAACTTGCGTCAAAATGCGCGATCACATTTTCTGTACCCAACAGCAGGGCAGCGGCCCCCGCTCCGGCGTAGGATTCTGTCAAATCACCGGGGGCGGTGTTGCGGTTGATCGTATCGGCGCCCACCGCCAAAGCGTTGCCCACCATGCCCGACGCCACCAGGGCGTATGCAATCTGCAGGGCGCTGGTGCCTGATTTACCGGCAAACTGTACGTCTGCGCAAAAGGCGTCGTAGCCGCAGCCGAGCATTTCCAGGATGATCGCGGCCGAGGCCCGGGAGTCATAAGGATTGGTGCAGGTGCCAAGATATAGCGCTTCAAGGGGACGCGGCGGCGCTTTGTCCAGCGCGCGTTGGGCGGCGAGCACGCCCAAGGTGATGACGTCTTCGTCAGGTTGCAGCACAGCCCTTTCAAGAACGCCCAATTGACCCTTTACCAAGCTCAGATCGGTGTTTTTCCACACCTGGATCACGTCGTCCACCTTGAGCCGGCAGACCGGGATGCCCGCGCCGTAGCTCACAATTCCTACTTTATTCATGTGTACTTCCTCCAGATTCCGTTCTTTCACCCGCTGGCAGAAAGCCGTGACAGGTGCATGAAATATTTAGAAACTATCTATTGGTGCTCGCAAAGTGATACTGGCGGTCCTATGCCCCGTAAATCGGGGGGGTTCAGGAGACAGAACCTGTCGGTCAACCTGTGAACAATAGGTTTATTTCCGTCCAATCATTATGTATGATACGAAACGTGCCGTATCGTTAAGGTCGCGTTAAAAAATTATGAATTTTTTTCTCCGATTTCCCTACGTGGAGGCAATAAACGCTCAAGAGACCCGCTGCTAAGCAGAAGCTGAGATCAAATAAACATACAAAACGAAACGATCCGTTTCATTGCTTTTCGAGAGAATCCTATACCCTGAGTCTCTTTTGTCAAGCGCCATATTGGAGATTTTGATTTATGGCCCGTAAACCATCTCGGAGCTCCATTGGTTCATTGAGGAGCCCTCACACGCACAAAGCGATCATTGTTTCTGCCATAGAAACACTCAAGGAGTGCGGTTATTCGGGGTTGAGCATCGAGGCTGTGGCTCGCCGTGCTGGCGCCAGTAAACCGACAATCTACCGATGGTGGGGTAACAAGGCAGCCTTGATCGCCGAGGTCTACGAGAGTGAAAGCGAGCAGATTCGCAAAGAGCCTGATAAAGGCTCCTTCAAGGAGAACCTCAATTTCTTGCTGCTCAATCTCTGGAAGGTCTGGCGAGAAACGATTTGCGGGGAGGCTTTTCGGTGTGTCATTGCTGAGGCTCAGCTCGATCCCAGCACGCTGCCCAAACTGAAAGACGAATTCATGGAGCGACGTAGGGAGTTGCCTCGCAAGCTGGTGGAAAATGCCATTCAGCAGGGCGAGTTGCCCAAGGATACGTCGCGTGAATTGCTCCTGGACATGATCTTCGGGTTTTGCTGGTACCGGCTGTTGACCGAGCAGTTGGAGGTGGAAGCGGATATCAATGAATTCACGACACTTCTGATGAACGGGGTACTGCGCACGAATTCGGCAGCGGTTCAGGGCGCCGCCGAAGCCTGATTATCGGGTGGGGTTGTCCTTACTTTGTGCCACTGAATTGTGCATGAAGGCTCGGCAGGATGCTGGCCAGGTGGTTGAATTCACACAAGTCATGCACGGCAAATTCATAAGCCAGGGTTTCCAGCTCCACTTCCCCCAGACCGTTTTCTTCCAGTAGCTGAGCGGCTCGCTCGGCGCCTGGAAAACGCTGCATGGCAGGGTGGCTGCCGACCCAGTAACGGCTCGTCAGGTACAAACCTTCCGGGCATTCCTTGAACAAGTGCGCCATCAATGACACTGGCACTTGCGGTTCGTGGGCCAGGCTCATCAAGGCGCTGACGCTGCCGTCTATTTTGGATTCGCGGTACAGATCCGGACAGAAGCCCAGCTCGCAGGGGTCCCTGAAATCAATGTGCAGGTGCATGAGACGGTCACCGACGTACTCAGAGGCGCAAAAGGTATTGCCGTACAAGCGCTCCTCGAAGCTCAGAGAGTCGTCGAGGAGGCGCTCGTGATGAACGCAGGGGTTTTCCACATGGGCATAAGGAAACCACAGGGTGTAGCGTTCAGCCTCCAGTGGATGCCACATGAACCACCACTTGAGCATCTCAGCTGTGCAGTTGGGGAAAAACTTGCGACTTTGCACGTAGGCCATCGGCCCTGGCAGCAGGGCGTATCCGGCCTCTTCGCTAATGAAATCAGCAGCGAGCATGCGGTTAAGGTCTTCAACGCTCGGCGTCAAGGTATCAGCCAAGGCCATGGGGCCTTGCTGTATTTTTTCGACTGCACTGAGCGGCACGCTGATTTTCGAGCGGAAAAAGTCGGCGTAGGGTTTGCCTTGGATGGCCCGCTGATTGGCCAGGAACTGCTTCTGCATTGGCAATGAGAAGTAGGTGAAAGGTGTCATTACGCGCGCTTCCATGACGGTATTTCCTTGGTAGTGCGTGAAAAGCCCGCAGCATCGGCTGCGAAGTCCTCGCGCGGTGTTGTAAAGGGACAATGACGGGACCAAAATAGGTAGGCTGAAATAAAAAGTCAAATTTGAATTAGAACTATAAAGAGATGAGCTCATGGACAATGCCATTGGCAAGCCTTCCCTGCCTCGTGCTTCGCGACTCGATGGGCAGGCAACGCGGTTGCAGATTCTGGAAAAAGCGGGTGAGTTGTTTGCCGAACAGGGGTTGGCCAACACCACCAGCAAGCAGATTTGCGAACGTTCGCAAGCCAACAGTGCGGCGGTGAATTATCATTTCGTAAACAAAGAGGGCCTGTACCGCGCGGTATTGCTCGAAGCCCACGCTCGGTTGGTGCGCATGGAAACTCTGGTTTCGCTTAATGAGCGGCCCGGCTCACCGCAAGACAAATTACGTGCCCTCATCACCGTGCTGGTTGAACGCCTGCACGACCATCCGGATGGCTGGGCGCTGAAAGTGCTCACGCGCGAAATACTTTCGCCTTCTCCTGAGTTTGAGGTGGTGCTCAAGGAGCAGTCGTTTCCCAAGGCGCACATCCTGCGTGGCTTGCTGGGGCAAATCATGAACTTGCCTGCGGATCATCCGACAACGTTGCGCAGCGCCATCAGCGTTTTCGCCCCTTGTCTTTTTTTGCTTATCGCCCATCAACCGTTAAAACAGCATGTGCTGCAAGGCTTGAGTCTCGAGCCGCAGGGTTTGATAGATCACATGATGAGTTATGCCCTTGGTGGGCTCCAGGCCGTGGCGGCGACTGCGCACGATGCTGCAAACTGACGCTCCATGGTTATTGGGGGCTACCGATGGCGACGGGTGCCGTCACAGTAGCCAACGGGGAGCGCGATGCATCGTTGATGCTCCACAGGCGCTATTGTCCTTTGGCAGGCAACCCCATCTTCGCCTGCGTCAGCGTTTCATCAGCGCGCCCCCATCCGCCGTCTGCCACCTCTTCGACCAGGACCATGGTGAACGGCCGAACCCCCTCGCCAAAGTACTCGACGAACATTTCCGTGGTGCGATGGATGATCTCTTCTTTGCGGGCGTGGTCCAGGATTCCTTCGGGGAATTTGTAGTTGGCAAATGGCATGGATCGACTCCGTGGGTGTGAGAAAGATGAGGCAGGGCGAAAGCCCCTGGCGCGCATGTTTCTCCTTTACGCCCTTGGAATAAATCCCTCTGGGTTGGCATCAGCATTCAACGTACGTGAACAATCGGCCGTCTGGACTCAGTGTGAATGACGCGGTTCACCACTGCGGGCGATCACGCGCAGCTGCAATGTCGCCGGCTCCAGGCAGCCCCCTGTGGAAAGCTGTCCCACCCGTTGCCGGTACAGTTCCTGCCAGGGCGTTTGCGAGGGTGGGGCATTCGGCGTCCATTCGCGTCGGCGCTGGGTCATCTCTTCGTCGTCGATCAGCAGGTTCACGGTGCGGGTATTGAGGTCCACTTCGATGCGCGCGTGGTAATCCTCCGGACCTTCGAGCACGATGGTCCGGGCTTCGAAACTGTTCTCGGCGCCGGGCTCGGACAGGTAGGTCTTGCGAAACGCTTCGTCCACCACCGGCACCTTCATGATCGCGCTGTCGAAGAAATTGCCGCTGAGCACGATGAAACCGGCGCGGTGCTTGAGCGGGGTGTCGAAGACGCCGCCTTCGCGAGCAGGCCCGCTCCCACAGAAGGACTCCGGATGCACGCGGATATTGTGTCCTCTGGAGATCCCATGTGGGAGCTTGCTCGCGATAGCGGTGCTCCGGCCTAGCCTCACTTGGGATCAACACGCCTGACACGCTTCATCACCACCACAAAAAACACCGGCACAAACACCACCGCCAGCGTGGCGCTGATCATCCCGCCGATCACTCCGGTACCGATGGCCTGCTGGCTTGCCGAGCTGGCACCCGTGGCAATCGCCAGCGGTACCACGCCAAGGATGAACGCCAGCGACGTCATGATGATCGGCCGCAGGCGCAGGCGGGCAGCCTGGAGCGTGGCGTCGATCAGGTCGTGGCCTTCGTCGTACAGGCTCTTGGCGAACTCGATGATCAGGATCGCGTTCTTCGCCGACAGGCCGATGATGGTGATCAGCCCGATTTTGAAGAACACGTCGTTGGGCATGCCGCGCAACGACACGGCCAATACCGCGCCGAGCACACCCAGCGGCACCACCAGCAACACCGAGGTCGGGATCGACCAGCTCTCATACAGCGCCGCCAGGCACAGGAACACCACCAGCAGCGACAGGCCCAACAGGATGGGTGCCTGGCTGCCGGACAAGCGTTCTTGCAAGGACAGCCCCGTCCACTCCTGGCCCAGGCCCGTCGGCCCCAGGGCCACCAGCCGTTCGATTTCGGTCATGGCTTGCCCGGTGCTGTAGCCCGGTGCCGGCTCACCGGAAATGCTCACCGCCGGATAACCGTTATAGCGGGTCAATTGCGCCGGCCCCTGGGTCCAGCGGGCCTGGACGAAGGCTGACAACGGGACCATTTTTCCGCTGTTGTTGCGCACATGAATCTTCAGCAAATCCTCGACTTGGCTGCGTTGGTCGCCCTCGGCCTGGACCACCACCCGTTGCATACGCCCCTGGTTGGGGAAGTCGTTGATGTAGGTCGAACCCACCGCCGTGGACAACACACTGCCAACGTCGGCAAAAGAAATACCCAGGGCATTGGCCTGCTTGCGATCGACCTCCAGTTGCACTTGCGGTGCCTCGGCCAGGGCGCTTTCACGCACATTCATCAGCATCGGGCTTTTGTCGGCGGCGGCGAGCAATTCGCTGCGGGCCTGCATCAAGGTGGCATGGCCGAGGCCACCACGGTCCTGCAAACGGAACTCGAAACCGCTGGAAGTGCCCAGACCGTCCACCGGCGGCGGTAGCACCGAGAACACCATGGCGTCCTTGATTTGACTTAACGCCAAGTTGGCACGGTCGGCAATCGACGCCGCCGAATCATCGGCGCCGCGTTGCGACCAGTCCTTGAGGGTGGTGAAGGCCAGGGCCGCGTTCTGCCCGCTGCCGGAAAAGCTGAAACCGAGGATGATCGTGCTGTCACCGACCCCCGGTTCGCCGGCGTTGTGAGCTTCGATCTGTTCCACCACCTGGACGGTACGGTGTTTGCTGGCACCCGGTGGCAGTTGGATGTCGGTGATGGTGTAGCCCTGGTCTTCCACCGGCAGGAACGAGGAGGGCAGGCGACTGAACAGCACGCCCATGCCCACCAGCAACAGGCCGTAGATCAGCAGATAACGGCCGCTACGTTTGACCGCATAGGCCACCCAACCTTGATAGCGCTCGCCGAATCGGTCGAAACCACGGTTGAACAGACCGAAGAAACCAGTCTTGGCGTGGTGATCACCTTGGGCGACCGGTTTGAGCAAGGTCGCACAAAGGGCCGGGGTCAAGGTCAGGGCGAGAAACGCAGAGAACAGGATCGAGGTCGCCATCGACAGCGAGAACTGCTGGTAGATCACCCCCACCGAGCCCTGCATGAAGGCCATCGGAATGAACACCGCCACCAGCACCAGGGTGATGCCGATGATCGCCCCGGTGATCTGTCCCATGGCCTTGCGTGTGGCCTCCTTGGGCGACAAGCCTTCCTGGGCCATGATCCGCTCGACGTTCTCCACCACCACGATGGCATCGTCCACCAGGATGCCGATGGCCAGCACCATGCCGAACATCGTCAGCACGTTGATCGAGAACCCCAGCGCGAGCATCGTCGCGAAGGTGCCCATCAGCGCCACCGGCACCACCAATGTCGGGATCAGGGTGTAGCGGATGTTCTGCAGGAACAGGAACATCACCGCGAACACCAGCAACATCGCCTCGCCGAGGGTGTAGATCACCTTGGTGATCGAGACCTTGACGAAGGGCGACGTGTCGTAGGGAATCTTGTATTCCACGCCGGCCGGGAAGTAGCGCGACAGCTCGTCCATCTTGTTCCGCACCAGGGTCGCGGTGTTCAAGGCATTGGCGCCCGGCGACAGTTGCACCCCCACGGCGGTGGACGGCTTGCCGTTCAGACGCGTGGAAAACTGGTATTCCTGGCTGCCGATTTCCACCCGTGCCACGTCGGCGATGCGCACCGTCGAGCCGTCGGGCTTGGCTTTGAGCACAATGTCGGCGAACTCCTGCGGCGTGTTGAGCTGGCCTTTGACGACGATGGTCGCGGTGATTTCCTGGGTGCTGCGGCTCGGTAAATCGCCCAGGCTGCCGGCCGACACCTGGGCGTTCTGCGCCACGATGGCGGCATTGACGTCGGCCGGGGTCAGGTTGAAGCCGACGAGTTTCTGCGGGTCGATCCAGATCCGCATGGCCCGTTCGGCCCCGTACAACTGGGCCTTGCCGACACCGTCCAGGCGCTTGATCTCGTTCATCACGTTGCGCGCCAGGTAGTCGCTGAGGGCCACGTCGTCGAGCTTGCCGTCGCTGGAGGTGAGGGTGATCAGCAACAGGAAGCCAGCAGACACTTTGTCTACTTGCAAGCCTTGCTGGGTCACCGCTTGCGGCAGGCGCGATTCCACCGCTTTGAGGCGGTTCTGCACGTCGACCTGGGCCAGTTCCGGGTTGGTGCCGGGTTGGAAGGTCGCGGTGATGGTGGCGCTGCCCAGGCTGCTTTGGGACTCGAAGTACAGCAGGTTATCGGTGCCATTGAGCTCCTCCTCGATCAGGCTGACCACGCTTTCGTCCACGGTTTGCGCCGAAGCACCCGGGTAGACGGTGTAGATCTCGATCTGTGGCGGGGCCACGACCGGGTATTGCGCCACCGGCAACTGCGGGATGGCCAGGATGCCGGCCAACAGGATGAACAGCGCGACGACCCAGGCGAACACCGGGCGGTCGATGAAGAATTGCGGCATGGCTTAGTGTCCTGCCTGTGGCCCGGGAACCTGGGCGAGGGGAAGTGGGGTGTCATCGACCCGGACGTGCTCACCGGGACGGGCGTGTTGCAGCCCTTCGATGACGATGCGGTCGCCGGGTTTCAAACCTTGCGTGACGATCCAGCGATCGCTTTGCACTGCGCCCAGTTGCACCGGTTGCTGGCTGACCTTCTGTTCGGCGTCCAGCAGCAGCACCTGGGCAACCCCGGCGCTGTCTCGCAGGATCGCTCGTTGCGGCACGGTGATGCCCTGGCTGTTGATCGCCTGTTCCAGGCGCACGCGGACGAAACTGCCCGGCAGCAGGTCCAGGTCGGGGTTGGGGAATTCGCTGCGCAGGGTGATCTGACCGGTGCTTGGGTCGACGCTGAGGTCGGTGAACAGCAACTTGCCGGGCAGCGGATAGGGGCTTCCATCGTCCTGAATCAACGTGGCCTTGGCCTGGCCCTGGCCGACCGCTTGCAAAAGCCCTGCGCGAAAGGCCCGGCGCAGGTCGTTGAGTTCGCGGGTCGATTGCGTGAGGTCGGCGTGGATCGGGTCCAGTTGCTGGATCAACGCCAACGGCGTGCTTTCGTTCTGCCCCACCAAGGCGCCTTCGGTCACCAGGGCGCGACCGATGCGTCCGGAAATCGGCGCGGTGACCGTGGCGTACCCCAAGTTCAGTTTCGCCCGTGCCACTGCAGCCTTGCTGGCAGCGACATCGGCGGCGGTCTGGCGCACGCTGGCCTGGGCGTTGTCGTAATCCTGGCCACTGATCGCCTTGTCATCGATCAACTGGGCATAACGCTGGGCCTGCAAGCGAGCCTGGAACGCATTGGCCTCGGCCTTGCGCAACGCCGCCTCGGCACTGTCCAGGTCGGCCTTGAACGGCGCCGGATCGATGCGAAACAGCACCTCGCCCTGTTTGACGTCGCGGCCTTCACGAAACACCCGCTGCAAGACCACGCCGGCCACCCGCGCCCGGACTTCGGCGACCCGTGGCGCGGCGATCCGGCCGCTCAGCTCGTTGCTGATCGACAGCGGCCGGGCCTGGACGGTTTCGACACGCACGCTTGCCAGCGGGTCGGATGCTTGCGGGGTCGAGGCGCTATCACAGCCACTGAGCAGTAGTGGGCCGACCAACAGGCTCAGTGTGACGACAGGAATCTTGGACATGGTGCTTCCCCACTATTGAACCGCCCATGGTAGGGATCAAGGCCAACGACAGGGGTGAAGCTTTGTAGGCGCTCTGTGAAATTGTGTAAGCATCCTTAAACTCGAAAGTGCCCCACCAACTGCTGTTGACGGTTGGCCATGGCATGCAGCGAGTGGCTCGCCTGCGAGGCTTCTTCCATCCGGCTGGTCAAGGTCTCGCTGATCCCGCGAATGTCGCTGACGCGATGGCTGATGTCTTCCACAACAGCGCTTTGCTCCAGGGCGGCGCTGGCGATCTGCTGGTTCATGTGCTCGATCACTTCCACCGCGTCGCTGATGTGTTGCAGCGCCGTTTGGGTCTTTTCGACTTGAACGACGCTGTCCCTGGCCTGTTCGCGGCTCAATTGGGTGCTGTGCACGACTGCCTGGCTCAACTGTTGTAATGCTTCGATCACCGTGCGTATCTGCTCGACCGAGTTCTGGGTGTTGCTGGCCAAATGGCGAACTTCGTCGGCCACCACGGCGAAGCCGCGTCCCTGTTCACCGGCCCTGGCCGCTTCGATGGCGGCATTCAAGGCCAGCAGGTTGGTCTGCTGGGCAATGGCACAAATCACATCCAGCACCTGGCCGATGTGTTGACTGTTGCCGGCCAGCGCCTGCACTTGCTCAAGCGTGGTCTCCAGGCGCTGGTCCAGGCTGTCGATGCTGGTGACTGCATTGGCAAATAATTCGCGCCCTGATCGGCTGGCGTTTTCGGCGACGGTGGCGGCATCGGCTGCCTGGTGGGAATGGCGGGCCACTTCCTGGGCGCTGGTGCTCATTTCATGTAGGGCGGTCGCCGCCAACTCGACTTCCCGGTACTGCGTGTGCATGCCCGCGCTGACTTCCCGGGCCACCTGCGCCGAGGTATCGGCGGTGTTGCGGGTGTCCAGGGAGGCTTGCTGGATATCGCGGATGATGGGTTGCAACTTGTCGAGAAAGCGGTTGAAGCCCTGGGCCAGATGGCCCAATTCATCGTGGCGGTCGTTGGGCAGGCGCTGGGTGAGATCGCCGTCGCCGTCGACAATCGCATCGAGCATGTGCGCCACCCGCAGCAGCGGCCGGGTCACGCCGTAAGCGGTGAGCCAGATGAGCAACAATCCCAGGCCGGCCGCCAGCAAGCCGAGGCTGAGGTTGAACCAGTTGGCCTGGCGATACTTGTCGTCCAACTGCGCCTGCATGTGCTGGGCCGGTGCTTGCACAAGCGCTTTGGGCACGCGTATCTGCAATTGCCAGGGGGGATTGTCGGGGACGGTTTGCACGGCTTGTCGAACGTCGACGGAGATGCCGTCAACCGTGCCGCTTTGGCCCGCAACTAGCCCAGACGGGGAAAGAATGTTGATCTCGCTGTGGCCGGGATACAGGTCGTTGGCAAGGCTGGCGGCGAGTTGCTGGAGGGTCTCGAGGCTGATGTCCATGCCCACCACGCCGATGACTTTGCCCTGGTCCAGCAACGGTATGGAGATGCTGCTCATCAACGTCTTCTGGCCTTCAACCTCGATCGCGTAGGGCTCTGTCACGCAGGTGCGCCCCAGGGTCTGCGGGCAGACGTACCAGGCGTTGGCCGGCTCGCTGCCCGGAGGTGCGGTGTTGGCGCTGATCTGGGCTTCGCTGAGCACCTCTTGCACCAAATGGCCGGGTTGGCTTTGCGACCAGTACAGGGCAAAGCGACCTTTTTCATTGCCGGCCAGATCGCGTTGACCAGTGAAACCCGCATCTTCACCGACCAGCGCGTCGGGCAGCAGCACCACGTAGAAACCGAGGACTTTTTCGCGGTTCTGAAGGGCTTGGCGGGTCGCGACGATCAGGTCCCGGCGCAGTTGCCCTGGCGTCAGTCGCCCGTTCAGTGCCTGGGCGCGCAGTTGCAGAACCTGTTGGGCAAAACCTTCTCCATAGATCGCTGTTTCGCTGAAAAAGCGTTCCACCCGCTGACCGTGGGCCAGGCCCTGCGCCTGTAAACCTTCCAGTGCCGAGCGCCCGAGCAGTTGACTGCTTTGCTGCTTGAGCAGCGTGGCGCCTTGCTGGTTCTGATACAGGGAGGCGCCGGTCAACGCCCCGACGACGGCGAGCAGGCACAGGCCACTCAAGAGCGTGATCCGCCATTGGATAGAGAGACGAGCCAAGAACATGCTGAAGTTTCCTGCGCTTAGGGGCTTTTATTTGTTTTGGTCCCAGCACTGTTTGAAGGGCGGGCGAGGCTATCTTGCGGCAGGAAGCGCCTGCCGGTTATCCCGAATCGGCAGCCGTTGTGCGCCGACAGCGGACTAATGCGGGTCACTCAATAAAACGCTGAACCCGGGGTCACAGAATGCCCTCTGGCCTGCGGTAGGAGCTGCCGAAGGCTGCGATCTTTTGATCTTTATCTTGAAACTCAATGGTGCTGAAAAGATCGCAGCCTCGCTTCGCTCGACAGCTCCTACAGCGCCATCCAGACCCAGCGGGAGACGGGTTTGTCGGCGTTACAGCATTGGACTGACCTGTTTTGGGGCGCGGTCTTGGATGCTGCCGTTTTGGGATAGCGAAGGGTTTCGGCCAGGGCCTAGCATCGAATCCAGCGTGCAAGCAGAACAATAAGCTTTTGGAAGTCGGCGAAGCTGGCCGTCTGCGATCCAGCAACAACTGCCTCATACAATAAGGTCAAGAACAATGAGCGTATCTTTCCCGATCAGCAGCTCGACGGAGCTCAAGCGCGGCGCCTTGGGTGTCGGTTTCATCATCTTCTTTGTGATTTCGGCGGCGAGCCCCTTGAGCGTCATCGCCGGCGGCTTCCCTATTGGCATTATGCTGGGCAACGGCGCTGGCACACCGGCATTGCTGATCCTGGCCTTGCTGGTGTTACTGGCGTTCTCGGCGGGCTACACCGCCATGTCCCGTCACATGACCAACGCCGGTGGTTTCTATGCCTTCACTTCCCGCGGCCTGGGTGGCCTGGCCGGCGGAGCGGCGGGGGTGTTGGCGATGTTTGCCTACAATATTCTCCAGGTCGGCCTCTACGGCATGTTCGGCGGCGTGGTCAGTGGCACGATGGCCAGTGTCTTTGGCCTGGACTTGCCTTGGTGGACGTATTCGCTCCTGGCGATGGCGAGCATCGCGGTGCTTGGCTATCGCAAGATCGACCTGTCGGCCCGGGTGCTGTCGGTGGTGGTTATTGCTGAGTACCTGGCGATCCTGACGCTGGATTTTGCCATTCTCAAGACCGGTGGCGACAGCGGTATCAATCTCGATTCGTTCGAGCGCAGCCATGTGTTCAGCGGCACGCCGTCAATCGGCTTGCTGTTCTGCTTCGCGGCGTTCATCGGCTTCGAGGCCACCACCATCTACGGCGAGGAGGCCAGGAATCCGCATCGCACGATTCCCATTGCCACCTACAGCTCGGTGCTGTTGATCGGTGGCTTCTATGCCCTGTCGGTCTGGGCGATGGTGATCGGCGTTGGGGCCGACAAGATCGTGCCGACCTTGCAGGCGCTCCAGGATCCGACGACGTTCATCTACGGCATGTCCGATCACTTTGTCGGCCCGCACCTGACCCAGATCATCCGCGTGCTGTTCATGGTCAGCATCTACGCCGGGCTGCTGGCGTTTCACAATGCTGCGGCCCGTTACTTCTATGCCATCGGCCGCGACGGTTTGCTGCACAGCCGATTGGGCACC
This sequence comes from Pseudomonas sp. RL_105y_Pfl2_101, assembly GCF_963970585.1. Classification (NCBI taxonomy): domain Bacteria; kingdom Pseudomonadati; phylum Pseudomonadota; class Gammaproteobacteria; order Pseudomonadales; family Pseudomonadaceae; genus Pseudomonas; species Pseudomonas sp. RL_105y_Pfl2_101. Next base: position 85,490 of record NZ_CAXAPG010000019.1, read on the forward strand.
ACCCATCGCGTGCACCAGAGTCCGCACATGGGCTCGGTCCTGCAAAGCCTGATCGCGGCGGTGGTGGTACTGATCTTCGCCGCGCTGGACGCCGATCCGATCCTTCAGCTGTTCGCCTGGTTTTCCAACCTGGCCACGCTGTGCGTGATCTTGCTCATGGCGCTGACCTCGGCGGCGGTGTTTGTCTATTTCCGCGCTCACCCGGAGCTGAAGCTGGGGCTCTGGCGCGGTCGGATTCTTCCGGTCTTTTCGTGCCTGGCATTGCTGGCGGTCCTGGCCCTTGCGGTGATTCATTTCGACGTGCTGACCGGCGCCAGCCAGCTCTTGTCCTATGGCCTTTGCGCGGTGATTCCCGCAGCGCTGATCGTCGGCGTGTTCCTCGCGGCTCGATTGCGCAAGGCATCACCTGAGCGATTCACGGCGCTGGGAAGCCACAAGCTCTAAGGCGTTACGCACAACGTCAATCCACCCAGAAAACAAGTCCGCTGTCGTTCGGCACGGTTCGTCAGCGCGTGAAAGGAAGGTGCTATGCACGATTATCAAATGCTCATCAATGGGGCTCGGGTCGACGGTGAGAACGGGCACTTTGATGTGCTCAATCCGGCGACCGGTACGGTGTTCGCTCGATGCCCGGCCGGTTCCCTGGCCCAGCTGGACCTCGCTGTCGAAGCAGCGCAATCGGCCTTCATCGAGTGGCGACACAGCACCCATGAAGATCGCCGTCAGCGCCTGCTGAGCATCGCCGCCGATCTCGAGCAGGAAGCCGAAGCATTGGCCCGGCTCATTGTCCAGGAACAGGGCAAGCCACTGGAGCTGGCGTTCTCTGAAGTGATGGGCGCGGTGGCCTGGACGCGCTATGCCGCCGAGCAGCAGATTCCCGTGGAGTTGGTGGAAGACACCCCGACCCAGCGCATTGAACTGCACCGCAAGCCGTTGGGTGTGGTCGCGTCGATCACGCCTTGGAATTGGCCGTTCATGATCGCTGTCTGGCACATCATGCCGGCGTTGCGGGCCGGCAATTGCGTGATCAGCAAACCGTCAAGCCTGACCCCTTTGAGCACCCTGCGCCTGGTGGAAGTCATCGCTCGCCACGTGCCTCGGGGCGTGATCAATAGCGTGACCGGTGAACAAGGGTTCGGCAGCGCGATCACTGCCCATGCCGGCATCCAGAAGATTGTCTTCACCGGTTCGACCGCCACCGGCCAAAGCGTGATGCGCGGCGCCGCCGGCAACCTCAAGCGCCTGACCCTGGAGCTGGGCGGCAACGATGCCGCCATCGTGCTGCCAGGCACCTCGGTCGAGGCGGTCGCCGAAGATATTTTCCAGGCTGCATTCCTGAACATGGGGCAGACCTGCGCCGCCCTCAAGCGCTTGTACATCCACCACTCCCAGTACGAGGCTTTTGCCGAAGCCCTGACCCTGATCGCCCGACGGCAGGTGGTGGGGGATGGCCTGGCGCCCGGGGTCACGTTTGGCCCGGTGCAGAACCTCGAACAGTTGGCGCTGGTGGAGGAGCTGGTGGCGGATGCCCGTGCCCAGGGCGCACGCGTGTTGTGCGGCGGTGCTCGTCTGGACCGCCCGGGCTTTTTCTATCCGCCGACGTTGGTCGCCGATGTGACCGACGGGCAGCGCCTGGTGGATGAGGAGCAGTTCGGGCCGGTGTTGCCGCTGATTGCCTACCAGGATGTCGAGGATGTCCTGCGTCGCGCCAATGCGGGCGACATGGGCCTGGGTGGATCGATCTGGGGACGCGACAGCGAGCAGGCACAGGCCCTGGCCAGTCGCCTGGAATGTGGCATGGCTTGGGTCAACTGCCATGCGCAGATCCAGCCGAATACGCCGTTTGGCGGCAGCAAGATGTCCGGGTTCGGCGTCGAGTTCGGCCTTGAAGGGTTGCTGGAGTTCACCGGCCAGCAACTGCTGTACGTACGCAAGCGTGAAACAGAGTGAGGACTGCAACCATGTACGAGCACTACAAGACAGCACAAAAAAAATTCTGGCACCCGATGAGTTCTTCGGCGCCAGCCAACCGCTCCAAGACGTTGATCATCGCCCGTGGCGACGGTAACTACATCACCGACATCGAAGGCCATCGCATGCTCGATGGTGTCGGCGGTTTGTGGAACGTGAACGTGGGCCATAATCGAGCTTCAGTGAAGGCGGCCATTGCCGCGCAGCTGGACGAACTGGCTTATTACCAGACCTTCGACGGCATCGCCCATCCGCGGGTGTTCGACCTGGCCGAGCGGCTGACGTCGATGTTCGCCCAGGAAAACATGACCCGGGTGTTGTTCAGTTCCGGCGGTTCCGACGCGGTCGAGACGGCCCTGAAAATGGCCCGCCAGTACTGGATCGCCAGCGGCGAGCCAGGGCGCACGCGCTTTCTCTCATTGCGCAATGGTTACCATGGCGTGCACGTGGGCGGTACATCAGTGGGCGGCAATGGGGTTTATCACTACAACCACGGGCCGCTGTTGGCCGGCTGTCATCTGCTCGACACGCCGTGGCTGTACCGCAACCCCTGGGACTGCCGCGATCCGGAAGAACTGACCGCGCACTGCATTCGTCAGTTGGAAGACCAGATCGCGCTGCTCGGCCCGCAGACCATTGCCGCGCTGATCGCCGAACCGGTGCAAGGTGCCGGCGGTGTGATCGTGCCGCCGGCGTACTACTGGAAGGGGCTGCGCGAAGTCTGCGACCGCCACGGCATCCTGTTGATCGCCGATGAAGTGGTGACGGGTTTCGGCCGCACCGGTTGCATGCTCGGCAGTCGTGGCTGGGGTGTCGCCCCGGACGTACTGTGCCTGGCCAAGGGCATCACCGCCGGTTACATCCCCATGGGCGCCACGGTCTTCAACCAGCGCATGGTCGATGCCATCGAGAACGGCCCGGGCTTCAGCAACGTCATCATGCACGGCTACACCTACAGCGGGCACCCGACTGCCTGCGCGGCGGCCCTGGCGGTGCTGGACATCGTCGAGGCCGAGGATTTGCCGGGCAACGCCGGGAAGGTCGGTGCCCAGTTGCTGGAACAACTGCAACCGCTGACCGAACGTTATGCGGTAGTGGGCGAAGTGCGCGGCAAGGGCTTGATGATCGCTGTGGACCTGGTGGCGGACAAGGCCACGCGCGAGCCGCTTGATCCTGCTACGGGCCTGGCCTCGCGCATCGCCGAGCAGGCGCGCCGGGCCGGTGTATTGATGCGCCCGATAGGCAACAAAATCGTGATGTCGCCGCCGCTGACCCTCACGTCCGACGAGGCCGCCATGATGGTCGGCGCGTTGGACAGCGCGCTTGCCGACTGCCGCTAGCCTGCAAGCCGGCGCAGCGTGCTGCGCCGGCTCCTGAATACAAAGACAGCCTTCAAAAGGCGCACCACAAGGAGCTCCCGCCATGCGGAACCTATCGCGTATGGAATTTTTCGGCAGTGGCCTTGCCTGTACGCTGGCGCTTTGCGCCGCGAGTCAGGTCCAGGCCTATGAGTTGTATGCCGATGACGACACTCACCTCAACGCCGACATGCTGGCCGTGTTCGGTCATTTCAACAGCCGCAAGAACTACGACGGCAGGCCAGGTGGTTCAACCTGGCGCGAAGGCTTCATCAAGTATGGCGTCAGCGGCGACCAGGGCCTGGCCGGCCATGGCACCGCCTACGGGGCGTTCAGCCTGGTCAGCTCCGCCACCTGGGGCGATGGCGACGCGGCCGGCAATACGCTGGGCAGCGAGCGCACGACGAAGATTGAAGACGCTTACCTGGGTTGGCGTTCCGCCGATCTGTTCCCCGTACTGGGACAGGACGGCGTCGATATCTCCGGCGGCCGCCAGGTGGTCAAGCTGGGCAGGGGATTCTTGATCAACGATGACGGGCCGAACCTGGGCAAAGGGCCTGCCGATGGTCGCTTGAATCGCGGTGGCGCCTATTACCTGGCTGCCCGCCACGCGTTCGATCAAACCGCCGTATTACGTCTGGGCGGGCAGGATGGGCTGCATGGCAGTGTGGTGTGGCTCAAATCCGATAACCGCGCCCAGGCCGAAACCGAACTGGCCGCCGGCACGCTCGATTACACCGCCAAGGCGGGCACGTTGGGGCTGACCTGGATACATGGCATCGACGTGAACGAGCAGTGGGCCAGCGATGTCCAGAAGCAACGCAAGGGCATGGACGTCTACAGCATTCGTGGTGAGGGCGACGCGGGCATCGAGAACGCCAGCCTGGCATTCGAATACGCCTGGCAGGACAAGGACGCCGGCCCGCAGAACGCCTGGTACGCCGAGGCCGGCTACACCTTTACCGATCTCGCCTGGGCCCCGAAACTGACGTACCGCTACACCCGCTATTCCCAGAAGTGGGACTCGCTGTTCACCGGGCTCAGCACGGGCTACGGCACCTGGTTCCAGGGTGAAGTCGCGGGCAATTATGCCGGGCCCTTCAACAGCAACACGGGCATTCATCATGTCGGCCTGACAGCCACACCGTTGGAGAACCTGACCCTCGGGGCGTTGTACTTCGATTACAACACCGTGCGTAAAGACAGCGCCCTTAACCTGGATGCCCGCGAGCTGGATCTGTATGCCGAGTGGGCCGTCAATGAGCACTTGATCATCACGCCGCTGATAGGCCTCTACAAGCCGGATCGGGATGCAACGACCGGGGGCAATCAAGTGGCGGGCAATGGCACCAACGTGTACAGCCAGGTGACGGTGGTCGTGCCGTTCTGAGGCAGGGGCTGTTCGATAAACTTTGTGGCGAGGGAGCTTGCCCCGTCGGGACCTGTAGGAGCTGCCGAAGGCTGCGATCTTTTGATCTTTCGTTGAGACTCAATGGGGGCGAAAAGATCGCAGCCTCGCTTCGCTCGACAGCTCCTACAGGGCAGCGGTAAGGCCGCACCTCCGGTTTCTAGCCGATGGCAGGCGGATTCTGCATTCTCTCGGCAATCCGCCGGGTGGTGTCCATCACCATTTCAATCACGGTTTCCTGGCGCAGCAGTTTGAAGCTGTCGGTGCTGCCGACGGCTGAAAGGCTGCCTACCACCTCGTCGAGCCCGGGGTTGATGATCGGCGCCGCGATACCGGTGAGCCCCAGATTGAGTTCATCGTGGGTCAGGCAATAGCCGTCCTTGCGGATCTTTTTCGCCGCTTTGGAAAAGCTTGCCCAGTCATAGCCGTTGTCGGGGTCCTTGGCCATGTGTTCTTCGAACAGGCGTTGCAGGCGCCGTCCCTTTTGGAAGGCGATCAACACCTTGGATTGCGCACCGCGAAAAAACGGCAGTGGCTGGCCGCGACCGAATGCGAACTGGTAGGTGTTATCGGGTTCGGCGATGTAGGTGTTGATGATGTGGCCGTCATAGAAAACGCTGGCGAACACCGCCAGGCCAGTGGCCTCGGACAGCTGGTGCATCAACTCGCGGCCCGCCACGAGGATCGGGTCGTATTGGCGCATCATCCAGTCGAGCTCGATGATGCGTGGCCCCAGGCCGTAGCTGCCGGCATCCACCCGGACCAGCAGGCCCGCATCACACAAATCCTTGACGTAGCGGTACACGGTCGCCCGTGACAGGCCCATGCGTTCGGCGATGGTGTCGGGGTCGATCTTCAGCGTGGCCGGGCCGAACAGGTCCAGCACACTCAGCATTTTGCTCAGACTGCTCATTTCGCTCCTAAAGGGGGAATGGCGCGTAGGTGGTCGTTTGGGTGAGCACTATAGGTAGGTGCGCCGATGATGGAAAGCCCGCTCGTTAGGCGGACAGGGCGTTGCCACGATACGCCAGTGCTTGAGAAAAACAAACGGATTGATGGCCTTATTCTCGTGGTAATTTTGCATAAATCTCAAAATAAGAGCTTTTATGTGTAAAAAGTACTTGAGTGGAGGGTTCTTCTATGTGATAAATCCCAGCCACTGCAAACGCTCGATCAAGAGGGCTGGAAATGAATGGTGCGCAACTGATAGTGAAAGCGGCGGTGGCGAGCGGTATCGAATACTGCTTCGCCAATCCCGGAACGACTGAAATTCCCCTGGTGGCAGCCATGGCCAGTGCGCCAGCCCTCAAGCCGGTGTTGTCCTTGTTCGAAGGGGTGTGCACCGGTGCTGCGGACGGCTATGGCCGGATTGCCGGCAAGCCGGCGATGACCCTCACTCACCTGGGGCCAGGCTTTGCCAATGGCATTGCCAACCTGCACAACGCGCGTCGCGCCAACACCCCGATCGTCAACGTCATCGGTGATCACGCGTCCTGGCACGTCAATTACGATCCGCCGTTGGCCAGTGATATCCAGGCGTTGGCCGGCAGTGTTTCCAAGTGGGTACGTACCTCGCGCACGGCATCGGGCGTTGGTGAAGATTTCCAGGAGGCGGTGCGTGCCGCCTGGCAGGCCAACGGCCAGATCGCCAGCCTGATTCTGCCGATGGACCTGCAAGCCAACACGGTGCAGCACGAGAAAGCCTTCACCGCATTGCAGGCCCCGGTTCGGCGTTTTGCCGGTGACCGGATCGAGGCGGTCGCCCAGGCCCTGCGTGATGGTCGGCGCCTGGTGTTTATCGTCGGCGACCAAGGCTTGTCGGTCGCCGGGCTCGAAGCGGCGGGGCGCCTGGCGCAACTGCCGGGCGTGCGCCTGTTCGCCGAAACCTTTCCGCGCCTGAGTTATCGCGGCGGTGGTTTGCCTGACCTGGATCGCCTGCCGTACTTCCCCGAAGTCGCCATTGAGATCCTTGACCAGTACGACGCGGTGGTGTGCGCCGGCGTGCCGGAGCCGATCAGTTATTTCGGCTACGAAGGCATCGCTTCTCGCCTGGCCGAACGTGAACGCCTGCTCTGCCTGGCGGAAGTAGGGGACGATGTTGCCGGCGCACTCACGGCGCTTGCCGATGCGCTTGAAGCGCCGGCTTATGTGCCAACGCCAACCGGTATCGAGCTGCCGCCAAGCGAAGCTACGTTGACCCCGCAGTCCGTGGGTCAGGTGCTGGCTGCGTCGCTGCCGGACGACTGCATCGTTTCGGTGGAAGGCGGGACGTGCGGCTATCCATTCTTCACCGCTTCGGCCCATGCCGCACGGCATCGGGTCTTGACCAACACCGGTGGGGCCATCGGCCAGGGCATCCCGGTGGGTTTTGGCGCCGCCATGGCCGAGCGCGGCAACCGCGTGTTCTGCCTGCAATCGGACGGCAGCGCCCAGTACACCATCCAGACCTTGTGGAGTATTGCCCGCGAGCAACTGCCGGTGGTGATCCTGATCGCGGCCAACCATCGCTACGCCATTTTGCAGAACGAGCTGCGCCGCTTCGGCATGACCGACCTGGGCCCCGAGGCCCTGAGCCTGACGGTACTGGACCGGCCACGCATCGATTGGAAGGCTCTGGCCAAAGGCTACGGCTTGCCGGCCAGCACCGTGCACACCAACGGTGAGTTGCAGCGCGCCCTGGCCAACGCCAAGGCCGATGGCGGCCCTTGCCTGATTGAAATGGCACTGTGAAGGAGCGGATATGAACCCGATTCAATTGTTACCTGCCGTCGAGAAGTTCCTGTCGCAACCGGGTCGGCTGTTTATCGGTGGCACTTGGCAGGACGCCGCCGATGGCCGTCGGTTTGCCGTGGAAAACCCGGCCACTGAACACACCCTGGCGCAAGTCGCCGAAGGTGGCGAGCGCGACGTCGATGCCGCCGTCGCTGCCGCCCGCGCGGCCTTCACCGGGCCTTGGGCGCAGCAGTCACCGGCCCAGCGCGGGTTGTTGCTGTTTCGCCTGGCGGAGCTGCTCGACCAGCATCGCGAAGAGCTGGCGCAACTGATCACCCTGGAAAACGGCAAGCCGATCGGCGCGGCCCGGGGCGAAGCAGCCAGTGCGGCCAATATCATTCGTTACTTCGCCGGCTGGCCGACCAAGATCGAAGGCAGCACGCTGCCGGTCTCGCCCTCCAGCGGCGCCCCGATGCTCAACTACACCTTGCGCGAGCCGGTGGGCGTCTGCGCCTTGATCGTGCCGTGGAACTTCCCGCTGACCATGTGCGTGTGGAAGCTTGGCCCGGCGCTGGCGACCGGTTGCGTCGCGGTGCTCAAGCCCGCCGAGCAGACGCCCCTGGTGGCGATTCGCCTGGTGCAGTTGATCGAGGCCGCCGGTTTCCCGGCTGGTGTGGTCAACCTGCTCACCGGCCTCGGCGTGCATACCGGCGCACCGCTGGCCCAGCACCCGGACGTGGACAAGATCGCCTTCACCGGTTCGACTCAGGTGGGGCGACTGATCGCCCAGGCGGCCACCGGCAATATGAAGAAGGTCTCGCTGGAGCTGGGTGGCAAGTCCCCCAACATCATCCTGCCGGACGCCGATATCGTCCGTGCCGCCAAAGGCGCCGCCGACGGCATTTTCTACAACCAGGGGCAGGTATGCACCGCCGGATCGCGTCTCTACGTGCACGCCAGCGTTCTCGATCAGGTGCTTGAAGAACTCCAGCGCCACGCGGCCGCCCATGTGTTGGGGCCCGGCCTGGATCCGGCCAGCAGCATGGGCCCGCTGGTCTCGGCCCGGCAATTGGGCACGGTGCGTGGCTACCTGCAACGGGGCCAGGAAGAAGGCGCCGAGCTGATCTGCGGCGGTGATCGGCCGGCCCACCTGGAGCACGGCCACTTCATCCGCCCCAGCGTGTTTCTCGACCGCGCCGAGCGTGCCTGTGTCGCCCGGGAAGAAATCTTCGGCCCGGTGCTGACCGTCATGAGCTGGACCGAAATCGATGAACTGGTGCTGCGCGCCAACGACTCGCCCTATGGCCTGGCGGCCGGTCTCTGGACCCGTGACTTGCGCTCCGCCCATCGCGTGGCGGCGCAGTTGAAGGCCGGCTCGGTGTGGATCAACTGCTGGAACGTCGTCGACCCGGCCTCGCCATTCGGTGGCTACAAGCAATCCGGCTGGGGCCGGGAAATGAGTAAGAACGTGATCGATGCCTACACCGAAACCAAAAGTGTCTTCGTCGATCTCGCCTGAGCCGAACAATCACAAGAGGAACTGCTATGGATCTGGAATTACAAGGCCGCGTGGCAATCGTCACCGGCGGTGGCATGGGCATCGGCAAGGAAGTCGCGCGCTTTCTGTCCCAGGAAGGTTGCAAGGTGGTGATCTGCGCGCGGCGCATGGAATACCTCCAGCAAGCCGCCGAGGAAATCACCGCAGAGACCGGCAACGAGGTGCTGCCGCTGTTCTGTGACACCAACCAGATGTCGGCGGTGTCCGACATGGTGGAGGCGGCCCACAAGCACTTTGGTCGCATCGACATCCTGGTCAACGGCGCCGCCGCACCGTCCGGTGTGGTGCGCAACGACATCGAGCATGCCGGCGACGACGAATTGCTCTCGGACCTCAACACCAAAGTGATCGGCTATTTCCGTTGCGCCAAGGCCGTGACGCCGCACATGAAGGCCGGTGGCTTCGGTCGCATCATCAATATCGGTGGCCTGACCGGGCGTGGCAGCAAGGTCCTCTCGGGTATGCGCAACCTGGCCATCGCCCACATGACCAAGACGCTTTCCGACCAACTCGGCCCCTCCGGCATCACGGTCAATCTGATCCACCCCGGCGTTGTGGACACCCCGCACATCCAGGAGCTCTACGAGCGCGAAGGGATCAAGCAGGGCAAGACGCCCGAGCAGGTGGAGCAGGGCTACATCGACGCGACGCCGATCCGGCGCACCTTGGCGCCTATTGAAATGGGCTGGCTGATCGGCTTCCTCGCATCCCCCAAAGCCGGTGCGGTGACCGGGGAATCCATTGGCATCGACGGCGGCTTGACCCGCGGCATCTTCATTTGAGGAGCAGCAGTGATGAGTAACGGAACCCTTTTGGTCGCCACCGTAGGGCAAGCGGTGATCCGCAGCGCCGACGATGGGCGTACCTGGCATCGACTGGGCCTGGGCCAGGACCTGGAATTCGACGCGATCACCCGCTCCCTGAGTTTCCATCCGGGGACGCCTGAGGTGATCTACGCCGGCACCGACGTCGGCCTGTGCATCAGCCTTGATACCGGAGGTCATTGGCAGCGGTTGGATTCGCCATTCAATGGGCAAACCGTCTGGAAGGTGGCCGTGGATCCTCAGGATGCACAGCGCATTTTCGTCGGTACGGGTGCTCCGTCGCGCGCGGTGCTGTGGCGCACCCTCGACGGTGGCCAGAACTGGGAACGTGCCCCGGTGGAGATCCCGGAGTTCTGCGACGGCGTCAGTCGTCCGCGTTTGCTGGCCTTCGCCTACGACCCGACGGATCGCAACCAGCTCTGGTTCGGCCTGGAGGAGGGCGGGTTGTTCCACAGCCGTGACGGTGGCGATGGCTGGACCCGTGTCGACGATCGCTTGCTGTGGGACTACAACTCGGACGTGCACAACATCGTGGTCCTGCCCAACCATGGGCAAAAGGTCATCGTGGTGGTGTGCGTCAACGCCGTTTACCGCAGCCTTGACGAGGGGCAGACCTGGACCGGCATCGTCGCCCGGGAAGCCTTCGGCCTGTACTACGTGCGTGCCATGAATGCACCGTTGGGCAGCGAGGATACGCTTTACCTGAGTATCTCCGACGGTACCCCTGGTACGACCAGCAAGGTGCTGGTCTCGCGCAATGCCGCCCTCAGTTGGGAAGTGCTGCCGCTGCCACAACAGCCCAACTCCTGTGTCTGGGCGATTGCCTTGAACCCCGCCGACCCTCGCCAGATCGTCGCCGGTACCAAATATGGGCATCTGTTCACCTCCGAAAATGGCGGTGACGGCTGGCAGAAGCAGTGGCGTGAATTCAGTGAAATCGCTGATGTGCTCTGGACGCCCGCCGTGGCGCAGATCAAGTCCGGGCATCAATCCATCATCAAGAAAAACTGAGGGACCGCGCGATGAAAGTCGAAGTCGTTCGTACTCACCTGTCGCTATCCGTGAGCGACCCTGAAGTGTCGGCGCGTTGGTACGCCGACGTGCTGGGCATGCATGAAAGCGCCCGGGGTGAAAGCTGGATCATGATGGCCTTCGGTGCCAAGCATCACGACATCGCGTTGCTCCGCGCAGCACCCGGGGCCCACCAGGGCGGGCTGGGCTTGCAGCACTACGGGCTGGAAATCGCCGGCGACATGACCACCCTGCGCCAGCTCTACGGCATGTTGCTGAGCAAGGGCGTCGAGGTGGTGAAGATCACCGACCACGAGATCGGCAACGGTGTGTACTTCAACGACCCCGACGGCAATCGCATGGAATTTTTCCTCGAGACCGAACACGACGATGCGCGTGGCAAGGCGCGTTTCAGCGCCGCTGGAGCGCCTAGCCGACATTTCGATCTCGACCCACTTTGAAGAGACTGCTCTTATGAAAACCGCAAATTTCGCCAGTTACCACATCCGCAAATGGTATAGCTTCGTCGAGGAAACCCTGGCCAACGAAACGGGCCAGTTGGCCGATGGTGAGCCGCTGTTCAAGTACGCCATTGGCGCCGTGATCGCCAACCCTTATGCCGGCCGTTTCAGCGAAAGCCTGGCCGAGCTGGTAGAGCCGTCACCCTTGCTGGGCCAGGAGTTTGGTCGGCGTATCCGGGTAATGGCCGGCCAGCGCGAAATCGTCAGCTACGGCAAGGCGTGCCTGGTGGGCAGTCAGGGCGAGTACGAGCATGGCAATGCACTGTTGACCAACCCGGCGGCGGATCCGATCCGCGTCGCCTTGGGCGGCGGCAAGTCCTGGGTGCCTTCCACCGGCAAGCGTGGCGGGCCTGGCGTGACCATCGATGTGCCGCTGGCCCACAAGGATGCGCTGTATGTCCGTTCGCACTACGACAGCATTTCCCTGTCGTTCGGTGACGGTCCAGCCGCCGACGAGTTGATCATCATCTGGGCCTTCGCCACGCGCGGGCGTTTGCATGCACGGCTGGGTGGCCTCAAGGCTGCCGACGTCAAGGGCAATGACGGCTTGTATTGAGGTGCGCTGATCGTGGGAAGCAAACGAATGTCTGCAAACAGCCAGTTCTTCATCAATCGCTCGCAGATGCGCCTGCACTATTTGTCGTGGGGCAACCCGTCGGGCATTGCGGTGGTGCTGCTGCACGGGCTGCGCTCCTATGCCCAGACCTGGGATGGTTTGGCCAATGCACTGGGCGAGCGCTACTGCTGCTATGCCCTTGACCAGCGCGGTCGTGGCTACAGTGACTGGGCGGATGCCTCCAGCTATCGGACCGAGGCCTACGTCAATGACCTTGAAGATCTGGTGGCGCATTTGGGGTTGCAGCGTTTCGTCCTGGTGGGGCATTCCCTCGGTGGCACCAATGCACTGGAGTATGCGCGGCTCAATCCGGGACGACTGCAAGCGCTGGTGATCGAGGACATCGGCCCTGGTTCTTCGGTCAGCGGTGATGGCGCCGAGCGCATTCGGCGCGAGATGAGCCAGACACCGTTGTTGTTTCCTGACTGGGAGAGCGCCGCCCAGTTCTGGCTGCAAGCGCGACCTGGCCTCTCTCAGGAGGGGCTGGCTTCCAGGTTGATGTATTCCATGAAGGAAACCCTGGCTGGAATCGAATGGCGTCACGACCAGCAAGGTATCGCCCAGGCGCGCCTGAGTATTGCCCCGACAGACTTGTGGCCGGCGGTACGGGCACTGGATTGCCCGACGCTGTTCATTCGTGGCGCCCGTTCCGATTTCCTGCCGTTGGCGATCCTTGAGTCGATCAAGCAGGCCAATAAGTGGGTGCGCACAGAGGAAATCGCCGACGCCAGCCATTACGTCCATGATGACCAGAGCGAAATGTTCAACCTTGTCGTCATGGACTATCTGTATGACCAGTGCCTACAACCACAACAACAAAGCGGTGAATAGCGATGAAGCAGGAGAAAACCCAGGTTGTCATCGTGGGCGGTGGCCCCAACGGAATCACGGCCGCTCATTACATGGGGCTGTACGGCATCGACTGCATCGTCCTCGAGTTGGCTGACGGCGTCCTGCCGTATCCCCGCGCCGTGGGCATGGATGACGAAGCGCTGCGGGTGTTGCAGGGCATCGGCATCGCTGAACTGGCCGCGCGTGACATGATCTGCAACGTGCCCCTGCGTTACTACAATGCGCGAGGCGTGTGTTTTGCCGAGGTCAAGCCGAGCACGGCCCACTATGGTTGGCCGATGCGCAACATCTTCATGCAACAGTTGCTGGAAACGACATTGCGCGAGCAACTGGGCAAGCACGCCAGTGTCGAGTTGCGCCAGGGCCATGAAATGCTCGATCTTGAGCAGGATGCCGAGGGCGTGACCTTGCAGGTGCGCGATGCCCAGGGTGAGCTGTATCAATTGCAGGCGCAGTACGTGATCGGCGCCGATGGCGGACGTTCCAGCGTGCGCAAGAAACTCGGTATCGAGCTGCTGGGGTTGACCCATCCGCGCAAATGGGTGGTCATCGATACCGCCAACGACTCCCTGGATGCACCGTATACAGCCCTGCATGCCGACCCTCAGCGACCTTTCGTGTGCATTTACCTGCCGTATCAGCAACGGCGCTGGGAGTTCATGCTCCTGGAGGGTGAAGACGAGAGCCGGATGTGCGAAGAAGCGACGATCCGGGACTTGATTCGTGGGCATATCGGCGATGCGGTCGATCAACTGGAAATCATCCGGATCCGCGCCTACACCCATAACTCTCGGGTCGCGGCGCGCTTTGTCCAGGGCCGTGTGGCATTGGTGGGGGATGCGGCGCATATTTCCCCGCCCTGGGCCGGGCAGGGGCTCAATTCGGGCCTGCGTGATGTCGCCAACGTCACCTGGAAGCTTGCCGCGATCCTCCAAGGGCGGGCGTCGCCGGCGATTCTTGCCAGTTACGACCAGGAGCGCCGCGGGCATGCCACCGATCTCATCGCGTTGGCCGACAACATGGGCGCAGTGCTGGGGCTGACCAACCCGCTGATGGCCGGTGTGCGGGACTGGTTGTTCCAGGCCGTCAACAGCGTCGACAACCTGCGCTCGCACTTGCTGGAATTCAAGTTCAAACCCAAGGCGACCATCACCAAAGGCCTGGTTCATCACGAGCGTGCCGAGCTGCATGAGGATGATCTGGTTGGGCAGCTGTTCATCCAGCCGTCTGTCGAAGACGCCCAGGGCCAGCGCCGGCGCCTGGACGAGGTGCTGGGGCATTCCTATGCGGTGCTGGGGTATCGGGTCAATCCGAGCGAACAGCTCAGTGAGCAAACCGCCGCCTGGTGGGCGCGTTGGGAGACGCGTTTCATCCAGATCAATCGCTCGCGCAGTGGCGTGGGGCGTAACCAACCCATGTCCGTCAATGGCGCCATTTGCGTCGAGGACGTCGATAACCGCTTGGGCGAATGGTTTGCCAAGGTGCGTGACTGCGTAGTGGTGGTGCGGCCGGATCGGTTCGTCGCCGCGATCACCACACCTGAGCGGCTCGAAGGCGTCTTGCGCAAATTGGCGGAGCAACTCTCATGAGGCGCGAAGATGATTTCCTGGTCCGGCTTCAGGATGCCGCGCAGGCCGTACACGCCTTGCCTTCGTTGGAGCCACAGGCCGTTGACCTGCCGGCGGGCTACACCTTGCAGCGCGAGGCATTACGCCGACGCCAGGCCGCTGGTGAGCAGTTGACCGGATGGAAAGTGGCCTTCGCCGGCCGCCCCGCCCAGGACCGTTTCGGTATTGATGAACCGGTGTTGGGCGCACTGACCGATGCCATGGCCGTGGAACCTGGCCGTTCCGTGTCGCTTGCCCGGCTGATTCAACCCAAGCTGGAAATCGAGCTGGCGTTTGTTCTGGGGCGTACGTTGCTGCCAGGTTTCTACAGCGATGATGACATTCTGGCCGCCGTGTCCGAGGTCGCGCCGGCGTTCGAAATGGCCGATTGTCGCTGGCAGGGCTGGCGTTTCGGCGTTGGGGCGTTTCTTGCCGACAATGCCGCGGCGGGGCTGTATTGCCTGGGTTCGCGGGTCAGGTTCCATCCCGAGCAACTGCCCCACGTGAACTATCGCCTGGAGTGCGACGGGGTGCCTTGCGGCGAGGGCAATGCCCAGGCGCGCGAGGACACACCCCAGGCCAACCTGTGCTGGTTGGTCCGCAGGTTGCTGGCCGATGGGCAGTGCGTTGAAGCAGGCCAGGTGGTGCTGTCCGGGTCTTTATTGGCGCCCTTGGAGATCAAGGCCGCTGAGTACCGGTTGTACATGCTTGGCATGGAACTGGCTTTGGTTTTCCGGCAATAAGCACGGTTCACTGTAGGAGCTGCCGAAGGCTGCGATCTTTTGATCTTTTGATCTTTTTTCTTTCGCTTGAGATTCAAGTGTCTGGGGAAAGATCGCAGCCTCGTTGCACTCGGCAGCTCCTACACAGCGTCCGACACAGCATCGGCACAGCGTCTGGCACAGCTCCTATACAGCACCGGGCAATAAGCACAGTGTCACCGAGGAACAATGATCATGTTCGCCGAAGTCCGTACCTTCAATGATCCTCAGCAACACGCCGGTTCGATCCTGGGCTGGCAACAGGTCTATGACCAACTCGGGCGTGGCTGCCTTTCCAGCGAGCTGCGGCAGGTGTGCGCCGAACGTTTCCAGATATTCCAGGAGGTGCTGGATAAACGGGTGGTGCAGCGCGGTAGCGCGCCAAAAGGGCGCTTGTGCATTGCCATGTCGCTGGGCGGTGCGCCAGTGGTCCAGGGGCACCAAGTGGGCGCCCACAGCGTCGTGCTGTTGCGCGATGGCGAGGACTTCGTCTTGCACGCCCCGGAAGGCACGCATTTTTTCGCGGCGAATGTCGACACGGTACGGTTCGCCAAGCTGGCGGCCTACGAACTGTCGAGCGAACAGCTCAATCGTTTGAAAAGCGTGTCCCAGGTCAGCGTGGATGAGGCGGTGCTGCGCCGCGTGCAACAAATGATTCACCCATTGTTTCGTCACCTTTTGGAACAGACGGACGCGGTCAATCCAGCCTCGGAAAAAATCCTCGAGGACGTTCTGCTCAACGCCTTTCTCGACCTGTTCAGTCACGCTTCGGACGAGGTGCGTGGCCGGCGCGGCAATTTTGCCGTCAGTGCCTATTTGGTCAAGCGCTGCCAGGAGCTGGTCGTCGCCAGTGCAGAGGTGCCCTTGAGCATCCTCGATTTGTGCGAGCAATTGCGGGTGAGCCGCAGGACCCTACAGAACAGTTTCCAGGCGGTCACCGGGATGCGTCCGGTGGAGTACCTGCGCAACCTGCGGCTCAATGCCGTGCGCCGGCGTCTGATCACGACCCATGCGGCGGCACTGAACGTCAGTGAGATCGCCGTGGCGATGGGGTTTTTCCACCTGAGTCATTTTGCGGCCCATTACCGGGCGCTGTTTGGCGAGTCACCCTCAGATACGCCTAGGGCGCCGGCCTGATGGGCGACTGTTTGCGGTGTTAGCGCTGCTGTTCACTTAAGAACGCAGGCGAATCTGTGGCGAGGGGATTTATTCCATAAACGCTCACCAACCCCCTCATTCCACAACTCGGAGCAACCTCACGCCTGACAGCTCTACATCGGCCCGCACCGCCGTTTCGTGCATCGAACAATCCGTGCTCAGATCCAGCAATCGTCAGGCGGTTCAGGTTGCACGCCTATCCCCCCGCAGCCCCACGCCCCTCCAAAAATACCTGCCCCGGCAACGTAAACCCTCGTAGCCTGAGCAACGCCATCGGCCCGGCGTCCAGTTCGGTGCGCAGGTGCCAGGTCAAGCCCAGCCCATCGGGGGCCTTGAGCACCATGCGGTAGCGGCTGTCGCCGTCATCCAGTGCGGTGAACGTGGCTTGCTCCAGCAAGCGAATCAGCCCCCAGGTGCCGGCGTAGTCCGCGAACAACCGCTCGCCAGTGTGGACGCTGGTCCAGGTCAGGCTCACGCCGGGGTAGTCGCTACGCCCCGGCCAGCCGAAGCGCTGCCAGCGCTCCTTCTGGTTGAAATACTCGTGTTTTTCACCGTTGAGGATGAAGGTGGTCTGCACCACATCGCGCACCC